>DASWSX010000303.1:0-8455 GCA_036402435.1 Telluria sp. | reverse complement strand
CTGAAGCGGCCGCCGCCCCAGCCAAGCCAGCCGCCCCGGCGTTCGTCCACCTGCGCGTGCACTCCGAATACTCGATCGTCGACGGCCTGGTACGCATCGACGATGCGGTTGCCGCAGCTGCGAAAGACAAGCAGCCGGCGCTGGCGATCACCGACCTGTCGAACCTGTTCGGCATGGTCAAGTTCTACAAGGCAGCGCGGGGGAAGGGCGTCAAGCCGCTGATCGGCGTCGACGCCTGGATCTCGAACGACGACAACCGCGACAAGCCGAGCCGCCTGCTGCTGCTGGCAAAGAACCACATGGGCTACCTGCAGCTGTGCGACCTGCTGTCGCGCGCGTGGCTCACCAACCAGAACAAGGGCCGCGCCGAGATCCGCCCCGAGTGGCTGGAAGCGCTGGCCACCAGCGAATCGACCCTCACGCCCGGCCAGGACCAGTCCAATGGCCTGATCGTGCTGTCGGGCGCCCACTTCGGCGATGTCGGCACCGCCATCGAAAACGGCAACCTGGCGCTGGCCGAACGCTGCGCGCGGCGCTGGGCCGGGGTCTTCCCGGGCCACTTCTACATCGAAGTGCAGCGCGCCGGCCAGGCCAACCAGGAGGCCCAGGTACGCCAGGCCGTCGCGCTGGCGGCCAAGCTTGGCCTGCCGGTGGTGGCCACCCACCCGATCCACTTCCTGTCGCGCGACGAATTCATCGCGCACGAAGCGCGCACCTGTATCGCCGAAGGCGAGATGCTGGCCAACGCCAAGCGGGTCAAGCGCTTTAACGAAGAGATGTGCTTCAAGTCGCAGGCCGAGATGGCCGAACTGTTCGCCGACATGCCGGCCGCGCTGCAAAACTCGGTCGAAATCGCCAAGCGCTGCAACGTCGTGCTCACGCTCGGCAAGCCGCAGCTGCCGAACTTCCCGACCCCGCCGGGCATGACCATCGACGAATTCCTGGTCGCCGAATCGAAGGCCGGCCTCGAGCAGCGCCTGCTGCACCTGTATCCGGATCCGGTCAAGCGTGAAGCCGAGCGTCCGCGCTACGAAGCGCGCCTGAAGTTCGAGACCGATACGATCTGCAACATGAAGTTCCCCGGCTACTTCCTGATCGTGGCGGAGTTCATCAAGTGGGCCAAGGAAAACGGCGTCCCGGTCGGTCCTGGCCGAGGCTCGGGTGCGGGCTCGCTGGTGGCGTATTCGCTGCTCATTACCGACCTCGATCCGCTGAAATACAACCTGCTGTTCGAGCGCTTCCTGAATCCCGAGCGCGTTTCGATGCCCGACTTCGACATTGACTTCTGCCAGGAAGGGCGCGACCGCGTCATCCAGCACGTCAAGGATTTGTACGGCAAGGAGGCGGTATCGCAGATCGCCACCTTCGGTACCATGGCCGCGAAAGGCGCGATCCGCGACGTCGGCCGCGTGCTCGATTTCGGCTACAACTTCTGCGACGGCGTCTCCAAGCTGATCCCGTTCAAGCCGGGCAAGCCGGTCACGATTGCCGACGCGATCGAAGAAGAGCCGATGCTCAAGGAGCGCCTCGAGAACGAGGAAGAGGTCAAGCAGCTGCTCGACCTGGCGCAGCAGGTCGAAGGCATTGCCCGCAACATCGGCATGCACGCCGGCGGCGTATTGATCGCGCCGGGCAAGCTGACCGACTTCTGCCCGCTGTACACGCAGGGCGGCGACTCGGGCGTGGTGTCGCAGTACGACAAGGACGACGTCGAAGCCGTCGGCCTGGTCAAGTTCGACTTTTTGGGTTTGACGACGCTGACGATCCTCGACCGCGCCGTGCGCTACATCAAGCAGCTCGACCCGGCGGCCCACGCCGACTTCGCGCTCGAGACGCTGCCGCTGAACGACAAGGCCTCGTACGACTTGCTGACCAAGGCCAAGACGGTCGCGATCTTCCAGCTGGAGTCGCGCGGCATGCAGGGCATGCTGAAGGACGCGCGTCCCGACCGCTTCGAAGACATTATCGCGCTGGTGGCGCTGTACCGTCCGGGCCCGATGGACCTGATCCCGGACTTCTGCAAGCGCAAGCACGGCGAAAAATTCGACTATCCGGATCCGCGCACCGAGTCCATCCTGTCCGAAACCTACGGCATCATGGTGTATCAGGAGCAGGTGATGCAGATGGCGCAGATCGTCGGCGGCTACTCGCTGGGCGGCGCCGACATGCTGCGCCGCGCGATGGGCAAGAAGAAGGCCGAGGAGATGGCGGAGCACCGCGAGATCTTCCGCGCCGGCGCCGCCAAGGACGGCCTGTCGACCGAAAAGGCCGACGAGATCTTCGACCTGATGGAGAAGTTCGCGGGCTACGGCTTCAACAAGTCGCACGCTGCCGCGTACGCGCTGCTGTCGTACCACACGGCGTACCTGAAGGCGCACCACACGGCGGCGTTCATGGCGGCCAACCTGTCGCTGGCGATGGACGATACCGACAAGATCAAGATCCTGGTGGAGGACTGCCTGGACGTCTGCCACCTGACTTTGCTGCCCCCGGATATCAACCACTCGGACTACCGGTTCACGCCGGAAGGCCCGCCGCCGTCCGTTACCGGCAAGCGCGTGACCAACATCCGCTACGGCCTTGGCGCGGTCAAGGGCTCGGGCCAGGGCGCGATCGAGGCGATCATCGCGGCGCGCACCAGCGGCGGGCCGTTCAAGGACCTGTTCGACTTCTGCAAGCGGGTCGACCGCAAGCAGATCAACCGCCGCACGATCGAGTCGCTGATCCGCGCCGGAGCGATGGACTGCTTCGGCGTCGACCGCGCGATCCTGCTCGCGTCGGTGGCGTTCGCGGTGGAAGTGGCCGACCAGGCGCAGGCCTCGGTCAACCAGGTCAGCCTGTTCGGCGGCGACGACAGCGACCTGGTGGCTCCGCCGGAGTACGTGAAGGCGATGCCGTGGACCGACAAGCAGAAACTGTCGGAGGAAAAGACCGCGCTTGGCTTCTACCTGTCGGGACACATGTTCGATTCGTATGCGGGCGAGGTGAGGCGCTTTGCGCGCACCAAGCTGGCCGACCTCGATCCGTCGCGCGAGCCGCGCATGCTGTGCGGCGTGATCACGGGCGTGCGTCCGCAGATGACCCAGCGCGGCAAGATCCTGATCGTCACGCTCGACGACAAGACGGCGGTGGTGGAAGTGACGGTGTACAGCGAGGTGTTCGAAGCGAACAAGAACATCTTCAAGGAAGACGACTTCCTGCTCGTGGTCGGCAAGGTATCGGAAGACCGCTTCAACGGCGGGCTGCGCATCACGGCCGAGAAGGTGTACGACCTGACCGCCTCGCGCATCCATTACGGCCGCCAGGTGGGACTATTCCTGCCGGCTGCGGTGCCGGCGGCGAAGATCGCCGAAGTGCTCAAGCCGCACCGCGCGGCGGAAGGCCTGCCGGTGGCGCTGCGCCTCAAGCCCGAGGGCGTGGAATGTACGCTGCAGCTGGGCGAGGATTGGCTGGTGGCGCCGTCGGACGCGCTGACGCTGGCGCTGGAGCAGGTGCTGGGCGCGAAGGAAGTCGCGATCGAGTATTAAGCTGCGGATGCGCGCGTAGCGCGTCAACCGCCGTTGCCAGCGTTATTCCTGATGCTCGGCCAGCCCACGCGTCGCCCGTACCGTCCCATCCTTCGCACGCTCGACGACAATTTTCTTGTTGCTCGACTCCTGGTCGCGCCTGGCCTCGCGGTGCCACAGGTGATACACCTCGGTCGCGAACGCGCCATCCTTGCGCATCACCCCCGCGTTATACAGCCGCACGACCAGGTCCGAGTCCTCATGCCCCCAGCCGGTAAAGCTCTCATCGAACCCGTTCACCTTCTCCAGGTCCGACCGCCACACCGCAAGGTTGCAGCTCTTGATCCGCCGCCACGAAAAGCGCCGGCTGTGGCGCCCGATATCCGGCCAGCGCACCAGCAGCTGCGCCACCTTGTTCATATCCCCCTTCAGGCGGTATGCCAGCTTGTCGCCCGGCCCCGTCTGGTGCAGGTCGATATGCTCCGAAAGGACGCGCGAGGTCAGGGCAGGGCTGAGCAGCACGCGGCTGCCCGACACCAGGTATCCGCGCCGCGCCAGTTTGCGGTGCTGCGAAATGAAGTCACGCTGCGGAATGCAGTCGCCGTCGATGAACACGATGTACTCGCCCTTCGCCCTGAGCGTGCCCCGGTTGCGCGCCATCGCCGCGCGGAAGCCGTCGTCCTCCTGCCAGACGTGATGCAGGGGCACTGGCGACCGCGTTTTCAGGCTGTCGATACAGTCCTTCGTGTTGGCAGTCGAGCCATCATCAGCGATAATGATTTCGAAATTCTGATCATCCTGGCCAAAACAGGCCTCCACAACCGCCTGCAATGCGTCGGGGCGGTTGTATGTCGTGATGACGACGGAAATTGTCGGTACTTGCTGCATGCCATGGTGCTTTCAGTTGCTGAAGGTAGCAGAATATCCCACATAAGAATGAATGAACAATAACCCGATCAAATTGACGCAACCGAAACAGGCTGTTATCGGCGTCCTGATCTTTTTGTTCCCGTTCCTTAGCCTGGTCACCCCGTTCGGCATCGGCCTGTCCAGCATTGTCTTGTTCATCGCCGCCTTTTTCTTCCTGAAGCCGGGCCTCGCCGGCCTGCGCCGCCACTGGCCGGCAATCCGCTGGGTCGTCATCTTCTTCGCGCTGAATTTCCTCTTCATGCTGGCCTGCCTGCTGCTGCGCGGAGAATCGGCCGGCTCCGTCGAGAAGCCGGTCCGCATGCTATTGGCCGTATCGGCGCTGATGGTGGTGCTGGCCGCAAAGCCCGACCGCCGCGCGCTGTGGTGGGGCGTCATCGGCGGCGCCCTGCTGGCGATGATGCTGGTCGGTTACCAGCGCGTGATCCTGTCGGAAGACCGCCCGGGCGGCCTGATGAACGCGATCACGTTCGGCGATATCGCGCTCTCGCTGGCGCTGGTGGCCTTTGCGGCAATGATCGACGTGCGCAGCGCGAGCAAGGTGCTATGGCCGGCGCTTGGCGCATTGGCGGGCCTCGCTGCATCGACCATGACGGGAACCCGTGGCAGCTGGCTGGGCCTCGCCCTGTGCGGCGTGGTACTGATTCACTTCGGCCGGGTGCTCAACAACCGCCGCGTGCGCCTGGTGCTGGCGCTGACCGCCGTCATCATGGCCGGCACCTTCCTTGTCCCCGAGACCGGTGTGCGCGAGCGCGTACGCCAGGGCGTGTCCGATATCACGACTTATTTCGGCGGCGGCAGCGTGTTTACCAACGTCGGGGTCCGCCTCGAACTGTGGCGCGCCGCAGGCATGCTGATTGAGGACGCGCCGCTGCTCGGGCGCAGCGAAGAAGGCTACCGCAAGCTGCTCGAGGCCGAGGTGCGCCGCGGCGTGCTCGACCCGGTCGTGCTGACGATGCCGCACTTTCACAACGAAACGTTGCAGGCCCTTGTCACCGGCGGGGTGCTGGGCTTCGCCGCGTGGTTCGGCGTGATCCTCGCGCCGTTCGTATTCTTCGCGCGCGCGGTGGGCGCGAAGGGCGCCAGCAGGCAGGAGTCGGCGCTGGCGCTGGCAGGCGTGCTGGTGGTGACCAGCTATTTCGGCTACGGCCTGACCGAGGTGATTTTCTGGTCGCTCAAGGGCGCGACGTTCTACGCGCTGATGGTGTTCCTGCTGATGGGGTTTTACCTGAACGCCAAAGACGCAAGCCGGCAGCCCGGGGCGGTTTGACAGTATTGACTATATAAAGCGATACTTGGGCCCGAAGACGCGCCCCCGTCGCCTGCCACCGCCCGCATCCATGCCAAACACGATCAACGTAGTTGAGCCGACATTAACTACCGCCGCCGGACACTGCTACAGCTTCATCACCGCCCTGTGCCGGATGGGCGACGACTCGCGCACCCTGCGGCTGTGGGCCAGCCGCAAGGTCGAGGTAACGTTTGGCGGCGCCAACGTCGACGTCAAAAAAACCTTCTTCCGCCGGATCCGCCGGGTGCAGAGTTATTTCCTGTACAAGTCGCTGCTGAAGGCGCCCGGAAAGCTGTTTGTCTCGACCGCGCGCCACGCCGACCTGCTGATGCTCGACTGGGCCGCGCGCGGTGCGCTGATCCCGCCCAACAAGGTCTACTTGTACGTGCACTGGTTTAACGCCAGCGACAGCAAGATGGCGCGCCTGAAGGCGATCGCACGCAAGCAGCCAAACCTGGAAATCTACGGCCCCACGCCATCGGTCACGAAGGTGTTCCTGGAAGCCGGATTCGCCAACGCCCGCGTGGTACCTTATCCGATCTCGCAGCCAGCGGCGCCGGCAGCGGGGCTCGCGCAGCCGTTCCGCCACGTGCTGTTCGCCGGTGCGGCGCGCACCGACAAGGGGTTCGCGCATGTGGTCGACCTGGTCGAGCGCATGCACCGCGATGGCCTGCGCATCCCGGTCGTGCTGCAAACCTCGCCGGAGCAGGCCGGCAAATATGACGCGCCGATCCGCGCCGACCTGAAACGCCTCGGCGAGATCGGCTATCCGCACCTGCGCATCCACGGCGAGACGCTCGATCCGGCGCAGTACGCCGACCTGTTCCGCGGCGCGATATGCCTGCAGCTGTATGATGCCGCCGCTTTTGCCGACCGTATCAGTGGCGTGACACTGGATGCTTTCTCGCACGGCAGCCCGGTGATTTCCACGCCGGGCTCGTGGATTGCGCGCATGGTGCAGCGCTTCGACGCGGGCAGCATCGTCGGGGACACGTCGCCCGCAGAGGTGCTGGCCGCGGTGCAGCAGCAAATCGACGCCTATGCGGGCTATGCGCAGCGCGCCAGCGCGGCCGGTGCGATCCTGCAGCAGGAGAACAGCGCCCAGACCTTGTTTGACCTTTTGACCAAGTAACGCACCTGATGCAGGCGCAAAGAGAAGAATGAAAAACCAGTCAGTGGCCTCGCGCCTGTTTAACCTCGTAAAACCGTACCGCGCACGGGCCTTTTTGTCCCTGCTGGCGATGGCCGGCACCGCCGCCACGCAGCCGATGCTGGGCAAGGCCCTCGAACTCCTGCTCGACAAAGGCTTCGGGCCGAACAAGGTTGAATTCAGCCTGTGGCTGGTGCCGCTGATCCTGCTGTCGATCTTCATCATGCGCGGCGTGTTCACGTTCTCCACCGCGTACCTGAACAACTGGATCATGAGCCGCGTGCTCAACGACCTGCGCCGCATGGTGTTCGACAAGCTGCTGCGTCTTCCGGTCTCGCGCTTCCATGAAGAGTCGACCGGCAAGGTGATCAACACCGTCATCGGCGACGTGCGCCAGGTGGTGGACATGATCAACTCCGTGTTCCTCGCCTTCGTGCGCGATTCGCTGGTCATCATCGGCCTGCTGGTGGGACTGCTGTACCTGAACTGGAAGCTGACCCTGATTGCGCTGGTGGTCATCCCGCTGACCGCGCTGATCGTGCGCACCACCACCAAGCGCCTGCGCCGCCTGAACCGCGAGAACCAGCGCGTCACGGCCGAGATGACGCAGGTGGTCGAGGAAGCGGCGCGCGGCCACCAGGTGATCCGGGTGTTCTCGGGCGAGCGCTACGAGCGCCGCCGTTTCGAGGAGCGCAGCACGGCGCTGCGCGGCTTTACCCAGCGCGCCACCGTCGCGGCAGCGGCCACCGTTCCGATCACGCAGATCGCCACCGCGCTGGCCGTGTCGATCGTCATCGTGATGGCGATCCGCTCCGACATGACGGTCGGCGAATTCACCAACTTCATTACGCTGATGCTGATGCTGCTCCAGCCGCTCAAGGCGCTGGTCGAGGTCAACGGCCCGATGCAGCGCGGGATGGCGGCCGCCGAAACCGTGTTCGGCATGATCGACGCGCCGGTCGAACGGGATGAGGGCAAGCAGGTGCTGGGCCGCGCGAAAGGGCACCTGAAGCTGGAGAATGTCTCGTTCCGCTACTCGGAGCAAAACCCACTGGCGCTGAACGGCGTCAACCTCGAGATCCTGCCGGGGCAGACAGTGGCGCTGGTCGGCGTCTCCGGCGGCGGCAAGTCCACCTTTGTGAACCTTGTCACGCGCTTCTATTCGCCCGAGGCTGGACGGCTCACGCTTGACGGCGTGCCTTATGAAGACATCGCGCTCACCAGCCTGCGCGCGCAGCTTGCGATGGTGAGCCAGAACGTGGTGCTGTTCGATGACACGCTGGGCGCCAACATCGCTTACGGCGTCGAGACGGTCGACCCGCAGCGGCTGGCGGCGGCGATCAAGGCCGCGCACCTTTCCGACGTGGTGGCCGCGCTGCCGCAGGGCGTCGACACGCAGATCGGCGAGAACGGCATGCGCCTGTCGGGCGGACAGCGCCAGCGCGTCGCCATCGCCCGCGCGATCTACAAGGATGCGCCGATCCTGATCCTCGACGAAGCCACTTCCGCGCTCGACAACGAATCCGAACGGGCGGTGCAGGCCGCGCTCGACTCGCTGATGGCCGGCCGCACCACGCTGGT
>DASWSX010000302.1:0-4677 GCA_036402435.1 Telluria sp. | reverse complement strand
TTCGGTACGCAAGAGCGCGGGGCAGCTGTGGGTCGACTGCAAGAAGTCGGGCGCCGGGGCAGGGCAGGACGTGGTTGATTCGCGCGCCAATGCCGGGGCGCTGATGGGGAATGTCGTACTGACAGCGGGACTGGGTTATCTGGTCGACAAGCGGACCGGGATCGGGTTTGAGTATCCGAACACGCTGACGGTACTGATGCGCCGTCCAGACGCGTACTCCGAAGCACCCGTCGATGAAGTAGCAGCCAACTCGATTTATTAAGTACCACGAACCGTAGGGCGGAGGCGCTTCGCTTTTCCGCCCTACGGTTATCGGCTCATCAGGTGCGGTTGATCAGGAACGTCGTCAGCAGCGGCACAGGACGTCCGGTAGCGCCTTTAGCGGCACCCGTTTTCCACGCCGTGCCCGCGATATCCAGGTGCGCCCAGGTGTACTTGCGCGTGAAGTTCTCGAGGAAGCAAGCCGCAGTCACGCTGGCGCCGCCCGGCGTGCCGATGTTGGCCAGGTCCGCGAAGTTCGACTTCAGCTGCTCGTTGTAGATCTCTTCGATCGGCAGGCGCCATGCGGTGTCGCTTGCCTGCCGGCCGGCTGCCAGCAGTTCGTCCGCCAGCGCTTCGTGCGCGTCGTCGTCACGCGTGAACAGGCCGGACTTGTGATGGCCCAGCGCCACGATGCAGGCGCCGGTCAACGTGGCGATATCCACCACCACCGCAGGATTGAAGCGTTCCGCATAGGTCAGCGCGTCGCACAGGATCAGGCGGCCTTCCGCATCCGTGTTCAGCACTTCAATGGTCAGGCCGTTCATCGAGGTGACGATGTCGCCCGGCTTGGTCGCGCGGCCCGACGGCATGTTTTCGCATGCGGCCACGATGCCGATCACGTTCAGCTTCAGGCCCATCTCGCCAATCGCGCGGAAGGTGCCGAGCACGGAACCCGCGCCGCACATGTCGTACTTCATCTCGTCCATGCCAGGACCGGCCTTGATCGAGATGCCGCCGGTGTCGAAGGTGATGCCCTTGCCGACCAGGACCACAGGCGCGTCTTTCGCCTTGCCGCCCATGTGCTTGAGGACGATGAACTTCGGCGGCTGGTCGCTGCCGTTGGTCACCGACAGGAAGCTGCCCATCTTCAGCGCTTCGAGCTGCTTGCGCTCCAGGACTTCGACGCCGAAGTTGAATTCGGCAGCCAGTTCCTTTGCCGTGTTGGCCAGGTAGGTCGGGGTGCAGACGTTCGGCGACAGGTTGCCCAGTTCCTTGGTCAGGTTCATGCCGTTGGCGATCGCGATCGCCTGTGCCAGCGTCGCCTTTAACTGCGGGCTCGCTTCGGTGGCCAGCGTGATCTTGCGCACGCCGGTCGGCGCAGGGTCCTTCTTGCTCTTTTGCGAGTCGGTGCGGAACTCGCTCTCGTTGGCGGCGATGACGATGCAGCGCACTGCCCAGCTTACGTCGCGGTCTTTCACATCCGTCATCGGTAATGCGATAATGGCGTCCTGGGAGCCGATCGAGGCGAAGGTCTTCAGCATTGCATTGACGGCCGACGTGAAGCTCTTCTCGCTGATCTTCTCGTCGCTGCCCATACCGACCAGCAGCACGCGCGCAGCGCCGGCACCCGATACGCCGCGCAGCATCAGCGTCGAACCAGGCTTGCCGGTGATGTCGCCAGACTTGAGCGCAGCAGTGATTTCACCACCCTGATCGAGGGCTTTGGCCGCCTGCGACATTTTTTTGTTTTCGAATACCGCAACTGCGACACAGCCTGTTTTTGCCGACGTGATGGTGTTTTTTGAATCGAATGCTTTTATGCTAAAGTCCATTTGGATCTCCATATCATGTTTGTGACGCGCACTGCTCAACCTGCGATTATAACTTTCTAATGATCTTTCAACGCGCCCTGCGACGTGAACTGGCGAGTGCCGCCGGCGCCACCTTTACGATTCTGTTTTCAATCCTGGCCACCTGGACCCTGATCTCCATCCTCGGCAAAGCTGCGGGCGGCAAGGTCGATTCGGGCGACGTCCTGGCGTTGATCGGTTTTGCAATCCTGAATTATCTGCCAACTATCCTGATTCTCACCAGTTTTATTTCTGTTTTGGTGGCCGTCACGCGCAGCTACCGCGACTCGGAGATGGTGGTGTGGTTCGCGTCGGGCATGTCGCTGCTGCGCTGGATCCCCCCGGTGCTCACCTTCGGCCTGCCACTGGTCGTATTGACGGGCGCCCTGAGCATGGTGGCCACGCCGTGGGCCAAGCTGAAAAGTACCGAGTTCGTCCAGCGCTTTGAAAAACGCGAAGACCTGAAGAAGGTCTCGCCCGGCCAGTTCAAGGAATCGTCGTCCTCCAACCGCGTGTTCTTCGTCGAAGGCGTGTCGGGCGAGTCGACGGTGGTGCAGAACGTGTTCGTCAATACGCAGGAAGAGGGCCGCAACACGGTCGTCGTCGCGAAAGAAGGCGTGATCGAGAAGCAGCCCGACGGCGGCCAGTTCCTGGTGCTGAAGAACGGACGCCGCTATCAGGGCGTGCCCGGACAGGCGGATTTCCAGTCGATGGAGTTCGAGCGCTACAGCATGCGCGTGGCCAGCAAAACACCGGTGCTCGGTGCGAATATGCCGGTCGATACGCTGTCCACACCGGCCCTGCTGGCCGCGCCGAACCGCTACACGATGTCCGAACTGCTGAAGCGTATCGCCGCTCCCGTCAGCTGCCTGATCCTGATGCTGCTGGCGATCCCGCTCGGCTTCGTCAACCCGCGCGCAGGCAGTGCGGCCAACCTGATCCTCGCCTTGCTGATCTTTTTCACGTACAGCAATCTGGAAAAAATGGCTGAGGCCTCGATCAAGCAGGGCAAGATGGAGTTCGCCACCGCTTCGTGGCCGCTGCACTTCATCGCCGCCATGACGGTCGTGCTGCTGTTTGCATGGCGCGTCAATCCGAATCACCGCTACCATCCGCTGGTATTGTGGGGCGCATTCAAGCGCTCCCGCGGCGCGCGCAAAGGAGCGCCTGCCTGATGAAAGTCCTTCAACGCTATTTCGCGGTCTCGATCCTGCAGGCCGTGGCATTCGTCCTCGTCGCCTTCCTCGCGCTGATCTCATTCATGGACCTCACCGGTGAGCTGCCGGATGTCGGCAAGGACGGCTACGAGATCCAGCACGCCTTCCTGTATGTGTTGATGCTGGTGCCGGGCCACGTGTATGAAGTGATGCCGGTCGCTGCGCTGATCGGCACCATCTACACGATGGCGCAGTTTGCGTCGTCGTCCGAGTTCACCATCATGCGCGCCTCGAGCATGTCGACCCAGATGGCGGCCGCGATGCTCTTCAAGATCGGCATCGTGCTGGTATTGATTACCTTCGTGTTCGGTGAGCTGATCACGCCGCGCACTGCGCCATGGGCCGAGAAGCTCAAGCTGAGCGCACAGGGCGCGTCGGTGTCGCAGCAGTTCAGGTCGGGCATGTGGACCAAGGATGTGGTGCACAGCGATGGCGTAAAGGGCGAGATCACCGGATCGCGCTTCTTCAATGTCAGCCAGTTCCGCCCGGACGGCACGCTGATCGACGTCAAGCTGTACGAGTTCGATAACAACTTCCGCATGCGCTCCCTGGTTACCGCGAAGTCTGCCGTTTATGAGGGTAACGATACGTGGCGGCTGCGGGATGTGACGGAAACGGTGTTCTCCAATTCGGCCACTGCAGTCGCCCAGGGTCAGGCGACGTTCGGCCAGGAGACCAGCGCGGTTACAACCCGCAAACTCGAGAGCATGGCGCTGGCCTCGGAGATCACGCCGAAGATCCTGTCGGTGTCGTCGGCCGACCCGGAGCGCATGTCGGCCAATGAACTTGCCGTGTACACGCGGCACCTGGCGGAGAACCGCCAGGAGACCGACCGCTTCAAGATCGCATTCTGGAAAAAGCTGATCGACCCGTTCGCGATTTTCGTCCTGATGGCGCTGGCGCTGCCGTTCGCCTACCTGCACACGCGCAGCGGTGGCGTGAGCCTGAAGATCTTCATCGGCATCATGATCGGGGTGAGCTTCATCCTGATTAACACGCTGTTCTCGCACCTCGGCCTGCTCAGCACCTGGCCGGCGTTCCTCACGGCGGTTGCGCCGAGCTTGTTGTTCCTGCTGCTGGCGCTGGGCGCCTTGTGGTGGGTGGAGAGACACTGATGGCCAATCGCGCACTGATCCTGTTCGCACACGGCGCGCGCGCCGAGTCGTGGAAGGCGCCGTTCGAACGCCTGCGCGAGATGACGCAGGCGCGCACGCCCGATGTGCCGGTCTCGCTTGCGTTCCTGGAACTGATGGAGCCGCGCCTGCCGGCGCAGGTGGCAGCGCTTGCCGCGCAGGGCGTCGACGATGTCACGGTCGTGCCGGTGTTCCTGGGGCAGGGCGGCCATGTGCTGCGCGACCTGCCGCTGATAATTGATGAGTTGCGCATCGCCCATCCGAACGTGGCGATGAAGGTTGTCGGCGCGGTCGGAGAAGCCCCTGATGTGCTCAACGCGATGACCGATTACTGCGTCGCCGCTGCGAAATCCTGACCAAGGCCGGCCTCCCGGGGCCGATTGTTGAATCTGTTTGCGCTTGGATAGCGTACACAGTTAGCCAGGAGCTGAATCGCTCCAGAAGGCGAACCCATCAACAGTCGGTCATAAGGAGTGTCATCGTGAACCCAAGTTT
>DASWSX010000301.1:0-21387 GCA_036402435.1 Telluria sp. | reverse complement strand
GCGTCCTTGATCTCGGTCTCGTTGTAGCTGCCGCCCAGCGACACGTTCAGCGACTCGCTCAGGTTGGCCTGGAAGTCCAGTTCGACGCCATGGCCGGTAACCTTGTCGGCGTTGATCAGCTGGTTCATGTTGATGGTGCCCGAACCCGCGGTCAGCTGCTTGTCCTTGACGCGGTACTGGAACACCGTCGCCGACATGCGCGCGCGGCGGTCGAACAGGTCCTGCTTGACGCCCGCTTCAACCGACAGCGCCTTCTCGGCGTCGGCGAACGACGGACGGTCGGCCAGGCCGAACAGGCGGCCCTGCATGCTCGGTGCGCGGTAGCCGGTTGCCACGCGGGCGAACAGGTTGGTGTCGCTGGTCAGCGAGTAGGTACCGCTTGCGTCCCAGCTCACGTTGGTCGAGTCGCTGTGGATGCGGTGCGGGCCCGACGTCGTGGCTTCGACGCGCGATGCGGCAAAGTCCTTCTTGTCGTCGGTATAGCGCACGCCGCCGCGCAGCTTCAGCTTGTCCGACACGGTGTAGTTCACCGATGCGAACGCCGCCCACGAGGTGGTGTCCTGGGTTTGCACCGCGTAGAACGGGTTCTGCGGATTGCCTGGCGCGAGCGAGTCGAAGCTGATGCTGTCGATCTGGATGTCTTCGCTGAAGTAGAACAGGCCGCCGATCCACTGCAGCGGCCCCTTGTTGCTCGACTCGACGCGGAACTCCTGCGTGAACTGCTTGTGGTTCGGCAGGACGTCGGCGGTTTCGACGACGAACGGGATGAAGCCCGGACCCATCGGCTGCGCATAAACTGCACCGAAGCCGCCGTCGACGTCGCCGCGGCTGTAGAAGTCCGCGCTTTCGTAGCCGGTGATCGAGTGCAGGGTCAGGCCTTCCATGTCCCAGCGCAGGCGCATGTTGGCGCCCTTGGTCTTCAGGGTCTGCTCGTTGGCGCCGTCGGTGTTGTAGGTGCCGTAGTCGAAATTGTCGACCAGCTCATTGGTGCCCTGCTTCAGGATGTTCGCGCGGAACAGCGTGGCGCTGCCCTTCATGTCGCGTGCGTGCACGTTGAACAGCGCGCTGAAGTCGCGGGTTGGCTTGACCAGCAGCTGAATGCGCGCGGCGTGGTCGCCGTAGCCTTCGAAGTCGGTGGTCGCTGCGTTCGGACGGTTGTTGTGCACGCGGTCGTCGCGGTTCTGCGACTGCACCGAGATGCGCGCGGCCATGGTGTCGCTGATCGGCAGGTTGACCGCGCCTTCGGCGTTGACGGCGCTGTAGTTGCCGAAGCCGAGCGTCGCGTAGCCTTCGGTCTTGCCGATCACCGGCTTGACCGAGTCGAACTTGATCACGCCAGCGGGCGAATTACGGCCGAACAGCGTGCCCTGCGGGCCGCGCAGCACTTCGACCTGGTCCACGTCGAACACCGGGAAGCCTTTGAGCATCGGGCTTTCCTGCACGATGTCGTCGACCACCAGGCCGACCGGCTGCGACGCGTTCAGGTCGAAGTCGGTATTGCCCTGGCCGCGGATGTAAAAGCGCGGGAACGAGCGGCCGTAGTCCGATTCGATGTTCAGGCTTGGCGAACGGCCCGACAGGAAGCGGATGTCCTGGCCGCCGGAGGTCAGCACGTCGAGCTTCTCACCTTTCAGGGTGGTGATCGCCATCGGCACGTCGCGGATGTTCTCGGAGCGGCGCTGCGCCGTCACGATGACCGTCTCCAGCTGGCCCGGCTGCGCTTTCGCCTCGGCGGCGGCTTCCTGCGCCATTGCCGCGTGCAGCGGGAAGGCGCCGGCGATGGCCAGGGCGATCAGCGTACGGGTCGCTGTGCTCGATTGCTTGCTCTTGGTATTCATGGATTCCCTTTTGGATGATGAAACGTTACGGCTGCGACTGTCGTCGGCGGGCGCTATTGCGGCGCACAATTTCGGCGTGATTCTAGCCGGGCTGGCTGCCTTTATGTTTACGTCGAGTAAAGAAAAATCGATCCTAGCATGGCGAAACTCGTGTAAAAACGTTTTCATTTATACCTCAGCGATATAAATGACAAAGTAAAAACATATTTGCCGAACATATAAGTCGTAGTGCATAGTTCTGCAACTCAACCGTTAACATTCTGGCGAGCCGTATGGCGTAAGGGGTTCTGGCGATTTCCGTGCCGTCGGTCAGCACCATGACTTGAATGCGGGCCGTCGATGCAGCAGGGAGCGATGAAACCGGCGCCAAAATTAGTAGTAACGCTCGGTGTTGTGTCATAACGACAGGACTACTGGTAAGCGTTTAAGGAAGTTCCCAGAACAAGACCCACCAAGGCGACGCCGGGTACCTGCCGTGACTGTTACGCTCGATACAATTGGTAACCCTCTCGATGGCGTAGTACTGACACAATTCGCACTGACCAGCGGCAATTTGCTGGCCTTGCCTGTCTAGTCCGTTTAAGCTTACGCAGTCTTCGTCCCAACGCAGCAGTAGCGCCGGGTACAATATCGATATTCCAGGAGTTCACTCATATGAAATTCAAGCACCTCAGCATGACGATGGCCGTACTCTGCGTGACCGCCGGCGCTTCCGCTGCCACGCCGAAGCTGGGCATCGTCTACGATGCGGGCGGCAAGTTCGACAAGTCGTTCAACCAGTCCGCGTTCGAAGGCGCAGAGCGTTTCAAAAAAGAGACCGGTATTAAATACATCGAAGTCCAGGCCAGCAGCGACACCCAGGCCGAGCAAGTCATGCGCGGCCTCGCCCGCAAGAAGCTCGACCTGATCGCGGCGGTGGGCTTCTCGCAGACCCAGGCCGTGCAGAAGGTTGCGCAGGAATTCCCGAACGTGCGTTTCGTGCTGATCGACTCGGTCGCCAAGGGTAACAACGTCAGCTCGATCCTGTTCAAGGAAGAAGAAGGCTCGTACCTGGTCG
This sequence comes from Telluria sp., assembly GCA_036402435.1. Lineage (GTDB taxonomy): Bacteria > Pseudomonadota > Gammaproteobacteria > Burkholderiales > Burkholderiaceae_D > Telluria_A. The sequence goes on along the minus strand of DASWSX010000301.1, from coordinate 18,492 downwards.
GCGTCGCGGCAGCGATGGCCTCCAAGTCCAAGAAAATCGGTTTCGTCGGCGGCATGGATATCCCGCTGATCCGCGCTTTCGCGTGCGGCTACAACCAGGGCGCCAAGTCAGTCAACCCGAAAATCGAATCGATGCAGAACATGGTCGGCACCACCGCGGCGGCATGGAATGATCCGGCCAAGGGCGGCGAGCTGGCGCGCGCGCAGTTCGACCGCGGCGTCGACGTGGTGTTCGCGGTTGCCGGCGGCAGCGGCATGGGCACACTGCAGATGGCCAAGGAAAAAGGCAAGCTGGGTATCGGCGTGGACTCGAACCAGAACTACCTCCACCCGGGCAGCATGCTGACCTCGATGGTCAAGCGCGTCGACCTGGCGATTTACGACTCCTTCAAGCAGGTACAGAACGGCACCTGGAAAGCCGGCGTGTCGCACCGCGGCCTGAAAGAAGGCGGCGTTGACTGGGCGCTGGACAAGGACAACCGCGCGGTTGTCACGCCAGCCATCGAAAAGAAGGTCAAGGAAGCCAAGGCCAACATCATCAACGGCAAGATCAAGGTGGTCGACTACCGTGTAGCGGGCAGCTGCCCGGTCTGATTTTCACCTGCGTTAAAAAAGCGCGCCGCGCCGGTTATCCGGCCCGGCGCGCTTTTGAATATATCCATACCACTTACCACTGACCTCTATGCAGCCAGCCGTAGAATTTCGCAATATAAGCAAGGCCTTCGGGGCCGTGCAGGCGAACGCCGACGTCAGCTTCTCCATCGCCAAGGGCTCGATCCATGGCGTGATCGGGGAAAACGGCGCCGGCAAGTCCACTTTGATGAGCATCCTGTACGGCTACTACAACGCCGACAGTGGCGAAACGCTGATCGACGGCCATGAGCGCAGCATCCGCACCAGCCACGAAGCGATCGAACTGGGCATCGGCATGGTGCACCAGCACTTCATGCTGGTCGAGAATTTCACGGTGCTCGATAACGTCATGCTCGGCACCGAGGGCGGCTACAAGCTGGCGGCAAAGCGCAGCGCGCTTGAAGCAAAGCTGCGCGAGATCTGCGCGCGCTACCGCCTCGACGTCGACCCGCTGGCAAAAATCGAAGACCTGTCGGTGGGAGCGCAGCAGCGCGTCGAGATCCTCAAGCAGATCTACCGCAGCGCCGAGATCCTGATCCTCGACGAGCCGACCGCCGTATTGACGGCGCAGGAAACCGCGTCGCTGTTCGAGATCCTGCGCCTGTTCAAGGAACAGGGCAAGACCATCATCCTGATCACCCACAAGCTGGGCGAGATCATGGAGATCACCGACCAGGTGACCGTGATGCGCGCAGGCCGCGTGATCGGCACCGTGGCAACCAGCACCACCTCCAAAGAAGAACTGGCCAACATGATGGTCGGGCGTCCGATCCAGAGCGAACTGCCGCGCGCACCATACAACCCGGGCGCGCCGGTCATGACTGTCAAGAACCTGCAGCTGACCGACAGCCAGGGCGTGCGCCTGCTGGCGGATGTTAACTTCACGCTGCGCGCCGGCGAGATCGTTGCGGTTGCGGGCGTGTCGGGCAACGGCCAGAGCGAACTGCTGCAGATCCTGTCGGGCATGCGCCTGCCGACGTCGGGCAGCGTCGAATTCCTCGGCAAGGAGCTGCCGTACGCAAAGCGCAGCGACGCCGACGGCCTGCCAAAGCTATTCCGCTCGCTGGGCATCGCCCACATTCCGGAGGACCGCCTGCGCGACGGCGTGATCAAGGACTTCTCGGTCATGCAGAACACCGTGTTCGGCTACGAGGACCGGGTCACCGGCCGCGCCGGACTGTTCGACTTCGAGGCGATTGCCGCGCGCTGCGCCGGCCTGCTGAAGGCCTTCGACGTTCGTCCATCCGATCCTGAACTGCGCATAGGCCTGCTCTCGGGCGGCAACCAGCAGAAGGTCGTGATCGCGCGCGAAGTGTCGGCCAAGCCGAAACTGATGCTGGTCGGGCAGCCGACGCGCGGCGTCGATATCGGCACCATCGAGAGCATCCACACCCAGCTGCTGAAGATGCGCGACGAAGGCGTCGCCATTTTGCTGGTCTCGGTGGAGCTGGAAGAAGTGCGCGCGCTGGCCGACCGCATCATCGTCATGTCGGGCGGACGCATCACCGGCGAACTTAAGATTGAAGAATTCGACACCACCCGCCTTGGCCTCCTGATGGGCGGGCTGCACAAAACATGAAAATCACCGAACTCCCACGCTGGGCCACAGGCTTTGTCCTGCCCGTCCTGAATCTGCTGTCGGCGCTGCTGGTTGCGGCGCTGGTGATCCACCTGCTCGGCGAAAGCCCGACTGAATCGCTGGCCATCCTGATCGACAGCGCGGTGCTTAATCCCGAAGGCCTGGCCTACACGCTGTTCTACGCCAGCACCTTCATCTTCACCGGGCTGTCGGTGTCGATCGCGATGAAGGCCGGCCTGTTTAACATCGGCAGCGAAGGCCAGCTGTACATCGGCGGCCTTGGCCTGACCATGGTCATGCTGGCGTTCGACCAGACCCTGCCTGCCCTGCTCCTGATCCCGCTGGCGATGATCGGCGCGGCGGTGTTCGGCGCCGGCTGGGCGTTCCTGCCCGGCTACCTGCAGGCCAAACGCGGCAGCCATGTGGTGGTGACGACGATCATGTTCAACTTCATCGCCGCCAGCCTGATGAACTTCATCATCGTCAAATACCTGATCCCCGAAGGCCAGCAGAACCCGGCCAGCCGCGTGTTCTCAGCCGCCGGCGAGATGCCGCGCCTTGGCGAATGGTTCCCGGTACTGGGCGACACGCCGCTCAACGTCAGCTTCATCATCGCGATCATCGCGCTGGCCATTTACGGCGTCGTGGTATGGCGCTCGTCGTGGGGCTACCGCCTGCGCGCCACGGGCCTGAACCAGAACGCGGCGCACTATGCCGGCGTGTCGATCAGCCGCATGATCATCGTGGCGATGCTGATCTCGGGCGCCCTCGCGGGCCTGGGCGCGGTCAATTCGATCATGGGCTCGACCCACTACCTGTCGCTGAACTTCCCGGCCGGCGCGGGCTTTGTCGGCATCGCCATTGCGCTGATGGGGCGCCAGCACCCGGTCGGCATCTTCCTGTCGGCGGTGCTGTTCGGCGCGCTGATCCAGGGCGGCTTCGACCTGTCGCTGGAAAAGCCGAACATCCCGCAGGAGACCTTCATCTTCATCCAGGGCCTGATCATTTTGTTCTGCGGCGCGATGGAAAACCTGTACGGTCCCGCGGTCCTCAAGATGATTAACATGACGTGCACGCCGGCGCCGCTGAAAGGATAAGCCATGTTTGAAGACTTCCATTTGGCCAGCATCGTCGTATCGACCATCCGCAATGCACCGGTACTGATTTTCGCCGCGATGGCGGGCCTGTTCGCGGAACGCAGCGGCGTGATCGACCTCGCGCTCGAGGGCAAGATGCTCGCCAGCGCGTTCGTCTCGGCGGCTGTCGCCTACACCACGCAGAACGCTTGGTATGGCGTGGCGGCGGGCGTGTTTGTGTCGGCCGCGCTGGCGCTGCTGCAGGGTTATGTCAGCATCACCCAGAAGGGCAACCAGCTCGTCGGCGGCATTGCGATCAACATCGCCATGAGCGGCCTGACGTTCGTGCTGGCGCAGTTCTTCTACCAGCAGGGCGGACGCACGCCCGACCTGGGCGAAGCCCGCCTGTTCGACATCGTCTTGCCTGGCACCGCGGCGCTGGCCGACGTGCCCTTCCTCGGCTGGTTCTACGGCCACGTGATCGGCGGGCATTCGGCGCTGGTGTACCTCGCCTTCGCGCTGATCCCGCTGGTGCACTGGGTGATCTACCACAGCCGCTTCGGCCTGCGCCTGCGCGCCTGCGGCGAGAACCCGCACGCGGCCGATGCCGCCGGTGTGAGCGTCGAGCGCACCCGCTACATGGCGATGCTGGTTTGCGGCATCCTGTGCTCGTTCTCGGGTGCCTACCTGGCGATCGTCCAGAGCGGCTTCTTCCTGCGCGATATGTCCGCCGGCGCGGGCTACCTGGCCCTGACCGCGCTGGTGTTCGGTAACTGGCGCCCGATGTACACGGCGCTGGGCTGCATCATGTTCGGCTTCTTCAGCGCGGTACAGATCCAGATCGAAGGCGTCGACCTGCCGGGCATCGGCCGCATCCCGGGCTCGCTGATCCAGATGATTCCGTACGTCGTTACCGTCATCGTGCTGGCCGGCCTGATGGCCAAGTCGGTGGCGCCAAAAGCTATTGGCAAGCCTTTCGTCAAGTCACGCTAAGCAATGGGGGCCGTGCGCCCCCACTTGCCGCTTTACTTTAGACTTTTGGGTATTGTTTAAGTGGTTACACTGAGACATGAAAACCCAACTCCTCGAAGATATCGGCGACAGCCAGCCTCAGCCGGATATCTCCCCAGCGAATGACGCACCTGCTGCCGGCGACGAGCAGCAGCCTTCGCTCGCATCCGCGGCGCCGCCTGCAAGCGCGCGCCGCGCCGGAACATGGCGCCAGCGCGATGCGGACTCCGTCGCGGCCGCGGAACCGCCAGTGGCCGCCCCGCGTCCTCCTCCTCCACCAGAGCGCCCCCTGTTTCGCCCTGACGCCGACCCGCTGGCCGACGTCTGGGCGATCGCCAATCCGGAAACGGGGCCGACATGGTTCCAGCGCTGGGGACGGCGTACCGTAGCCTGGACAGGCGCCTTCGCTGCCGTCCTCCTCATGGCCGGCGGCGGCGCATGGCTGTACCGCGAGAGCACGACCGACCAGGCCCTGGCGTCGCTCGCCTCCGCCACGCAGCACACCACCGCGTTGCGCGCCGCGCTGCGCTATGTCCAGCCGATCGACGTGCAGCCGTCCGACTTGGCGCGCGAGACGCCCGGATTCATCGCCGCAATACCGGACTTTGCACCGACGCCCGAACCCGTGAAGCGCGTGCGCAAGCGACCACCCGTCATTGCGAAAGTGGCGCGCAAGGCGCCGCCCCCAGCGCCACCCCGGCCCGATCCCGCAAAGGTTCGTGCCGACCGGATGGCCGAAACGCTGCGCCAGTGCCGCGCCGCCGGCTACCACGCCCAGGCGTGCGTCAAACGCGGCTGCGTCGCAACGCCTTACGGTATCGCCTGCAAAGGCTAGTCCGCCGGCCTGAACGCGTCGGCCAGGAAGTCGATCAGGTAGCGCAGCTTGAGCGGCAGGTGCCGGCGCGACGCGTAGATCGCGTAGACGCCCAGTTCGCCGGTACTGTATTCCGGCAGGATCTCCACCAGCTCACCCGAAGCCAGGTCGCCGCCGATCAGGAAGTCCGGCTGCAGGATCACGCCCTGCCCTCGCAGCGCGGCCGCGCGGCAGGTGTCGCCGTTGTTCGCATACAGGCGCGGGCTCACCTTCACAGTCACCGGCCCTTCCGGCCCGTCCAGCGTCCATTCGTCGCGGAACGCACCATACGTGTAGGCGATGACGTCATGCCCTGCCAGTTCGCGTGGATGCTGCGGCGTTCCGCGCTGCGCGAGGTACGCCGGCGACGCGCACAGCACCAGCCGCGTCGAGGCCAGCTTGCGCGCGATGAGCGTCGGCTGCATTACGCTCGAGATTCGGATCGCCAGGTCGAAGCCATCCTCCACCAGGTCAACCGCGCGGTCCGACAGCGATACGTCGAGTCTCACTTTCGGATAGCGCGCAAGGAAGTCGCCCCACAACGGCGCCAGGTGCAGGATGCCGAAGGTGACCGGCGCGCTGACGCGCAGCAGGCCGCTGGCCTCGACGCTGCGCGTGCTCAGGTCACCCTCGGCTTCCTCCAGCAGCGATAGCAGCTCGGTGCAGTGGTAGTAGAAGGCCTGGCCGTCGTCGGTCATCGACAGGCTGCGCGTGGTGCGGTTCAGCAATCTCACGCCGAGGCGGTCTTCCAGCTCGCCGATATGGCGCGACACCGCCGCTTTCGACGCGCCGAGCGCTTCGGCCGCGCGGACAAAACTGCCGGCGTCTACCACGGCCACGAAGGCCTGCATTTCCTGAAATTTATCCATTGTCTCGAAATATGGAACGAAGTGTCTCATTAAAGCATATTTATCTCGTCCATCGAGACAGTTAGACTGACTGCATTACATCGAGGAGGCCATATGAGCACCTTACCCGCACTATTCGTATCGCACGGCGCGCCGACGCTGGCGATCGTGGACAGCCCGGCCAACCGCTTCCTGCGCGAACTGGGCAAAACGCTGCCGCGTCCGAAAGCCATCCTGGTCGCTTCGGCCCACTGGGAGACGCGCGGCGGCCCTGCCGTCAGCCTCGCGGCGCAGCCCGAAACCATCCACGATTTCGGCGGCTTTCCCGACGCGCTGTTCGCGATCCAGTACCCGGCTCCTGGCGCACCAGAGACCGCAGCCCGCGCTGCATCGCTGCTATCCGACGCCGGTTTCGCGGTAGCGCAAAGCCCGACCCGTGGCCTCGATCACGGCGCCTGGGTGCCGCTGCACCTCATGTATCCCGACGCCGACATCCCGGTGGCGCAGGTGTCGATCGTCCGTGGCGCCTCGCCGGCCGACCATGAACGCATGGGCCGCGCGCTGGCGACCCTGCGTGCCGAAGGCGTGCTGGTGATCGGTTCCGGTTCGCTGACGCACAACCTGCACGAGTTCCGCGGCCAGCCGATCGACGTCGCGGCCCCCGGCTGGGTCAGCGAGTTCGGCAACTGGATGAAGTCGCGCCTCGACGACAACGACCTCGACGCGCTGCGCGAGTACCGTACGCGTGCGCCGCACGCCGAGCGCAACCACCCGACCGACGAGCACCTGCTCCCGCTGTACGTAGCAATGGGCGCCGGGGGTAGCGGCGCCCGCGCCGAGCGGCTCCATGCGAGCTATGAATACGGCATCCTCGCGATGGACGTGTACGCGTTTTCGTAACCAACAGCCGCGGCGGCAAGCGTAGAATAGGCCGCGGCGCCGTTCTTATTAATAAATCAAGTTAAACAAATAAAGGAATTGCCATGCAAGCCAACACTCTGAACACCTCGACCGAAGACCTCGGCAAACTCGTCATCCGCAGCGCGCTCGCCATCCTGGTGCTGCTGCACGGGATCTCGAAACTGACCGGCGGTATCGACGGCATCACCGGCATGGTCACCAACGCCGGCCTGCCCGCCGTCTTCGCCTACGGCGTGTACATCGGCGAAGTCGTCGCTCCGCTGCTGGTGCTGATCGGCCTGTGGACCCGCGCGGCCGCCGCCGTCATGGTCGTCAACATGGTTGTGGCGATCATGCTGGCGCACATCCCTGACATCACCCAGATGAACAAGATGGGCGGCTGGGCGCTTGAACTGCAGGGCATGTTCCTGTTCGGCGCGATCGCCGTGGCACTGCTTGGCGCGGGCCGCTACAGCGTCGGCGGCGCAAACGGCAAGTGGAACTAAGCTCAGTCATTGGCGCGGCGCGTTGACCGCGCCAGCGTCCACAAGAATCCGACACCTGCCGACGCCCCGCTGTTCTTCCGGAACAGCGGGCTCGCGTCGTTTGCGGAGAGCGCATAGTTTTCGTACCAGAGATAGCCGAACATGCGCAGGTCGGGGTTGACCTTGCGCGATGCGAAGCCGCCCGCGCGCACCAGCACCATTCCCTTCTTCGCATCGTACGCAGGCCGCGACACGGTCGCAAACTCAGGCCGCACATCATAGAAGTAGCTGTTCAGCTTTTCGTTCGCCGCGACAAAGCCGATGTGCAGGTCGCCGTTCCACCCGTTGCCGGCATCATCCATCTCATACACGAGGCGCGGCGCGAAATTCCAGCCCTGGTTGCGCAGCCCTCCCCTGCCTTCGATCACCGTTCGCAGCGGCAGGTCAAGCCTCAGGCGGCTGAACTCGCGCCGCGCGAGCATCACCTTCAGGCGCGGTCCGAATTCGACCAGCGTGCCAAGATCGGGCATGCCTTCGCGCGCATCGACGTCGTCGGAGCGCGACGGCAGCGACGCCGCGAAGCCGACGTCGAATTCGGCCAGGTCGCTGCGGAACAGGCGCGCGCCGATGCCCGATTCATCGGACCGGAAAATTTTGCCGCGATAGATCGGTGCGGGCAGGAGCAGCAGCCGCGACGAGCGGTCGTCCGCGCCCGGATAGGCGGGTGTGGAAACGGCGCCGCCGACGACGCCGATTTCCCACAAAGGAAGGTCTTTCTGCTGGGCAGCGGCCATCAGGGGCAGCGCCAGAAGTGCGCCACAGAACGACGCACGGATTGAATCAAGCATCAGGTGCCTCCGTCAGGTATTGCTTTGACCCGAAGCCACCCGACGAGTTGCAAGCACGCGTTTGCTTACGGCCAAATTGCCTTCAACACCGCCGCCAGGTTGTGGCCACCCTTGATCAGCTGCGTCTTGGCAATGCCCGAGCTCGGCACCGGATAGTTCGGCGTGGTTTCGAGATTGAATGTGTAGTACGTTTCGCCCTTCCGGTTAACCTGTGGTGTGATCTGGCCGGGGGTTACGCCATCATACGCGCGCTTGGCCACGGCCAGCGAATCGTTGGCCCACTCGTACGGCCAGTACACCGGGTCGGTGGTCGTGTTCACCGGCAGGACCGGGCAGATTTCGCAGTTGCTGAATTTGGCCGGGTCATCCAGGACCTTCTGCGCGAATTCATCCGGAGTTGTCGTCGAGATGCGGCGCATCGCGTAATTGACCACGGTGCTGTCCCAGTACGAGTGGAACGGACGCGTCGTCCACTTCTTCGCGCCTTCCGGCAGCGGCTTGTCTTCCCCCGGGATCATCGCCTTCGACATCAGCGACAGCTTGTCGTCGTCGAGCAGCAGGTTGTTACCGCCGCGCGAATCGTAGATGCTCACCGCGTCGACTTCGGCGCGCGACTTCGGCACGACGAAGCCGTTCTTGCCGATATAGGCCGCGCCCACGTGCAATGGCTGATGGATGTCGCCGGTCATGTGGGCGACCAGCAGCAGCGCTTGGCGCGGTGTGAAGTTATGCGGATTCACACCGGGGCCGGTTTTACCCTGCAGGACAGCGATGGCCTGGGCCAGCGTTTTCACGATGTCGTGTTCCGTGGTGCCGACGTGGCCATCGTGGTAGTGCAGCTCCTGGAACGGAATATTCACATAGTGATATTCCTCGTGCTTCGGATTGACCGCGGTATATGCAGCCTGCTCCGGCGTCGGCGCCGGATAGCCCACGCCGCCCTTGGCGCCGTCGGCCCAGTTGGTTATCGACTCGAGCGACTCGCCCGGCAGCAGCAGCGCCTTCACCTGGGTTTCCGCGTTGGTGCCCTTGATCAGCTTCCCGGCGATCGAGCCGACCACACGGTGGCCTTCATGGCCCCATGCGAGCGCGTCGACCGAGGCAAAGGCGCAGGTCAGCGCAAGTACACAAGCCAGTTTTTTCATTGTTCGCTTCTTTCAGTTTTACTTGGTTGTTTCGACACGGCCTTCGGTCGCGCTGCTTCCGGCAGGCTTGCCGGCGCGGTCGTTGCTGGACAGGTAGCGCACGAAGGCGTCGAGGTCGACGATCTGCGTGTCGCGCTTGTTGGCCGCTTCGGCAAACGCCGTAAAGCCATCGCCGCCTTCGGCCAGGAAGTTATTGGCCGCGACGCGGTAGGTCCTGGTATCGTCGATCGCGGCGCCATGCAGCTTCACGCTGCCAGGAACCACGCGCTGGCCTTTCGGCTTCGCGCCGTCCCAGCGATAGGTAAAGCCGCGCGAGGCGTGCAGCATGGCGGCCTGGCTGTCGGCGTGCTTGCGGATCCACTGCTGCTCGAGCACGGTGCGCAGCTGCGCGCCTGTCATGTCCATCACCACGATCGTGTTCGAGAACGGCAGCACCACCTGCGCCTGGCCGTACGTGGTGACCTGGTTGTCGCCGGACTCGAGATCCTTGCGCATGCCTCCGCCATTCATGAAGGCCACCTGCACGCCTTCGGACCTGGTCGCATCGAGCACCGCGTCGGCGATCAGGTTGCCGAGCGGCGCCTCGCCGGCATGGTTCATCTTGCGAACCACCGATTTGGCGGCCAGCCGCGCGACCGGGCGCGCCAGTGCGGCCGCGCTGCGGTCCCTGACCAGCTTCAGGTAGCCTGCAAGGCGCGGGTCGGCTGGATACTCGCCCGGCGTCATCACCACGTTGCGCACGCTGATGTCGCGCAGCGCACGCGTGTGCGGGTCGACCGCCAGCTTGATGCGCGACAGGACATGCCCGCCCATCTCGGCCTGGGTAATCGTGCGCCCGTCCACCTTGCACTGGAAGCCGGCGTGCGTGTGGCCGCTGATGATCAGCTTCAGTTCCGGGTCGAGGCGTTTGGCGATGCCCACGATCGGGCCCTTGAGGTTTTTGCAGTCAGGCTCGTTGAACGCTTCGTCGGTGTGGCCGCCTTCGTGGATCAGCACCACGAACACTGTGGCGCCTTTGGCGCGCACCTCGGCCAGCGCCTTGTTGATCGAGTCGGCTTCGTCGAGGAACGACAGGCCTGCAATGCCCGAAGCAAGCACCACCGACGGCGTGTCCTTCAACACGGCGCCGATGTAGGCCACCTTGACGCCCTTTGCTTCCTCGATCTTGTAAGCGGGGAGCAGCGTCTTGCCGGTGGCCTTGTCGACGACGTTCGCGGCCAGGTAGGTGAACGAGGCGCCGCGGTAATCCGGATCGAGCTTGCAGGCCTTGTCGGCGCGGTGCGACTGGCAGCCCCCATGCTGCTGGCGCAGCAGCTCCAGGCGGCCCTGGTCAAACTCGTGGTTGCCGGCCGAACTGGCGCGCATGCCGAGCATCGACAGCGCGGTCAGGCTGGCCTCATCGGCCCACATCGACGACATGGCCGGGCTTGCGCCAATCAGGTCGCCGGCGCCGACGAACATCAGGTCCTTGTCTTCCTTGCGCCAGGCCTGCAGCGCCGCGCCGATGGTGTCGATGCCGCCCGCGTGCACGGTCGCCTGCTTGCCGCCGATGGTGTAATTGAATTTGCCGCCTTCGATGTGGCCATGGAAGTCGTTCAGGGCCACCACGTTCAGTTCGATCGGACCGACGGGGCGCGTCGCGCAGCCGGTAATCAGCGATGCCGCCGCAAGGGCGAGGCAGAGGGGCCGGAGAGTATTTTTCATAGGCTGAAAGGATAACCGAAGAGCGCCGCCCTGTGATAGCCGGCCTCTGCGGGAATGTATCTGGAATGTATCACCACATAAAAAAACGGCTGGTGTCGCCACCAGCCGTTTTCCGCAGACTACATCAATTTACGAATCAGAACTCGTACTTGACGGTGGCCTGGATGGCCCACTGCGATTCGCCCTTCTGCTGGCGAATGTTGACGGTTTCAAGGTCACGCAACTGGTAGATGTATTTGCCGGTTGCAGGATCGAGACCAGCGAAGTTCACGAAGCTGCGCGCCTGGCCGCCACCCGACTGGAAGCCCACTTCGTCGATGCGGCCCCACTTCTTGTTGATCAGGTTACCGACGTTGAAGAAGTCGAGGGTCAGCACGCCCTTGTGACCTTTGAACAGGCCTGGGATGTCCTGGCCAATGCGCATGTCGATGCTGTTGGTCCAAGGTGCGAAGCTGCCGTTGCGCTTCACAACGCTGCCCGCTGCACCGCGCAGGTCGTCGTGCGAATTGACGATGCCCCAGAACTTCTCCTCGTTCACTTTCGACGTGGCGGTGTCGCCGTAGAACAGCACCTCGCCCGAACCGAGCGAGCTAGGAACGTACAGCAGGTCGTTGCCACCCCAGTCGTCGCCGTTCAGGTCATTGGCGAAGGTCCAGCTGTAAGGTTTGCCCTTGCGGCCTTCATAGAACACGCCAACCCGGGTCGCGTAGTTCTGGAAGAAGCGGTGCTGCCAGCTCAGGCTTGCGTTGATGCGGTCCTTGACCAGGTAGCTCGAGTTCGACGCGACTTCTTCGTTCGGGTTGAATACCGAACGGCCGGCCCAGTTCGAATTCGACACCGACGAGGTCAGTGCCGACACTTCGGTCGCGTCGGTATAGGTGTACGACAGCGACCAGCCGAGGCCCTTCGAGAATGGCCGGCTCAACGACAGGGTCGCCAGGTTGCCACGGCCCTGATCGGTCTTCTTCGCCACCAGCACGTTGTTGTACGACGCGTTCGACAGGGCGCGGGTGCGCGAATCGCCGCAGGCGCCCGAACGGTTCAGCGAACCGGTCGCGCTCCAGCATGCTGGATTGTAGGCCGTTGGGGTATAGAACAGCTGGCGGCCGTCGGTACCGGTGCGGGTTGCGCCGCCCAGGTTCAGGTGCTCGTAATAGATCGCGTCCTTGTTCTTGGTGTACAGGTACTCCACGCCGAAGATCACGCCGTACCATGGCAGCTCATGATCGAATGCCAGGTTGGCCTTCCAGATCGAAGGCTGCCTCAGGTCCGGGTCGAGGAAGTCGACGTTGGCCGCTGGCGTGGTGTTGGCGAAGCTGGTCGGCTGGGCGTCAGGGTTCGGGCTGAAAATACCACCGGTCGTCGGGCACGATCCGAACGTGCCGCCGCAACCGATGATGCGGGTTGCCACGCCTGGGTTCGAGAACGGGTTCGACATCCAGACCGAAGCCGCCGCGCCCTGGAACAGGCCGCCGCCGCCGCGCAGCTGGGTAGCGCGCGGGAAGTCGAACTTGTAGTTAAAGCCGGCGCGCGGCTGGATCAGGTCCTGGCCGTCGATCGTGACGGTGTTGTCGCGGCCAAAGCCGCCGGTCTGCCGAACCACGGTGGTGCCGTTGATCGAACCGGCCACGGTCGGCGCTGCGGCTGCGCTGTTCGCCAGCGGACGCTCGTTGACCTTGGACTGGTCGAGGCGTACGCCGTAGGAAACGGTCAGGCGGTCGCTGACGTTCCAGGTATCCTGGACGAAGGTGCCGAGGTTATCCAGGCTGAACTGGGCAATGGCGTTCGAGATCGAACCGCCAGCGACCGGAACCTGCACCTGGAAGGCGCTTGGCCGGCCACGGCGGAAGTTCTCCAGCACTGCGGCTGCAGCCTGGGCACCGTTGCGGCAATCGACCGAGGCGGCGAACTCGTACGACAGGCGGTCATTGCAGTTGAAGGTGTAGTTACCGTTCACGTTCTGCAGGAACGCGTTGTAGATTTCGTTCTGGCTGTAGTCGGCGCCGAACTTGACGTCGTGATCGCCCAGCGACCAGTTGGCGCCGGCGTAGATGTCCTTGGTCTTGGTGCGCAGAACATTGTTCTGGCGGCTCATCTCGGTCCCGAAGTTAAGGAAGCGGTTGTTAGCCGACACGCCGGCAGGCGAACCCGCAGGCAGCGAGCCGGCGAAGGTCAGGCCGACCACCGGCAGGCGCGAGTTGTTCTTCGGGACGCTGTCGTAGTCGCGCGATGATGCCTTGAATTCGGTCGAGAAAGTCGGGGTCCAGTCGGAGAATACCTGGCCAACCATGGTCTCGATGCTCTTGTCCTGGGAATACCATTCCGAGTTCAGCGAAATGCCGCTGGACGACAGGCCAGGGAACTGTGGCTCGCTCTGTTCGGTCTTCGACCAGCGCGCCATCGCACGGTGGTTCTCGTTGATGTTCCAGTCAAGCTTGACCAGGGAGTCCTTGACGCTCAGCTCCGAACCGGACGGCACTTCGGTGGTCCCGATGTCCATGCCGTAGGTGTCGCGTGCGATCGACTGGGCGGCCGTGATGTCTTCCGGACGGATGCCGACGTTGGTCTGGGCGCTGCCCAGGGGGCCGAAGTTTGGTGCGGTGCGCGAGCTGCTGAGCTCTTCCATGTTAGCGAAGAAGAACAGCTTGTCTTCAATGATCGGACCGCCGAAGGTGAAGCCCTTGGTCGTTTCTTCGAACGCCGCCGGCTTCGAGTAGGTGTCGTTGCTCTCGTTGTAACGATCACCCGCCAGCTGGTCATCCCGGTAGACGTAGTAAACGCTGCCCTTGAAGTTATTGGTGCCGGACTTCGTCACGGCATTGACATTGGCGCCGGTGTAGCCCTTCTGGGTCACATCGTAGTTCGCCACGTTGACCTGGACCGACTGGATCGCTTCGATCGAGATCGGTTGCTTGGCGGTCGGGCTGCCGTTCGACTCGAGGCCGAAGGTGTCGTTGACGGCCACGCCGTCGATGGTCAGCGAGTTGTAGCGCGAGTTCTGGCCAGCCACGGACATCTCGCCGCGTTCCTTGTCGGTCTGCGCAACGCGCGGATCGACGCGGGCGTAGTCCTGCAGGTTGCGCTGGATCGAGGCCTGGGTTGCCAGTTCGGTCGGGCTGATGCTGGTGACTGCGCCCATGGTGCTGCGTGCGAAGCGCTCGGAACGTGCGGTCGAGCCGGTCACGGTAACGGTCTGGATTTCGCCCAGCGTGGCATCGACAGCGGCCGTTTCGGCCAGTTGGATGAACACGCCTTCGCGCTTTTCGGTGACGCCATTTTTGGTGATGATGATCGTGTACGGACCGCCGGCGCGCAGGCCGCGGGCCACGTAACGGCCCTCGGCGTCGGTCGTGACGTTGTTAACCGAGCCTGATTCGGTGTGAACGATGGAAACGTTCGCGCCACCGGCTGGCTTGCCGTCGGTGCCGGAGACGCGGCCGCCGATGGCCGACGTCGTGTTCTGTGCGAACGACGGCACTGCCGACAAGGCGATAGACAGCGCTAACGCCAGCTTGGTCAGCTGAATCCGTTGATGATTGATCATTGTATAACCCCAAAAAAGACTAATAGTTATATTGGAAGGTCCTGCCGACCCTTCCCTCTTTACTTGCTGCAACCGCTACGCGACCAGACCCTCGGTCATCACACTGTACGGAAGAGACCTCTTCCGCTAAAGAAATCTTGCCCATCTGTAGAAAACTTTGCCTTTGCGACATGCATAACGCGTCAGTGTAGCGAATCCATATTGCAGCTTCGTGACACAGTCGCGATGGGAAACCCCGGAGTTCTCGAACGACCATCGGAGAACTATGCATTAAGGAATCCTTGCGAGACAAATACGTTTTCCGTTACTAATTTATATTTTATACATATAAATTGACCAACATTGTCTCCAAGGATGTCGAAAAACCTTGATTTTCAACCATCGTTCCCGGTGCCGGAATTATAAATGACCATTTCTAAGCTGAAATTGTTTCGGACGGAAAACCGAAAAAGCGCGCCATCGTAGGGAAAATCTGTCGCAGGAAGGCCACACAGTTCCTGTTTTGGGGCCGGATTCGTGCCTGTATTGACGACGATCGCTAAGGGCGTAAAAAAACCGGGCTCGACTTCGGCCCGGTTTTTACTGGTGCGGAGTGCTTAGAAGTTGAAGCGCACGCCAACCGACAGCAGGTCAGCCTTCAGGCTTGCGCCGTCGTCTTTGGCGATCTTGCCGAAGTGTTCGTATTCAGCGATCAGGGCGACCTGCTTGCTGATAGCGTACGAAGCGCCGATGCCGGCGATGACGCTGGTGTCGGTGTTCTTGTACGACTCGGCGACGCCCAGGTACGACGAGTTGAAGGTGGTCTTGGTGCGGGCTGCACCCAGCTTGACGAAGGCCGAAACGACTGGGCTCAGCGGCAAGGTGCCGGTGACTGCCAGGTACATCGACTTTGGCTCAGCGCCGAGGGTTGCGCCATTGCCCGAAACTTTCGACTCGCCCAGGAATGCGTAGCCAGCCTCAACGCCAACTGCAGGGGTGATCTGATAGCCGCCGAACAGCTTGGTAGCGGTATCGTCGTCGGTGACGGACGTGCCTTCAACGGTCATTTTGTGTTCCGTGCGACCAACCGAACCGCCAATGTAAGCGTTACCGGCCATTGCTGGACCTGCAATTGCGGCGGCGACGAGCGTGGCGATGATGTGTTTCATGTTTTTTTCTCGAACTAGTTATTGGAGGCCATATTATATGACCGGTCGTGCTAAATTGCCATAGACCAACACTAAATACCCGCAAGACATAATAGTGTTGTAATCAGCGCTTAACGGCTTTGCTTGCCAGGCTAGCGATCTCGGCTTCGAAGACGGCGTAGCGCGCGTCGAGCTGGCGCTTCAGGCGCTGCTTGTCGGCTTCCGGCAGGAACGCGTAGCGCAGGCTGTTGTACGACGCCTTCTTGATTTCGGCGTAATCCGGCTTGTAGCGGCTGGCGAACAGCACGTACTCGTTCGACAGCGTGTGCCGCGTCACGCCGGCGTCGTCGGTCGAGATGACGTACGGCACGCCGTACCTGCGGTACAAGGTCAGCGGATGGTTGTCGCCCTTGATGCCGCTGATGAATGCGTTGGTGGTCAGGTTGATCTCGACCGCGATGTCCTTCTCGCGCATGGTCTTCATGATCGCGAGCGCGTTCGATTCGTGCGCCAGGTCGATGCCGTGGCCGATGCGGTTTGCGCCGGCCACGCGCAGCGCTTCGTCGATGTGGAACTTCAGGCCTTCCGGCGGCACGTCGCCCAGCGCCAGCTCGCCGGCGTGCAGCGCCAGCTTCACGCCCGGGTAGCGCGACTTGAGGAACCGGAACATCTTCATGTGCAGGCTGTAGTCGCGCATCGAGATCAGCGAGCTTTCCTGGCCGACGATGTTCAGGCCGACCACCAGCCCGCCCTGCGCCGCCGCCTTGAAGCCGCCCGCCATCGACGAGAACACGCGCGACGGCGACTGCAGGCGGAACACGTACGACTGGTAGCGCATCGTGAAGCTGGCGTCGTCCACACCGGCGTGCGACTCGGCGATGCGGCGCGTGTAGTCCGACAGGTTCTGGTTGAACTTCGCGTCCGTGTCAAGCGCGGCCAGCCACGTGGCCATCGCTTCGTCGAGCGCGGCGTCGCTGATACCTGCCTGGCGCACCTTCGCGTCAAACCCGGCGTTGTCGCTCGTCGGCGCCGACTTGAACATGGTCTCGATGTAGGAGACGTTTTCGTCGACCGCGCGCTTCTTCAGCGTCAGCAGGCCTTCGTTGAAGTTGGTGTTCGATACCGCGTAAAAGTAGTTAAAGGTCTGGAAGAAGCGCTGGTCGGGCGGCGGCTGGACGGCGCCGTGGTTGTCGAAGTCCTTGGCCGACCAGCGCTGCAGCAGTTCGCGGTAGGCCGTGTCGTTGGCGACGAACTCGGCGCCCGTCAGGCAGCTGACTTTGGCCGGCGGCGGCGGGGGTATGCGCGCGGCCGCGACCTTTGCCGGGTCCGATTCGATCAGGTAGGTGTTCACGTCGACGCACCAGCCCTGCTTGTCGATCCACTCCAGGTACTGTTCGGCGTAGATGGAGCCCGAGTAGTGGTGGTGCAGGTCGGCGCCCTTCGGCATGCGGGTGAAGAACAGCGTCAGTTCCGACGTCTTGGGCGACTCGCCGGCGATCAGCGCGGCGTAGTGGCGCGCGGTGAGAACCTCGTTGGCCTTGGCCGATGGCGCGCGGGCCTGGACGCACGGCTGCGCGGCGGCGAATGCCAGGACGATCGCCAGGCTGCGAATCTTGATGTGCATTGTTCTTCTCTCGGTGTGTGGAACTGCCAAAACTTATGCAGGCAGGCGCTCGTGTACCTTTTGCCCGGCGGCGTAGGTCGCGCGCACCGCGCGGTCGTCGCCAAGCAGCGCCAGCACAAACAGCAGTTCCTCGAGATTGGTGCACCGTTCGGTGCGGCGCGCCAGCAGCGGCGTGCAGGCCGGGTCGAGCACGATGAAGTCCGCTTCCGTCCCCGGCGCGAAGCTGCCGATGGTGCCTTCGAGTTGCATGCTGCGTGCAGCACCGAGCGTCGCGAGGTAGAACATGCGCGCCGCCGGCAGGTAGCTGCCCTTCAGTCGCGCTACTTTATAGGCTTCATTCATTGTTTGCAACATCGAGAACGAGGTCCCGCCGCCCACGTCCGTCGCCAGCGACAGGTTCACCTTCGCCGCGTCCGCCCGCTCGAAATCGAACAAGCCGCTGCCAAGGAAGAAGTTGGAGGTGGGGCAGATCGCCGCCGCCGCGCCGGTGTCGGCCATGCGCGCGAAGTCGGCATCGTCGAGCCAGATGCAGTGGCCGAACATGGACCGCTGCCGCATCAGGCCATGGCTGTCGTACACGTCAAGATAGCTGCGCGACTTCGGATACAGCTCGCGCACCCAGTCGCATTCGGCGTGGTTCTCCGATACGTGGGTCTGGATGTACGTGTCCGGATAAGCGGCAGCCAGCTCCCCGGCCAGCGCAAGCTGGTTCTCGCTCGAGGTGGGCGCGAAGCGCGGCGTGATCGCGTACAGCGAGCGTCCTCGCTTGTGCCACTTGTTGATCAGATCTTCGCTGTCGCGCGCGCCGCCCTCCGCGCTATCGCACAGGAACTCGGGGCAATGGCGGTCCATCAGGATCTTCCCTGCCACCATGCGCAGGTTGCGCGCTTCGCTGGCTTCAAAAAAGGCGTCGACTGATTCCTTGTGTACGGTGCAGTACACCATCGCTGTCGTGGTCCCGCAGCGCAGCAGCTCGTCGAGGAAGAATTCGGCTACCTCGCGCCCGTGCTCCTGGTCGCCGAACTGGCGCTCGGTCGGGAAGGTGTAGGTTTCCAGCCATGGCAGGAGGCCCGGCGCCGGCGAGGCGATCATGTCGGTCTGCGGGAAGTGCAGGTG
>DASWSX010000300.1:0-11570 GCA_036402435.1 Telluria sp. | reverse complement strand
AGGCGCGTATTCACCGGTATCAGGATACGGATATGGCGTATCCCACCTCCCGATTTCGGCGTTGATGTTGGTCGTGCCCGAGTAGGTCGTGAAACCGACGCTGTCGCTGCCAGGACTTACGGACACAATTTTTGCTGGTATTGGGTCCCTGATTTGCGCCTGAACGGGGGCAACCGATAGGAACAGGAATAGTGCGAGCCAACCTGCTCGCGTCTTTCTTTGATGGCGCATCGACATTCCCTTTATTGTTTGATTTACCAATGAGAGGAGCTACGTTACGTAGTGATGAAAAATGCATGACAACGGTTGAATCGTTCGCAATGATCTGACGTCGCCTGGTTCTGCAAGCTGCTAAAAGGAAGTCATTAGCGCTGAGCGTAAAGTATTTACGTTTACTGAAGGTAACTTTTCTGTCTCAACTTCGGGGGAGTCGGCATCGCATTTGTTGCGGATCAAGGTTCTTGCGAATAACGAAAAGTATCCATTGCTTTTGTGCTATGTCGGGCGCGCAGCAGTCCGCGTGAGCCGAGCCGCCAGCGCGGCGGGTGGGGCGCTCCTCCTGTTTGCGCGCCCCAGGCGAATTTGCGGATCTACTCTCGCCAATTTCGTTTTGGTCAGCTATAATTCGGCCTCTTTTCCCTGATAGCTCAGTTGGTAGAGCGACGGACTGTTAATCCGCAGGTCCCTGGTTCGAGTCCAGGTCGGGGAGCCAGAATAAGAGAGGGGCCACAGCAATGTGGCCCCTTTTGCGTTCGAGTGTCGCCTCAAGGGCGATGCGCTGCGGCGATGGTACCCGCGCCGCTGGTCGAGTTGGCCGGATAAGGCCTGCGGCAGGCGGCTACAAAAAAAAGGCCACGGCAGTGCGTGGCCCTGGCCTTCGATACAGCCTGTTTGATCAGTCCATGCGCTGCGGGATCTGGATCTCATCCTTGCGCGCCTGGATTTCCTCGCCCAGCGCCACCAGGTCCAGCCCGGCCTTGCGCGCTTTCGGGAACATGTCGCCTTCTTCTTCCTCGACGTGGTGTTCGATCTGCTCGGACAGCACCTTCACCTTGGCGTCGAACAGCTCGTCGGTCGAATCCATCGACATGATCTGCTCGATCAGGTCCTTGGCCGCCGCATGTTCCACGGTGGCCTCATCGACCAGGTCCTCGTTCTCCTTGCTGGCTTCGCGCACGGCAGGATAAAAGATTTCTTCCTCCGCCATCGCGTGCCTGGTCAATTCGGTGCAAATCTGCATGGCCAGCTTCTGTTTCGTGGCATGGGCGCGGTCGCCCAGCCCTTCATATTGCTCAAACATCGCTTTGACCTTCTCATGGTCTTCCGTCAAAAGAGCGATCGCGTCCATCGGCTCGGCGGTGCCGGGAATCTGTTTGCTGCCTGCTTTAATCGAAGTCGAATTTGTACGCATGATTACTCCTGGAAATTTGGCAATTGGGTGTGTCGAATGACCGACTTTGGCCTTCCGGACGGCATGCGTCTGTGCGCCACTCAACACGGCTCGCGACAAGGAAACGCTACGCACGATTGGATTACTTGCACTTGAAAAATTTTGTGTGATGTAGAATTCACATTGTGCAACAATCGTGGGTTGCGCCGAATTCGACCAAATTACGCCAATGATTGATGACTCCTGTTCCTGCTCGATCCTGCTGATCGACGACCAACCCTATGCGCAGGACTTCATCGGTCATTGTCTCGAAGGCTGCGCGGACGTCGCGCTGCGCTACGATTCGCGGGCGGAACTGGCCGTCGAGCTGGCGCGCGAGGCGAAGGCGACGGTCGTGCTGGTCGACCTGCGCATGCCGGGCGTCGACGGTTTCGGCGTCATCACCCTGTTGCGCGCCCATCCCGATACCGAACACCTGCCGGTGATCCTGCTATCGTCCGAAGAAGACGCCGACATCAAGGCCAAGGCCTTTGCCACCGGCGCCAACGATTACCTGGTCAAATGGCCCGATCCGCGCGAGCTGATGGCGCGCGTGCGCTACCACAGCGCCGCGTTCATCGCGCGCCTGCAGCGCGACGAGGCCTTCGTTTCGCTGCGCCGCAGCCAGGAAGAACTCGCCGCAAGCCAGTCGGCGCTGCACCAGGCCCAGAAAATGGAAGCGATCGGCCAGCTGACCGGCGGCGTCGCACACGACTTCAATAACGTCTTGCAGATCATTGGCGGCAACCTGCAGCTGTTAAAGCTGCTGGGCGGCGTCAGCGACAGCGCGCGTGCGCGCATCGACATCGCGCTGTCCGGCGTCGAACGCGGCGCCAAGCTGTCGGCGCACCTGCTGGCCTTCGCGCGGCGCCAGCCGCTGCAGGCGGTGGTGGTCAACCCCGGCACCGTGGTGCGCAGCATGGACGAGATGATGCGGCGCGTGCTCGGCCCGCGTTCGAACATCGTCACCGATATCCAGACCGGCCTGTGGAGCACCACTGTCGACCCGAGCCAGCTCAATAACGTGATCCTGAACCTGGCCATCAACGCGCGCGACGCGATGTCCGACGGCGGCACCCTGACCATCCGCGCGGCCAATGTGTGCGCCGGCTCACCGGAGCTGGCCGAGGTGGGCAACGCCGATTACGTGATGATCGAAGTGTCCGATACCGGCCGCGGCATGCCGCCCGCCGTGCTGCAGCGCGCCTTCGAGCCGTTCTTCACCACCAAACCGACAGGGCAGGGCACCGGCCTGGGTTTGTCGATGGCGTATGGCTTCGTGAAGCAGTCCGGCGGCGAGATCCTGCTCAAGAGCGAGCAAGGCCAGGGCACCAGCGTGAAGATCTTCCTGCTCAAGAGCGCAAGCGAGCCGGTCGCCGAGGACGAATGCCCGCCCGCTCCGCTGGTCGGCGGCGTGGAGACGATCCTGGTGGTCGAGGACGAGGAGGATGTGCGCAACAGTACAGTCGAACTGCTGTCCGCACTCGGCTACCAGGTGCTGGAAGCGGAAGACGCGGCCAGCGCGATTGCGATGGTCGATGCCGGCGCCCAGCTCGACATGGTATTTTCCGACGTGATCATGCCGGGCAAGGTTACCGCGCTGGAAATGGGCGAAGCGATCCGCACCCGGCTGCCGGGTGTCGAGGTGTTGTTTACATCGGGGTATGCCGAAGGCGTGCTGACGCATGAAGGCAAACTCGATGCCGGCGTCAACCTGCTGCAAAAGCCTTATACCGCGGACGTCCTCAGTAGCCGCATCCGCCACCTGCTGCGCCGCCGCCGGCAGCGCAGCAGCGTGGAGCAGCCGGCCAGCCAGGCTTAGTCGCGCGGACGGGTGTAGCGGTACGAGCCAGGCGGCGGTTCGTTCAGCACCGCCCAGAAGATCCCCAGGTCGGCGATGGCACGGACAAACTCGGCGAAATCGACCGGCTTGACCACATACGCATTCACACCCAGCTCATAGCTGCGCAGCAGGTCCTGCTCCTCCTTCGAGGACGTCAGCATGACCACCGGGGTGCTTTTCAGGCCATCGGTGGTGCGGATCATCTTCAGCACTTCAAGTCCATCGACCTTCGGCAGCTTCAGGTCGAGCAGCACGACGGCCGGGTTGCCCGCCTGGCGGCCTGCATACTGCCCGCGGCACATCAGGTAATCGAGCGCTTCGGCGCCATCGCGCACAATAATCACTTCATTGGCCAACTGGCTTTTTTCAAGCGCGATCAGCGTCAGTTCGAGGTCGTTCGGGTTGTCTTCAACCAGAAGAATGGGCTTTAACATGGTCATGCCTTAAACAGGTAGTTCTTTAGGAATGCTGAAGGAGAAGGTGGCGCCTTCCCCCGGTACTGAGTTGGCCCACACCCGGCCGCCGTGGCGCTCGACGATGCGGCGCACGTTGGCCAGGCCGATGCCGGTGCCCTGGAAATCTTCCATCCGGTGCAGGCGCTGGAACACGCCGAACAGCTTGTGGACATATTCCATGTTGAACCCGGCGCCGTTGTCGGCGATGTGGAACACGTTTTCGTTCTGGTGCCGTTCGGCGCTGATGCGGATCACCGCCGTGTCCTTCTGGCTGGTGAACTTGACCGCGTTGGCCATCAGGTTATACAGCGCGAGCTGGATGAAGGTGGCGTCGGCCTTCACTTCGGGCAGGTCGTCCAGTTCCCAGCGCACGTCGCGGTCGCGGGTGTCCGCCGCCAGCTTCTCGATACAGCTGCTGACCATATCGTTCATGCTGATACCCGTTGGGCGCAGCGCCGCCCGGCCCATCTGCGAGAAACTCAGCAGGTCGTCGACCAGCTTGCCGGCCAGCCGCGCCGACTCCTTGATGTTCTTCAGGAAGCGCTGGCGCTTGACGAGTTCGTCGTTGCCGGCAGATTCCAGCAGCAGGTCGGAGAAGCCGACGATGTGGCGCAGCGGCGCGCGCAGGTCGTGCGACACCGAATACGAAAACGCTTCGAGCTCCTTGTTGGCGCGGCCGAGTTCTTCGGCCAGTTCGGCCATCTGCTCGGCGCGTTCGAGCGCGATGCCAAGCAGCGCGGTGCGGAATTCGAGCGCCAGTTCAAGTTCGCCGTTATGCCACGGCAGGCTCGTGCCGTGGATGGTCTCGCGCCAGCTGGAAAAGCTGGTGCGCGGCGTCAGTTGCGAGGCCGGGCCGGCGCCTTCCTTTTCTCGCGGGTTGCCGGCCCAGTCGATGGTGTGGACCACTTCGGGCCTGAACCAGATCAGGTAGTGCTTGTGGATCCGCGAGATCGGCAGCGCCAGCACGCCGCTGGCGTTGGCCGTGATCGCGGCGCCGGCCGGGTACTCGCTCGACAGGTTATCGGTGTGGAAGATGTCGCCGTGCGCCCGGACCGACAGCCACGCGACCAGGTCGCGCAGCTGCTGTTCCGACGGCGTGTCGCCGTAAGTCAGCAGCCGGTCGTCGACGATGATCGCCACGCCGCTGGCGCGCGCGAACTTGAGCAGGGCGGGGAACACGCTGCTCATGTTGTCGATGAAGTCGGCGCCCTGCGTCAGGCCGCCCAGCATCGATACCATGATGCGGCGCAGGTCGAGGCGGAACTGCAGTTCGTTGGCGTCTTCGCGCGATTCGATCGACAGCGCCAGGATAAGGCCCAGCTGCTCGCAGGCGGTACGCTGCTCGAAGGCGACCGGGCACGGCGTCTCGTTGTGGCACGAGATCAGTCCCCACAGCTTGCCCTTGACGACCAGCGACACCGACATCGATGCCAGCGTGTTCATGTTGCGCATGTACTGCAGGTGAATCGGCGAGACACTGCGCAGGGCTGCGAACGACAAGTCGTTCGGCGCGCCGGTGACCGGGTTGAGGGCCGGGACCAGCCGCGCCGGCGTGTAGTTGGCGTCCTGGATCAGGCGGATGCGGTTCAGCGTGTACAGCTCGCGCGCCTGGCGCGGAATGTCCGATGCCGGGAAGCGCTGCCCAAGGTAGGAGTGGTAGCCGTCAGCCAGGCTTTCGGCGATCACGTGGCCGTGGCCGTCGTGGTCGAAGTGGTAGACCATCACGCGCCCGTAGCCGGTGAGCGCACGGATTTCATCGGCCGCGAGGGCGCTCATGTCTTCGGTGGTGGTCGTTTCGTTCAGCTTGAGCAGGAACTCGCCGACCAGCGGATACAGGTTGCGGAAGTCGGCCGATGCGCGCCGCGTGACCGATTCGAATTCGAGCATCAGCACGCCGTCGTAGCGGTGCGCGAGCACGTCGAAATAGCAGGCTTCGTTGATGCACACCGTGCCGAGGTAGAGCGGACGTTCGCCCACGCTGGTTGTGCCCAGTTCAGTGGCGACCAGTGCAGCGGCTGCGGTGCCGACCACGCCGGCCAGCTGCTGGCCAAGCGCGCCTTGTGCGCTGCTGCCGATGTGCTGCTCGATATTCTCGCTGGCCTGCAGCACGGTCATGTCGGGCGACAGCGTCAGCGCGAAGCCGTGCGGCTGGATGCTTCCAGGAATGCGGATAGGCTCCCTGTCGCATGTGGACAGGTCGAAAACATTCGTGTCTGAAGTTGCCGCCAAGGTCATGTCGATGAGGGGAACGGGTCCGGAAGTGCAAAATTGCGGAAAGAGGATTTTACTTGAAAGCTCTGCTTTTAACGCACTTTTGACTTCTTAACACGTTGAATTTGACGACATTTCTTCTTCAGGTTGCAAAATCAGCAATGCCAGTGCAGAGTACGCTTTTCCCTCAAGTAAGATCGGCAGGTTTTGCCCATGTTGACAAAGAGAATGCGGCTGCTTGTCCGGATTGTGGCAGCCGTCGCGGTGATCGGGTTCGGTTACCTGGTGCGGCAGCATTCAGGCGCGGAGGACCACGTGGGCTGGACCATCGCAGGATGGGCCCTGACTGCGCTGGTGGCGGTTCGCATCGGCTTCGCGCTCCGGCGCGGCCGCGCGGCGTTAAAGGCGCAAGGCGGGCAGGTGACATTGAAGACCATCGAATCGGTTACCGTGTCGGCGCTGCCGCAGTGGGCGCAGGGCTGGTCGAAAAGCGAGATGAAGATCTACGGGGGGTTCTGGCGCGCGTTAAAGCGCGTGCCGCTGCCCGATGACGGCAGCTTCACCGCGAGCACGGGCACGCACAGCGCTGCGTACTTTGCGATCGCGGTGCTGGCCGTCCTGGCTTTCGCCGCTGCCGGGCTGGTGCTGCTTGCCAGCTGGAGCAGCTCACTGAAGTCGCTGCTGATTGGCGTGGCGTGCATTGCCGGTCCCGCGCTCTACCTTCTCGTGATGCTGGCGGGCGAACGCCGCCTGCTGAAAGAAACGGGACACGGCATCGACGGGGATGTCCTGCGCCTCGCATTGGGCTTGCGCTTTGCGGCCGATGTTCCGGTTGCCGATATTTTGTCGTGCGCACGGCTGGCGGGATCGGCGCATGCGCCGGCCTGCGTTGTGTCGCCGTTCGAAGCGCCCAATGTGCTGCTCACGCTGCGCCACGGCGCTGTGGTCGACGCGGTGCGTTTCGGGTATCCTTTCAAGCCCGGCAAAACGGCGCTGGCGCTGTATGTCGACGATCCGGATGGCTTCGTCGACGCGGTCAGCGTTGCCGTCGCGCGCCAGCTTCCAAAGTACGCCTGAACCATGCCCCTTCACCTGCAAACACCATTGATCGAGTCGGGCGCGATGTCGCGCGAAGGCCAGTCCGTCTGGCTGAAGATGGAGGCGATGCAGCCGCCCGGGTCATTCAAGATCCGCGGCATCGGCTTCGCCTGCGAGGAGTATGTGCGGCGAGGCGCCACGCGCTTTATCTCTTCATCCGGCGGCAACGCGGGCATCGCCGCGGCCTATGCCGGCCGCCGGCTGGGCGTGCCGGTCCTCGTGGTGGTTCCAGAGACGACGACAGCGCGCGCGAAAGAATTGATCAGCCGCGAAAACGCGCAGCTGATCGTGCACGGCGCCTCGTTCCAGGAAGCGAACGCAATGGCCCAGTCGCTGGTGACTGGCACCGACGCCTTCATCCACCCGTTCGACGACCCGCTGCTGTGGCAGGGCCACGCGACCATGATCGACGAAGTGGCGGCGGCTGGCTTGAAGCCGGACGCGGTGGTGCTGTCGGTGGGCGGCGGGGGACTGATGTGCGGGGTGATCGAAGGCCTGCGCCGCAACAGCTGGGGCGATGTGCCGGTGGTGGCGGTCGAAACGCTCGGCGCCGATTCGCTGGCGCAGTCGCTGGAGGCGCGCGAACGCATCGAGCTGCCCGGCATTTCCAGCATCGCCACGTCGCTCGGCGCGCGCAAGGTGGCGGAGCAGACTTTCGCGCTGGCGCAATACCACCCTGTGCACAGCATCGTAGTATCGGATGCTGACGCAGTCAGGGCCTGCCTGCGTTTCATGGACGACCATCGCGTGGTGGTGGAGCCGGCATGCGGGGCGTCGCTCGCGGTTGCGTACGACGCGGCCAATTCGCTGGCGCAGTACAAGAACGTATTGGTGGTCGTGTGCGGCGGCGTGACCGCTACAGTGGCGCAGCTGCAGGCATGGGGAGCTGGCCAGGATAAATAACCGGAGGCAGAAATGGCAGCATACCGACTACTCATCGCAGTGTTGTTGTTGACCGTTTCTTGCGTGGCGCATGCGTCGCGGTGGTCTCCCTTCACGGCTTCGTGGCACGAGGAAGTGCTGTTGCGGGACGGCCGCGTGCTCCAGGTGCAGCGGACCATCACTTATGGACCGGACGTGTTCCCGCCCCGGGGCACCGGACCCCTGCTTGAGCAAAGCATCGCCTTCTCGCACGGCGGGCAGCGCATCGCGTGGTCGGATACCGACAAGTCGATGATCGGCTATACGCCCGATATCCTCGACTTCGTCGATGGCGCGCCTGTGATCGTCATGCCGGTGTATTTTTTCACGGCGTGTAAAAAGTATGGATTCCCACAGGACGGGATGATCGCCTTCATCCTGCGCCGGAATAAATGGGAGGCGATCTCTGTCGCCAGCCTGCCCAAAGACCTGAAGGTCAACCTGTGGTCCCGAACCAGCACGCTCCCGCACCTTGACGAATACAAGGACAAGCGAATCGACCAGGCGGAGAAGCGGCGTTACCTTGCGATCGGTGAGCGCGGCCCGAAGCTGGGGGAACCGATCGAAGCCGCCAAAAAATTCTACACCGCGCAGGGTGAGGAGTCATGCGCGTTCATCCGGCCATTGCCCGATCCGCGGCTGGACGCAGCCAAGGTGCGGAACTATAACGCTGGCGTTAACGCCAAAACGATCATCGCTACCGCAGCTGATCCGCGCGACAGGCCCGATGCTGCAGCGGCCGCCGAATTCGCCAAGGCCAACGCGGTACAAAAGATCAATTGGCAGATGTCCGTGAAATGCGTCGGCATCGTCAAGTCAGTCCAACCGATCAGGCGTTACGAGGAAACCGGCTCCTGGCAACTTCTGGGCGAGCAGCTGGTTACCACTACCGGCACAAAAATTCCGGTCGCGGACCTGGACATTAAACCTTTCAAGGCGCCGGCTTTCCTTTATCAGGTGACCTGTGACCGCGATACGATCTACTCGATCAGGCGCTTGGACAAGGGTACCTGGCTGCTGCATCGGTTCACGCATGCAGGCGAGCTGATTGATGCGCTGAAGATAAGGTTGGCCGACGTGGACAAGACAGTGGCGGGAGGTGGATTGGGCGATCCCAAGGGCGTGGCCATCTCCGACCGCCAGCTCTCGTTTACGCTTGCGGATAAAAATGGCCAGGGGCCGTATTACGCCATCAAGCTGCCCTGAGCACCGCAAGCATCAGAGGCCGCCCTCGGTCTCGTGGCCGGCGGTTCCCGCACCGCCGGTCGCGGTTGATGCCAGCCGGCCGCCATCCACATCCTGCGGCTGCATGCGCGGGCCCTGCCAGACGACGTAATCGTCCACCGAATACAGCTTGCAATCCTGGCCGCTGCTCTTGGCGCAGGTGGCAAGCGCGCGCTTCTCCGGCGCCTCGCCTTCCTCCGCCCAGCACCAGGCGCCGTTCGGTGACACCGCGAACGCGCGCGGCGTCATCTTGCCGAGATATTCGCGGTACGCAGCGCGGCCCGCTTCGCCCAGGTAGGGCACGGCCGCGATGTCATCCACCGGCGCGAAATCGGTCTTTGGAACCGAGGGGGCATCGACCACGCTGTACACCTCCTCGGTCGGCATGCCGATCTGCTGCAAAAAGCGTTCGGTGTCCGGCCACCAGACTTTTTCGCCGTCGCGGCTGGCGATCATGCCGTGCGAGTCGCGCTTGAACGGGCCAAACGCGATCAGGCGCGCCTGGCCGCCGGAGCGCACGAACGCGTCATGCATGCGCGCGGCGAGGTTGGGCCCGAACAGCGAGTCATTGAACCCGTACATCCACAAGCTCGGGATCTTGTTGTTCGCGCCGTAGTTGGCAAACGCATTGACCAGTTCCGCGCGCCAGTCGCAGCCCGCGCCTTCGTCGCGCAGGCCGCCGGCGATATTAATCAGGCCGCGCACGCCGTACAGCGCCTCGGTACCCATCGCCACCGTGGCGAGGCCGCCGTACGACTGGCCGGCGACGACGATCCGTTCGTCGTCGATCCATGCCTGCTTGCGCGCGTACTCGATGGCCGCCTTGATGTCGTGCGCCTGGCCGTAGCCGTTGGCGCGCATGTCGCAACCATGGTCGACATAGCCGCCGGTGGAATTGGAGAAGCCGCGCCGCATCGGCACCATCACCGCGTAGCCGCGCTTGACGAACGCGGTTGCCATGAAGATGAAACGGTCGCGCGCCTGGTTGCGCGGATCGCCCGGCTCTTTGCCATGGTTGATGATCAGCAGCGGGAACGGACCGTCGCCGTTGGGCCGGAACACGGTGGTCTGCAGCATGGCATCGCCAGCCTGGCCGGCCGGCACCATGATGACCTGTTCATTAAGTCGGTAATCCAGCGGCAGCTCTTGCTCGACTGCCAACAGCGGCGTCAGCGCGAGGCACGTGACGGCGGTCGTGGCGACCCTGCGTGCGGCGGTACGGAAACGAAGCGTGGCGGTAACGATGTCAGGCTCCCGGTGCATTGGATTGCCAATTGGAATGTAATGATTCTAGGCACGGGAATTTAGCTGAGCAATACACGAATGCTAAGTTTGGGCATTGAATTGGGAAATTTCTTCAATTCATTGCGCTTTGTTGTGCGCTGTGCAGTGCCCGATTTGCAAGCCTGTAAACAAGGCAATGCGGCGCGCCGCGTCGCGTGTTTCTTCTACACTTTTCAAACGAATAACGATCGCGAAAGGGCGGAGATCATGATCAGGATCGGAGTGATTGTCGGAAGCACACGGCCAGGGCGGAAGGCGCTCGACGTTGCCAAGTGGGTGATGGAAATAGCCGCGCTGCGCAACGATGCGGCGTATGAACTGGTCGATATCCAGGACTTCAACCTGCCGCTGCTCGATGAGCCGGTGCCGCCGGCGATGGGGCAGTATTCGAAGCCGCACACCAAGGCGTGGGCAGAGAAGATCGCGTCGTACGATGGCTTCGTGTTCGTCACGCCCGAATACAACCACGGCACCTCGGGGGCGCTGAAGAACGCGATCGACTTCCTGTTTGCAGAGTGGAACGACAAGGCGGCGGGCTTTGTCGGCTACGGCAGCGCCGGCGGGGTGCGCGCGGTGGAGAGCCTGCGGCTGGTGATGGGCGAGATCAAGATTGCCGACGTGCGTTCCCAGGTGATGCTGTCGCTGTTCTCCGACTTTGAACACTACACCACCTTCAAGCCGGGGCAACACCACGAAACATCGGTGACGTCGATGCTCGATGAAGTGGTGTCCTGGAGCGCCGCGCTGCGGACGGTGAGGGAGCGCAAGCAGGCCGGCGCCTAGGACCGCTTGCTATAATCGGGCGACTCATATGCCTGACACCGCCCCCGCCAAACGCCTGATGTGCGCAGCCTGCCTGCGCCCCGGCAAGACCTGTATCTGCCAGCTCGCGACGCCGGTCGCGGCCAGCGTCGATGTGCTCATCCTGCAGCATCCGCTCGAGGTCGCCAATGCCAAGGGCAGTGCGCGGCTGCTGCATCTGAGCCTGCCGGGCAGTGCGATGGTGACGGGTGAGCTGTTCGACGAGGCCGCGCTGCACGGCCTGTTGTACGCGGCCGGCCGCCGGCCGGTTCTGCTGTATCCGGAAATGCCGGGTGAACGTTCG
>DASWSX010000299.1:0-3130 GCA_036402435.1 Telluria sp. | reverse complement strand
GCCTTCTTGGCGTACTCGGCGATCTGCGCTTCGATCTCGGCGAAGGACAGCCGCTCGACGTTGCGCACGACCGGCGTGACCAGGCCCTTGTCGGTGGATACGGCGATCGAGATGTCGGCGTAACCGTGATAGATCACGTCGTTGCCGTCGACCGAGGCGTTGACGATCGGATGCCGCTGCAGCGCGTTCGCGGCGGCCTTGGCGAAGAAGCTCATGAAGCCCAGCTTGATGCCGTTGGCCTTCTCGAACGACTCGCCCAGTTCCTTGCGCATCGCCATGACCTTGCCGAGGTTGACCTCGTTGAACGAGGTCAGCATCGCGATCGAGTTCTTCGACTGCATCAGGCGCTCGGCGATGCGGGCGCGCATGCGGGTCATCGGCACGCGCTCTTCCGGACGCGCACCGCCGCCGACGCCGGCGGTCTTGCCGGCAGCGAAGTTGACGATGTCTTCCTTGGTGACCGCACCCTTGCGACCGGTGCCTTCGACCTGCGACGGGTCGATGCCTTCCTTCGCGGCGGTGAAGCGTGCGCCCGGCGGCAGCTCGGCAGACTTGGCCGCAGCCGGCGCGGCGGCGGGCTTGGCGGCCTCGGCCTTGGGCTGGATGGGCTGCGCTTCGGCGGTGGTGGCGGCCTTGTTCTTCGCGTCGTCGGAGGCGGTGGACTTGGCCTCCGCAGCCGGCGCGGCACCGGCCTCGACGATGGCGAGCAACTGCTCGCTGGTCACCGTGGCGCCGACGTCGAACTTGATTTCCTTGAGCACGCCGTCGACCGGTGAGGGCACTTCCAGCACGACCTTGTCGGTTTCGAGGTCGACCAGGTTCTCATCGCGCTTGACCGCGTCGCCCGGCTTCTTATGCCACGTGGCGATGGTGGCGTCGGACACGGATTCGGGCAGGACGGGGACTTTGATCTCGGTGCTCATGGGGAGCGGATCCTTGATGACGTAAAAGGGTGAAGGACTATTCGGGAGAGCTTTCGCCGCGCAGCGGATTGACCAGTGCGTCGGCCACCAGCTTGGCCTGTTCGGCGACGTGGTCGGAGAAGTGGCCCGCCGCCGGCGACGGCGAACGCGCACGTCCGGCGTAATGCAGGGCCTGCTTCGGCGCGAGGCACGCGGTCAGATGGTGGCGGATCTGGTACCAGGCGCCCTGGTTCTGCGGCTCTTCCTGGCACCACACCACGTCGGCCGCTGCACCGAAGCGCTTGAGCTCGGCGGACAGCTGCGCCCGCGGGAACGGATACAGCTGCTCCACGCGCAGGATGGCGACATCTCCCGCGCCGAGCTTCTGCGCCTCTTCGAGCAGGTCGTAATAGACCTTGCCGCCGCACACGACGACGCGCTTGACCTTCTTGGCGTTGGCAGTGGAATCCGGGATCAGTTGCTGGAACTCGCCCTTGGCCAGTTCGTCCAGCGTCGACACCGCCAGCTTGTGGCGCAGCAGCGACTTGGGCGTCATCACCACCAACGGCTTGCGCGTGGTCATGCGCATCTGCCGGCGGATCATGTGGTACGCCTGCGCCGGCGTGGTCGGCGTGCAGACCAGCATGTTCTCGAGCGCGCATAGCTGCAGGAAGCGTTCCAGGCGTGCGGAGCTGTGCTCCGGACCCTGGCCTTCGTAACCGTGCGGCAGGAACAGCGCCAGGCCGCACAGACGGCCCCACTTGGCTTCGCCCGACGACAGGAACTGGTCGATCACGACCTGCGCGCCGTTGGCGAAGTCGCCGAACTGCGCTTCCCAGATATCGAGCGTCATCGGGTCGGCGGTGGAATAGCCGTACTCGAAGCCCATCACCGCTTCTTCGCTGAGCAGCGAATCGATGATGGTGACGTCGGACGGGTTCTTGACCAGCTCGCGCAGCGGGTAGTACCACGCATCGGTGGCCTGGTCGTGCAGGATCGCGTGGCGATGGAAGAAGGTGCCACGACCACTGTCCTGGCCGACCAGGCGCAGCTTGTAGCCTTCGGTCAGCAGGGTGGCGTACGCGAGGTTCTCGGCGAAGCCCCAGTCGCCGGCCTGCTCGCCGGCCGCCATCTTGCGGCGGTCCTCGTAGATCTTGGCGACGCGCGCGTGCAGCTTGACGTTGTCGGGGATCGCGTTGATCGCGGTCGCGAGCTGGTCGAGTTGCTTGCGATCGAAGCGGGTGTCGACAGGATCGCTGAGCTTGCCCTGCAGCAGCGGGTTCCAGTCGATGGTGTATTCGTCGTGCTGGGGCGCGGTGAGTTCGGTGGTGACCTCGCCGGCATCGAGCCGGTTGCGGTAACCGTCGATCAGCGCCTGCGCGTCCTCGGCCTTGAGCGCGCCTTCGGCGATGAGCTGGTCGGCGTAGATCTCCCGCGGAGTCTTGTGCTTGCGGATGGTCTGGTACATCAGCGGCTGCGTGGCTGCCGGCTCGTCGGCCTCGTTGTGGCCATGGCGGCGGTAGCAGACGAGGTCGATCACCACGTCCTTCCCAAAACGCTGGCGGAAGTCGAGCGCCAGCTCGGCGCAGAACACCACGGCCTCCGGGTTGTCGCCGTTCACGTGCAGGACCGGGGCGCCGACCATCTTGGCGACGTCGGTGCAGTACAGCGTCGAACGTGCGTCCTGGCGCTCGCTGGTGGTGAAGCCGACCTGGTTGTTGATCACGATGTGGATCGTGCCACCGACCTGGAAACCGCGCGCCTGCGACATCTGCAGCAGTTCCATCACCACGCCCTGGCCGGCGAACGCGGCGTCGCCGTGCATCAGCACCGGCAGGACCTGGCCACGGCCGTTCTCGCCACGGCGGGTCTGGCGCGAACGCACGGAACCGGCGACCACCGGGTCGACGATCTCCAGGTGCGACGGGTTGAACGCGAGGGCGAGGTGCACCGGGCCGCCGGGGGTGGCGACGTCGGCGCTGAAGCCCATGTGGTACTTGACGTCGCCGGTGTGGGCGAGGTCCTTGTGGACGTGCTCGAACTTGCCTTCGAACTCGTCGAAGAGCTTGCGCGGCGGTTTGCCCAGCGTGTTGACGAGCACGTTGAGCCGGCCGCGATGCGCCATGCCGATCACGACGTCCTTGATGCCTTGCTCGCCGGCGCGACGGATCGTGACGTCCATCAGCGGGATCAGCGCGTCTCCGCCTTCGAGCGAGAAGCGCTTCTGG
>DASWSX010000298.1:0-16245 GCA_036402435.1 Telluria sp. | reverse complement strand
CCCTTCTTTTCGTTGACCGGGATCTGCAGGATGCCGGGCAGCTGGTATTCGACCGGGTCTTCGATGGTGATGATCTTCTCGCGCCCGTTGTGGATCTCGGTCAGCGCCGCATACAGCGTGGTGGTCTTGCCGGAACCGGTGGGCCCGGTCACCAGCAGCATGCCGTAGGCTTCCTGGGCCAGGCTGCGCAGCGAGACCAGCGACGGCGCGTCGAACCCCAGCGCCTCGAGTGTCAGCGCGCCGTAGGCTTCGATCATCGCGCGCTTGTCGAGGATACGGATGACGGCGTCCTCGCCATGAATGCTCGGCATGATCGACACGCGCAGGTCGATCTCGCGGCCGCCCGACTCGACCCGGAAGCTGCCGTCCTGCGGCACGCGGCGCTCGGCGATATCGAGTTCGGCCAGTACCTTGAGGCGCGAGATGATGTGCTCGGCCACTTCGACGCCGTTGACCGACGCCGCATGATCGAGCACGCCGTCGATGCGGTACTTGACCGCCAGCCCGCTGGAAGTGCTTTCGAGGTGGATGTCGGAGGCGCCGGCTTTCAGGGCGTCGTACAGCGTCGAATTGACCAGCCTGACCGCCGGGCTGGCCGCTTCCGAGACCGACGCGAACGACAGCACCGCCGCGGTCTTGCCGTCGGTGCGCACCTCGGCGGTGCCGGCCACCAGGGTGTCGGTGGCGCGCGCCGATTCTTCCTGGCGCGACAGGTACGCCTGGATGTCGGCCTGCAGCGCCAGCCTGGTCGCGAGCGGCGCACCGGGCGTGGCGCGGGCGCGCGTGGCCAGCCAGGTCTGCAGGTCGAGGTCGAACGGGTCGGCGATCACGCCCACCAGCGCCCCGCCCTCGCCGCGCAGCAGCACGCAGTGGCGCGCCATGGCCTGCGCCAGCGGCAGCAGGTCGAAGGCCGGCGCCATGCCGAGCATCTCGGCCGTTTCCATCACGGCCAGGCCGAACGGTTCGGCCAGCGCGCGCACGATGTCGCGCGGCTCCAGCCCGGTGGCCGCTTCCAGCTCGGCCACCAGCGAGCGGCGGGTGGCCGCGCTCTGGGCGCGCGCACGCGCCAGCAGGGCCGGATCGATCGACGCGCTCATGACATGTCTCCGGCCAGGTCGAAAATCGGCATGTACAGCAGCACCACGATGGCGCCGACCACCAGCCCGATCGCGGCCATCAGCAGCGGCTCGAAGGTGCGCGTAAAGCGGTCGATCCAGCGGCTGATTTCGCCGTCGTAGAAGGCGGCGGACTGGGTCAGCATCGGTCCCATGTCGCCGGTGCGTTCGCCCACGCGCAGCATGCGCAGCGAAATCGGGGTGGTCAGCCCGTGGGCGTCAAAGGCGCCGGACAGCGGCAGGCCCGATTCGATGTCGGTGCGGGCGGCGGCCAGGCTGGCGCGCATGGCCGGGGACGCCATCGCCTGCACCGTGCCGATCGCCTGCACCAGCGGGATGCCGCCTTCGCTCAGCATGCCCAGCGTCAGGTACAGGCGCGAGAGTTCATAGATGTGGACCCGCTCGCCGATGCCGGGCAGGCGCGCGGCCAGGCGGGCGAAGCCGCCGTTGCGGGCCAGCCGGCGCAGGCCGAACACGAGGGCGGCGAGCAGCAGCGCCGCGCCGCCCAGCAGCACGCTGGTGTGGCTGGCGGCGAACTGGCCCCACGACAGCAGCATCTGCGACATCCACGGCAGGTTGCGCCCGGCGCCGTGATAGACCTCGGCGAAGCGCGGCACAACATACGCGATCAGGAACACGCTGACGCCGCCGCCGACGGCCAGCAAAATCACCGGGTAGATGGCCGCACTGACGACCTTGCTGCGTACCAGGTCGATGCGCTGCTGGTAGTCGATGTAGCGCGACAGCGAGCGTGGCAGGTCGCTGGTGCCTTCGGCGGCGCGCACGATGCCGATGTACAGGGGGGGAAACAGGTCGGGCTGCACGGCCAGCACGCTGGAAAAGCGTTTGCCTTCGCGCAGGCCGCCGAGCAGGCGTTCGATCACGCCGCGGGTCGACAGGTTGGCTTCCTTTTCCAGCAATGCTTCGAGGCCCTCGACGATGCCCAGGCCCGCGGTCAGCAGCGCCAGCAGCTCCTGGCTGAACAGCACCAGCGACATGCGCGGGCCGCGGCGCGGACCGAAGCCGCTTCGCCCGACCGGTTCGACCGCGCTGACGAACAGGCCGCGCGACTCGACCTGGCGGCGCGCGTCGGCCGCGTCATGCGCATCGACCACCTGGCTGGCGATCGACATGTCAGGCGCGAGGGTGCGGACAGCAAACTGCATGATGCCTTGGCGTGGTCGGGATGGGTGGCGCGCGCGGGCCTACTGCGAGCTGATGTCGGCACCGTCGCCGGTGCCGCCGGGCTGGCCGTCGCGGCCAAGCGAGACGATCTCGTACTCGCCCTTGCTGCCGGGCGAACGGTACTGGTAAGCGTTACCCCACGGGTCGTTCGGCACGCCTTTTTTCAGGTACGGGCCGTTCCACTTCACGCCGGCCGTGGCGGGCGCGGCCATCAGCGCGGCCATGCCCTCTTCCGTGGTCGGATAGCGGCCGACGTCAAGACGGTAGGTGTCGAGGGATTTCTCGAAGGCTTCAATCTGGGCCTTGGCAATCGTCACCTCGGACTTGCCAAGCTGGGAGAAATATTTCGGGCCGACGTAAGCGGCCAGCAGGCCGATGATCACGATTACCACCAGCAGTTCGAGCAGGGTGAAGCCGCGGCTGCGCGGCGCTGCCGGATGCTTGATCGTTGCGCCGTGTTTCGCTGGTCGAACCATGCTGCCGCCTCCTGAATTACTGAGTGATATTGCGTGTTGCCAATGACTTTGGCGTGCAAGGCTACCATGCCGCGAATGGATGAGACAACTTTTCTTTGGGTTCATTTGACGCCCCTGTTCAACAAGCGACACAGGCCCCGTTTGCTGAGCGAAAAAGCAATAAAAATGCCCTCCGCCAAGACACAAACCCGCGTGCGCAGGAGCGCCTTCATCTTGTTCCGTAACTTCCGCGGGACATTTCCGCGCGGAATTTAACTTAGTGCGATCGGGGAGAGTCCTTCTTGCTTACAATGCTTTAAATCAATTGTTTTAAAGCTTTACAAGGACCGCCGTGATGAACATGCCAACCATTCGCACCCTGGCCGCTGCTACCCTGATGTCGCTGTTGACCGCCTGCGGCGGGGAGCAAACGATACCGCTTGAAAGCGCCGCGCCACTGGCGATGGCGCCGGCGCCCTACAGCGTGCCGGTTCCGAGCCATGCCGGCCTGCAGGGCAGCGCGTGCGCCGGACCGGCTTGCCAGCAAGGGCCCGCCGACCTGGCCGACGAATACCGCACCGCCGCGATGGAGCGCGGCGCCCCGGATGCGGCGGCAGACATGCCTTCCTACCCGCACCTACCGCAATCGGCTATGGTGATCACGCAAGCCCATCCAGCCGAGGCGCTCGGCACCGCGGCGCGGGTTATCGTTCGCTAACGCCGTGACGCCGGGCGCGGCGCGAGGTCGCCGCCCCGTTCGAGCAGGCGCAGCGCGGTACAGCGCGCCAGGGCATGGGCGCGATTGCTCACGCCCAGGGTGCGGTAGATGCGCTGCAGGTGGTTTTTGACGGTCAGTGCGCTGATGCCCAGGATGCGCCCCACCTCGTAGTTGCTCTTCCCTTCCCTGACCCAGCCGAGGATTTCCGCCTCGCGCGCAGACAAGGCGCGCGCAATGCCGCCGCTTGCGTGCGGCAATTGCGCCGGCGCCTGCGCGGCCGTGCGCAGCAGGGCGAAATGCAGGTGCGGCAGCACCAGTTCGGCAAAATAGGCATGGCGCGGTCCCGGCTTCATCGGCAGGCCGAGCAGCACGAACACGCTGGCGCCTCCGGCCAGCATGCCGCTGCCATGCACCAGCAGGTTGTCGAAGCCGCTGCGCTCGAGCGCGGCCGAGACGGCTGGCGGCGTGCCGCCCTGCCCGCGCGCCAGCGCCATCGCCGGCATCCGCCAGCCCTCGCGGCCGGCACGGGCGACCTGCACCGCCAGCCCGTGGGCCGGATCGGCCAGCTGCTGAACCACCTCATCCGGGAGCACGGTGCCATGCACGCATTCAATGCGACGCAGTTCGTCGCCCGGTCCGTACTCCATGCACAGCAGCACCTGGTGCGGCAACAGCGCCTGCAGCTGGCCCTGGGTCCACAGGAAAAACTGGCGCATGTCGCGCACCCGGGCGGCCGCCTCCACCACGCGCAGCAGGTATTCCTGCTCGAGCGGCGAAAGGATGACCGGTTCGTTCATCGGCCGTTCAGGCAGCCGTCGGCCAGCCCAGCCGCACGCGCGCATCCCACGCCACGAAGCGGTAGCCGCTGCCGCGCACGGTCTGGATATGTTCCTGGTGCCCGCTCGGCTGCAGCGCGTTGCGCAGGCGTCCGACGTGGGTGTCGACGGTGCGCTCGTCGAGGAACACGTGGCTGCCCCAGACCTGGTCGAGCAGGTGGGCGCGGCTGTGCACCCGTTCCGGGTGGTGCATCAGGAAATTGAGAAGACGGAATTCGACCGGGCCGAGCGACAGCTGGTGCGACCCGGCCGTGACGCGCTGGGTGCCCGGCTCGAGCCGCAGCCCGGCCATCTGGACCGTATCGGCGGCGGCATGGGGCGCGCGGCGGCGCAGCAGCGCGTGGATGCGCGCCAGCATTTCGCGCGTGCCGAACGGTTTGGTGATGTAGTCGTCGGCGCCCGATTCGAGCGCCAGCACCTTGTCGTGTTCGCTGCTGCGCGCGCTGACCATGATCAGCGGCACTTCGCGGGTGTTGGGCTGGGCCCGCATGCGGCGCACCAGCGCGATGCCGGACTGGCCCGGCAGGGTCCATTCGGACAGCACCAGGTCGGGCAGGTTCTCGTCGAGCATCACCAGCGCCGCCTCGGCGTCCGGTGCGGCCGTGACCGCGTAACCCGCGCAGCCCAGGTTCAGCCCGATGAGCTGCTGGACGGCGTGGTCGGCGTCGACGACGAGAATCTGTGTTGGCATAGAGAAACCCTAGTGCAGCGGAACCCGCCTATTCTAAGAGACAAGTTGCACAAGGGCTAAAAAAAAGCACATCTGTCGTTTCCGAGCAAATGTGCTTGCGTAACGCGGGCCGATGTGGCCCGCTGCCGGCCGCTTACGCCTGGCGGCGGCGCGCCATGGCACCGATCAGCGCGAGCCCGGTCAGCATCAGCAGCAGTTCCGACGGCTCCGGCACGTCGGTGGCGGCGGCCACTGCGCCGATGTCGCTGGTCTCGAACGAAATCGCGGCCGCGCCGTCGGCGCTCAGCTGGGTGATGCTGAAGATGGCGTCGCCCAATTCGCCGACCAGCGGCATGTAGCTGCCGTCGAGCAGTGCCGACGAGAAGAAGCTGGTGAAATCGCCCACTTCGGTGAGGAAGGCGCCGCCGAAGGCGACGTCAAAGCTGAACGAGCCGCCTGGCGTGATCGCGAACGTCAGGTAGTTGGTGCCCTGGTTGCTGATCGTGAAAACGCCATCGGGAAGGAACGCCACGCCGTCGGTCGACGAGTCGACATCGCCGAACGCGCCCTGCAGGTTCGATACGGTTGCGGTCGCTTCGGCGGCGCCGCCGAAGCTGGCGAAGCTCATGTCCAGGAAGGCGGCGTCCGTCACGCCGGCGCTGTTGAGGGTGACCCGGAAGCTGCCCGGGATCACATCGGCGTGGGCCGCGATGGTGGCGCCGCACAGCACCAGGGCCAGCATGGCCTGGCGCAGAAGGGTTTGGATGTTGAACATGTTGGTCATTCCTTAGAAAGCGCCGGTGTAGACGGCATTGCTGAAGCTGATACCCGTTTTAGCCGGGTTGGAGAAGGTCATCGAGACGGTGACGGTGGCGCCCGGCGCAACCGAGCTGCCGGTGGCGGTGATGTAAGGCACGCCGTTGAACTGGCCGCTAGCGTTGTCAAGCGTAACGCCTGCCGGCAGGCCGGCAAAGGTGACGTGGAACGGGCCGTTGATCGTCGCGGCGGTCTTGTTGGTGAAGGTCGCCTTGCCGGTGTACTTGCCGGTGCTGCGGTTCAGGGCCGGGCCCGACAGCGCGCGGGTGAAGCTTGCGGTCATGTCGGCGTAGGTCGGCGCCAGCGCCAGGCTCACAACGACCGGGTCATGGTCGGACGCGCGGTAAGCGTTGCTGACATACAGGTCCTGTGGCTTGCCGTCGAGGTTGTAGTCGATCACTTCCGGCTCGTCGGCGTTGTTGTGCCACTCGGTTGCGTCCGCAACTTGCGGGCTCAGCGACGCGCTGGCCAGTGCGTGGTCGAGGTAGGCGCTGAGGCCGCCGAACACGTACGAGTAAGGCTGCTGGCCGTGGGTGCCGCGCACGAAGCGCTCGAGCTGGTTGACGAAACCGCTTTTGGTCAGCTCATGGATCGGGTCTTCGAAGCCGTGCGCGTTCATGTCGCCGATGACCAGCACGTCAGGGTCGCCGCTGGCAGCGATGATCTGCGGGATGAACACGTCGCGCAGCTGGATCGCCTGTTCGACGCGGTCGGCGTTGAAGCAGGCCTGGCCGTCGCCCTGGTCGGCATTGAGGCCGCTGGCGCCGCCGCAAGCCT
The DNA here is from genome assembly GCA_036402435.1 of Telluria sp. GTDB lineage: Bacteria > Pseudomonadota > Gammaproteobacteria > Burkholderiales > Burkholderiaceae_D > Telluria_A. Next base: position 9,673 of record DASWSX010000298.1, on the reverse strand, counting down.
TGGACTTGAGGTGGTTGACGACGACGGAGAAGCGCGCGCCGTTGGCGGCCTTGAAGGTTTGCGCCATCGGCGGGCGGTTGTTGACCGGGTTGCCGTCCGACAGAGCGGTGCCCGACAGCGTCAACGTGGCCGGCTTGTACAGCATCGCCACGCGGATGGCGTCGGTACCGAGTTGCGCCGGCGCCGGCACGTGGGCATACGCGGTATAGCCAACCGCCGCGTTGAGCGCATCGACCAGGTAGGACACGGCGGTGTCGCCGTTGTTCTGGATTTCCATCAGGCCGACGATGTCGGCATCGATGGCCTTGAGCGAATGGACGATCTTGTCGCGCTGGCGCTCGAATTCGGCCATGCTGTTGGCGCCGCGGCAATTCGAGGCGCGGGTGGTGCTGCCCACCGTGCAGCCCTGGCCGGTGCGGTTCCAGGCGTCGCCGCCGTTGGTGAAGGTGGTGAAGAAGTTCAGCACGTTGGCGCTGGCGACCTTGACGTTGCCCGCGGCGACGACCGGTGCGTCGGTGCGCGGGTTGGTGCGCGAGATCAGCGGCGCTGCGGTTGGTTGCAGCTTGAAGGCCGCGCCGCCGCCGCCGATGGCGCCGTAGTCGATCACGCCGGTCAGCCCGGTGACGCTGTCGCCGGCGCGAACGGTGCTGCCTTCGCCGATGTACGGGATGACCGTTGGCGTGACGAAGATATTGTCGTCGAGGACGATCTGGTTGGCGTCATTCGCCGCGGCCAGCGCCAGCGCTTCCGGCGTGCCCGGGCGGTAGCGGTTGGTCGGCGTTTCGCGGCGGCCGGCCGACAGGGTCAGTTCGCCGCGCTCGCCCAGGTAGCCGGTCTGGTTGATGGTCAGCGTGTTGGTGAAGTTGACCAGCATGCCTTCGACGCGGTCGAGGCCGGCCAGCGAATCGATGTTGGTTGGCGCCACGGAATGCCCGCTGCTGCGCACCAGGATCGAGGTCGTATCCTTCAGTTCGGTGTAGCTGCGCGGTGCACCCGTTGGGGCGTACTCGGTGACGGTGCCGGTCACACGCACCAGGTCGCCTACCGTTGCCGTCAGTGGCGTGCCGCCCATGTAGACGAAGATGCCGTCCGAGCTGGCCGGCTCGCCGTCGCCGGTCGGGTGCTGCATGAAGAAGCCGCTGCCGACCTTGTGCGTGATGACGCCTTCGGTGGTCTGCACGGTGTTCTCGTCCGGACTCTTCGCGCCCACGCCCTGGATCTGCGGAATGGTGCGGGTGACGCTGGCCAGGCCCTGCACGCTGACGTTCACGGTGCAGCTCTGTTCCTGCGCATCGCTATTGGTGAAGTTGACGACGACCGGGTAGCTGCCGGCCGGCACGTTCGCTGCGATGTCCAGGTTCACCGTGGCCGACTGTCCGTTGGCGCCGGCGGCGCTGAAGCCGCTCAAGGCGATGCCGCCGACTGCGGCGCTGGTGATGCTGGCGCCGTTGACGATGCCGTCCTCGTCGGAAGCGGACAATGGTGCCGCGCCGGCCACGCCTTGCTGGACCATCAGGCTGGCCGGGCAGCTGGCCACGATCGGGAAGACGGCCGGGCCGCCGCAAGGCGTCTTCTCGGTGTCCATGTTGCGCGGCATCGGACTGCGCACCGCGAAATCGGCGGCGTTGTTGTCGGTGTCGACGCAGGCATCGATACGTCCGATCGCCGTCGCATTGCCGGTGCCGGCCGCGGAGGTGCCCTCAGCGCCGTTCGTGCTGCCCCAGCCGAGGAAATCGAGCACGGTCGCGGTCGGACGGAAACCCGTCAACGGCGCCGATTCGCTGCTCAGCAAAATCTTGCCACTGCTGCCCGACAGGTTCAGCGAGCCAGTGCCATCGGGCGCAACCGGCAGCGCAGGCTGGGTGCCCGTGCCGGCCGCCATCTGGATCAGCATGTACTGGCCCGGCATCAAGGTCTTGCTCGGCAGCGCGGCCACGCCCCAGTTGCTGGTGCCCGTGGCGCCAGGACCGTTCGACGACGTGTACTGGATGCTCCATCCGGCCAGGCTGATTTCGCGGCTGCTGCGATTGAACAACTCGACGAAATCGTTCTTGAAGACGGCACCGCTATTGCCGCCGCCACCATACACCTGGCTGATGACGATATCGGACGCGGCAAAGGCCGGCGCGGCAAAACCGCCCAGCAGCGCGGCAAGGACGGTAAGCCGTCCCGGAGCATGAATCTTGGTCATTGATGGTCCTGTGAGAGCGCCAGCCAGGTTGTGGGATCGTCCACGCCAGGAGCTGTCGAGTGTTATCGAAAAGTATTGTTTATTGGCAAAATGGATAGTAATTGCGCCAAATGACAAGATGATGACGAGCCCTTAGTCCGATCGGACTAATGGTGCATGCGCAATGGGTAGGGATACCGCCGGGCTAGCGGCGGTAAGGCGCGGACAGTGGCTCGCCGACAAATAAACCCTGTGTCGGCCACGCCACACTTTTCCAGTAGGCTTCGATGGCGCTGGCGCCGCCGGCGTAATGCCTCAGCAATATCGACGGATGGGGAAACTTCTGCCAGTGATTGCACGGCTCGCTGACCGTGCCGTAACTGGCAGTGGCGCCGGCGTCGAGCCAGCGCAGGATGCTCATCTGCGATTGCCCGAGCAGGTCGCCGCCGAGCGAGGTCAGGTGATCGGCCAGCGCGCCCGGGCGAAAGCCCAGCGTCTCGAGCTTGCCGACCTGCGCCATGCCGGTCTGGTAGATGATGATGTCGTCCGCGCCTTCGAGCGCGTCAGCCTTGAGCACCCTGGTGGCGATTTTTTTCGAGGCCAGGCGCGCCGCCGGCGGATAGAACCGCGCCCGTACGTTGCGTGCCGTTTCCGTAGTGACCAGGTAGTAGGCGGTGGCGGGAACGGTGCGAAAGCCGGCCGCGACGCCGCGCCCGATGACGGCCTTGGCGCCGGCCACCGACTCGGTCGGCAGCAGCATCGACAGGCGCATGCCGGCGCCCGTGTAGGGTCGCGTTGCGGCGGAGTTGAAGTACGGGTTGGGCCGGCCGGAGTCGCAGGTGCGCCTGCACTGGGCGCCATCGAAGCCCATCGTGAACGCGCTGGTGATCGAATTGCACTCGACGGCATACGGCGCGGTCCAGACCATCAGTACCGCTTCGATGCCTTCGCCCAATTGGCCGTCGATTTCCTTTTTCAGCAGTGCGAAGCGGGCGGCGCTGATCCGCTGCGGCGCGCCCGGGATATGCACGTGGACCACGTTCGAGGCCGGGATGTTGCGCGCCTTGCGGTAGTACGCGCCGACGGCAACGCTGTTGGGATCGGCGTCGTTGATGACGATTGCCAGTTGCGACGGCGCCAACCCGGACCGGGGCGCTTGCGGCTGCGCCGCGCCCGCCAGCGCCAGCAGGGCGAGCAGGACGGCAAGCCGTGCCCGGGTATGCATGGGGCCGGCCGGCTATTTCGCCGGCGCGGCGCGGCGCGCGGCGCCTCCCAGCAAGGCCAGGCCGCCAAGGAGCATCGCGTAACCAGCCGGCTCCGGGACTGGCGACAGCGTGAACACTTCGAGCGCGTCGACCCGGACCAGGTGGCCGCCCAGCGAGCGGTCGATGATCGAGCGGCCGGCGTCAAGCGGATCGCCATAGGTCACCTGCCAGGACAGAGCGGCCTGCAGCGACTCGTTGACGTACAGGTCGTGGCCAGTGCCGAAGGTGGGTCCGTAGTCGATCCCGTTGAAGGTCTGGCGTTCTCCCTGGCTGGGCAGCACGTAGCTTGCGCTGACCTGGCGGTACAAGGCTGGCTGGGTCATGTTGAAGATGAACGCCGTGCGGTACGTATCGCTGGGAGTGTTGTGCCAGCCATCGGTGGATGACCAGTGCTGGGGATTGAGGCCGCCCACCAGGAAGCTCTGGCCGGACTCGTTGGTCACTTCCATCAGCGTGAAGGTGGGCCCGCGCCGATCGGCCGCGGCATGGAAATCGGCCGCTGTATCGCCGTCCTTGCGGGTGAACACGTTGATCAGGTCGAAGCTGCCCTGCCCCAGCCACCGTTCGAGCTGGGCATGGCCGCTGGCGTCGAGCAGCTCGCTGCCGCCGCGAATGATTCCCGCCTGTGCCTGGGCCGCAAAGGCCAGCAGCAAGGCAACTCCCGCGATGGTGGTTTTCTTCATTTCATCATCCTTTCCAAGATGGGGAGATCAAGTAAAACTTAGCACAGTCACAGGGAAGTTTCGTGCGCTGGCACACCGGTGCGCGCGTTGCGCGAACGAGGGGTGTCCGCACATAAAAAATGCCGCCCAGCTTACACTGAGCGGCACCATGGCCAAGGCCTGTCCTGCCTGATTACGCGCGCTGGTAGATGTCCTCGAAGCGCACGATGTCGTCTTCGCCGAGGTAGCTGCCCGACTGCACTTCGATGATGTGGAGCGGTACCTTGCCCGGGTTTTCCAGGCGGTGGTTCATGCCGATCGGGATGTAGGTCGATTCGTTTTCAGACAGCAGGCTGACCTTCTCGCCGCAGGTCACCCGCGCGGTGCCGCTCACGACCACCCAGTGCTCGGCACGGTGGTGGTGCATCTGCAGCGACAGCTTCTCGCCCGGCTTGACGGTGATGCGCTTGACCTGGAAGCGATCGCCCGCGTCGATGCCTTCGTAATGGCCCCACGGACGGTAAACCTTGGTGTGGTGCAGGTGCTCGGTGCGCTCCTTCGACTTGAGGTGCTCGACAACCTGCTTGACCCGCTGTACCTGGCTCTTGTGCGCCACCAGCACCGCGTCCGGCGTTTCGACCACGATCAGGTCGGACACGCCGACCACCGCGACGATCCGGCTTTCGGCGCGCACCAGCGTGTTGGACACGCCGTCGAGATAGACGTCGCCGCGCTGGACGTTGCCGTCGGCGTCGCCCTGCTGCACTTCCCACAGCGCCGACCAGGAGCCGACGTCGCTCCAGCCGATATCGGCCGGCACGACGACCGCATGTGCGGTACGTTCCATCACGGCGTAGTCGATCGAGTCCGATGGGCTGCCGCCAAATGCGGCTTCGTCCAGGCGGCAGAAGTCGAGGTCGCGGTAGCCGAGGCGCACTGCCGCTTCGGCGGCGGCGGCGATGGCAGGATTGAACTGTTCCAGTTCGCGCAGGTAGGTCTGGGCGCGGAACAGGAACATCCCGCTGTTCCAGTAATAACCGCCGTCGGCGACAAACCCTTCGGCCGTGGCGCTGTCGGGCTTCTCGACGAAGCGGTCGACCTTGTAGCAATCTTCCGAACCGATGGCGCTGCCGCGGCGGATGTAGCCGTAGCCTGTTTCAGGCGCGGTCGGCACGATGCCGAAGGTGGCCAGTGCGCCATCGCGCACCGTGTTGGCGGCGCGCGCGACTGCCTCGGCGAACGCTTTTCCGTCCTTGATGACGTGGTCGGCCGGCAGCACCAGCATCACCGCCTCCGGGTCGATCGCCATCAGGTAATTGGCTGCAGCGGCAACGGCCGGTGCGGTGTTGCGTCCGTCCGGCTCCAGCAGGATGCCCAGCGGCGTGATGCCGATTTCGCGCATCTGTTCGGCCACCATGAAGCGATGGTCGTTGCCGCAGACAACCAGCGGCGCCATCAGTCCTGGCCAGTCCCCAACCCGCAATGCTGTCTCTTGCAGCATGGTGCGGTCCGTTACCAGCGGCAGCAGCTGCTTGGGCAGCACAGCCCGCGAGAGCGGCCACAAACGGGTGCCGGCGCCGCCGGAGAGGATGACTGGGTAAATTTTCATGTAAATCCTTATCTTATTTTGCGTAAGCCAGGTCGCCCTCGGTGCGGCGGTGCTGGCGGCGGTCGCGCGCATTCACCCACTCTTCGGACGAGTATTCGGTACTGTGCTTCATCTCACCTTGCCGGTCGACACTGTAATCTTTAAACACGATCATTTCATGCAAGTTTACATCATGCAACACTCGCGTGTATTCGAACAACACGCTGCGCACGATTTCAGCGCCTTCGCAGATGTGGCTGCCGTGCCCGATCCAGGTCGGCCCGATGATGGTCACGCCCGATTCGATCAGGCAGCCTGATCCGATGTAGACCGGGCCCTTGATGACCGTGCCGTTCCAGTCGACGCTGGTGTTGAGCCCGACCCAGACGCCGTCCTTGATCTGGACGCCGGGCACGTCCATGTGGGCCACTTCGCCCTTGAGCACGTCCTGCAGCACTTCCCAGTAATCGGTCACGCTGCCGATGTCGAGCCAGTTGAACGGCCGCTTTTGGGCGTAGAACGGCAGGCCGCGTTCGGCCATCAGCGGGAACAGCTCGGAACCGATGTCGAACGACTGGCCCGACGGGATCAGGTCGATGACTTCAGGTTCGAAGATATAGATGCCGGTGCTGATGAAGTTCGACAGCGCCTGCTCCTTGCTCGGCTTTTCCTGGAACTGGGTGATGCGCCCATCGGTGTCGGTGACCACCACGCCGTAGCTCGAGACCTTGTCCCACGGGACTTCGCGCGTGATGACCGAGGCCAGGGCGCCCTTGCGGCGGTGCTCGATCAGTGCCGACTTCAGGTCGAGGTCGATCAGGGCGTCGCCGCACAGGACGATGGTGGTCTCGTCGAAGAAGCCGCCGAACTCCTGGATTTTCTTCATGCCGCCGGCCGAGCCGATCGGCTGGGGCACGACTTCGCCCTGGTCGTTGATATAGCCTTCGAACGAGTAGCCGATCTGCACGCCGAACTGGTGGCCTTCGCCGAAGTACTCTTCGATCTTGTCGTGCAGGTAGCTGACATTGACCATGATTTCGGTGACGCCGTGCTTGGCGAGGTGTTCAACAAGGTAAGCCATGACCGGCTTGCCCAGCAGCGGAATCATTGGTTTTGGCAGATCGTACGTGAGCGGGCGGACTCGTGTTCCCTTGCCCGCAGCAAGAATCATGGCTTTCATTGGTGCTTCCTTTAATTACTTCGGCGTTGACTGGTATCGCCATGCATCGGCGCACATTTGCGCGACATCGCGTTCCGCCTTCCAGCCGAGCTCGGTTTCAGCGCGGTGCGGATCGGCATAGCATTTGGCGATGTCGCCTGGGCGCCGGTCGACGATTTTGTAGGGAATGGGTTTGCCGCAAGCCTGTTCGAAGGCGCGCACGATTTCCAGCACGCTGTTGCCGCGCCCAGTGCCTAAATTGTACGTAACTACGCCGGGACCTGTCGCCAGCTTGGTTAGCGTTTTTACATGACCTATGGCCAGATCGACAACGTGGATGTAATCGCGCATGCCGGTGCCGTCCGGGGTCGGATAATCGCCGCCGTATACCGACAGGAATTCGCGCCGGCCCTCGGCCACCTGGGCGATATACGGCACCAGGTTGTTCGGGATGCCGTTCGGTTCTTCACCGATGAGCCCGCTTTCGTGGGCGCCGACCGGATTGAAATAGCGCAGCAGCGCGATGCGCCAGCTCGGTTCAGCCACCGACAGGTCGCGCAGGATGTCCTCGATCATTAGCTTGCTGCGGCCATACGGGTTGGTCGCCGACAGTGGGAAGTCCTCGACGATCGGCACGCTGGCCGGGTCGCCGTACACCGTGGCCGACGACGAGAACACCAGCGTCTTGACGCCGAACTTGGCCATCGTCTCGAACAGCACCACGCTGCCGTAGACATTGTTGTCGTAGTAGCGCAGCGGCTGTTCGACCGACTCGCCGACCGCCTTCAGGCCGGCGAAATGGATCACCGCGTCGACCGGACCGGCCGCGAAGGCGTTTTCCATCGCCGCGCGGTCGCGGATGTCGCCTTCGATGAAGGACACCTTCTTGCCGGTGATCTGTTCGATCTTGTCGCCGACCGTGACCTTGCTGTTGGAGAGGTTGTCGTAGACCAGCACGTCGTGCCCGGCCTTGAGGAGTTCAACGCAGGTGTGGGAACCGATGTAGCCCATGCCACCCGTAACGAGAATTTTCATGTGTGTCCTTTATATATGGCGTCCTGCGGCTTCTTTAATGAACAGCCAGAGGAATGCCATGTCATCGATAAAATAGCGGCGGAACATGCGGCGCGGCTCTTGCAGGAAGCGGTAGAACCATTCCAGTCCCCAGTCCTGCATCCAGCGCGGCGCGCGTTTCACCTTGCCGATCGCGACGTCGAAGCTGCCGCCGACGCCCATTGCGAACGGAATCTTCATCCCGGCCTGCCAGCGGCCGAGGAATTGCTCTTTCTTTGGCGAGCTGATCGCCACGAACAGCAGGTCGGCGCGGCTGTCGCGCACCTGCGCGGCCACCTGCGCCTCTTCCTGTTCGCCCTGCCAGTATCCGTTGCGGTATCCGCAGATTTGCAGGCGCGGGTAGCGCCGTTCATACGCGTCTTTCACGGCGCGCACGACTTCCTCGCGCGCGCCCAGCAGGAACACGCGCCAGCCCTTGTCGCCCGCGCGCGCCATCAGCGCCTCGAACAGGTCGATGCCGGCGACCCGCTCCTTGAGCGGCTTGCCTAGCAGGCGCGAGGCCCACACCACCGGCATGCCGTCGGCGTTGACCAGATCGCATTCGTTGATGATGCTGCGCAGCGCCGGGTCGCGGCTGGCCTTGACCAGCTTGTCGACATTGACCACCACGTGCTGGTGCGGCCGGCCAGACTGGATGAAACCCTCGATGCGGCCGAGCGTCTCTTCCATCGTCAGGTTATCGACCTGGCACCCCATCAACGTCATGCGTGCGGTCATGAGATATATCGCCCCAGGATCTCGACGATGCGCTCGGCAGCCTTGCCGTCCCACAGGTGCGGACGGCGGCCGGTCTTGCCTTCGCCGCGCAGTATCTTGCGCGCTTCAGCCATGATTTTTTCCGGATCGGTGCCGGCCAGCACGTTCGAACCTTCATCGACCGTGACCGGACGCTCGGTGTTCTCGCGGATCGTCACGCAAGGCACGCCCAGCGCAGTGGTTTCTTCCTGCAGGCCGCCGCTGTCGGTCAGCACCACGGCGGCATCCTTCCACAGGTTGAGGAAGGCCATGTAAGCCTGTGGGCCGGCCAGCGTGATGTTCGGGCCGAGCTCGATGCCGAACTTTTCCAGATTGGCGCGGGTGCGCGGGTGGACCGGGAAGATCAGCGGCAGTTCGTTCGAAATCTCGCGCAGGGCGGCGCCGATGCGGGCAAAGTTTTCGCCGTCGTCGACGTTGCTCGGACGGTGCAGGGTGACCACGCCGTAGCGCTGCTTCGCTTCGCTGCGGGCAGCCTTGAAGGCGGCCGTGTCGAAGCCGCTGGTGTCGGCGCGGGTGAGCTTGTCGGCCTGGAACAGGACGTTGTCGACCATCACGTGGCCGACATAGTGCACGGCCGAATCGGGCTTGCCTTCGCGCTTGAGGTGCTCCAGCGCGGCCGGCTCGGTGACGAAGAACCAGTCCGAGATGCTGTCGGTGACGAGGCGATTGATTTCCTCCGGCATCGACATGTCGCCGCTGCGCAGGCCCGCTTCGACGTGCGCGACCGGGATGTTGAGCTTCTTGGCGACGATCGAGCAGGCCAGCGTCGAATTGACGTCGCCCACCACCAGCACGGCGGCCGGGCGCTCGGCGATGCACAGCTCCTCGAAGCCGACCATGATCTTGGCGGTCTGCTGCGCGTGGCTGCCGCCGCCGGCGGCCATGAACACGTCCGGCTGCGGGATGCCCAGTTCTTCGAAGAACACCTCGTTCATGTCGCGGTCGTAGTGCTGTCCGGTGTGGATGATCTTGAAGGACAACGCCTGCTGCGCCTGGAAC
>DASWSX010000297.1:0-4422 GCA_036402435.1 Telluria sp. | reverse complement strand
GTTGTGGATGCTCGCCCGCATGCCGGCGTGCGGTTCGATAATCAGGGCGGAGAGACCGGCTAGTTCGTTCATTTTGTATCCATCAAGCAACTCCGATGCTGCCGGCAGTGGGTAACGGCGCGGCTTGAGAGTATATTACGGCAGGGGAACAAAATTCTGTAATTATCCCGTTGCAGCGACGCGAAAAGCCCGGCAGCTGACGGCTGCACGCCACAGCGACGGCACAAATCTCTACAAGGAACACAACATGCACGAAAATCCGACCTCTTCCAATTCCGCTTCCAAGGAAGCGCCGGTGCGCGAATTCCTGGCGTTCAAGCTTGGTGAGGAAGAATACGGCATCGACATCCTGAAAGTACAGGAAATCCGCGGCTACGAAGCGGTGACCCGCATTGCCAACGCGCCGGAATTCATCAAGGGCGTGATCAACCTGCGCGGCATCATCATCCCGGTGGTGGACATGCGCATCAAGTTCCACCTTGGCACCCCGGTGTACGACCAGTTCACGGTCGTCATCATCCTCAACATCAGCGGCCGGATTGTCGGCATGGTGGTCGACAGCGTATCGGACGTCACGACGCTGTCGCCGGACCAGGTCAAGCCGGCGCCGGAAATGGGCACCGCCTTCAATTCCGACTACATCACCGGTCTTGGCACGATCGACGAGCGGATGCTGATCCTGATGGACATTGACAAGCTGATGTCGTCGGGCGAGATGGGCCTGATCGAAAACCTGGCCACCTAAGCCGAAAACTTTCCAAAAATCGGGGTCAGACCACCATATTCTGGAATGTTCCGGAAAACGGTGGTCTGACCCCGATTTTTAGAAATATTAGAAGATCAAATCTCGGAGTCGGTCGCGGCTTGCCTGAGCGCGCGCTTGCGGCCCAGGCATTCCGCCGGATTGCCGCCCGCCTCGATGTTCTGGTAGCGCACTTCATACTTGCCTGCGGCGAGCTTCTCGATGGCCAGCGATTCGTGCGCCAGCACGAACACGTGGCGCACATTCGAGCGGCGGTCGAGGTCGTACACCTTGACGAATACCGGCGAGCTGTTGGCGGTGTTGTCCACCATGACCTGCATTTCTTCGCCGTTGTTGCCAATCGGGTAACCGTCGATGTAGCCTGACGCCGCCGGCCACGGAACGCCGTTCGGCGCCGTCAGGGTGTACAGGTCGGAGGCGCAGTCCGGCACCCGGGCCGGCACCACCAGCTGCGTCACCGCCAGAGCCTTGACCTCGGGCGCTACTGCCGGCGTCGCTTCGGGCGAAGCAGGCGGACCCGAGGCCCAGCTGTCGATGGCGGTTTCCGGTTTGGCCTCGGCCAGCGCGGCAACCGGCTCCGCCTTGGTCTCGACACGGACTTCGACCGGCGGGGCCAGCCGCGACGCCAGCGCCACCGGCAGCAGCCCGGGCTGTGTACTCAACAGCACGCCAACGGCGCAGCCGGTCACAAAGAATAATCCCATCCCGCCCCACCAGCGCAGGTCGCGCGCGATGCGGTACGGCCGCGCCGCGGCGATCACCGGTTCCGGCTCCCACGCGCTGTCCGGATTGTCGCCGCGATGGCGCTCGCGCCCGTCTTCGGAACGGGTGCTCTCCAGCCATTCGATTTCCCATTCCTCGGCCGCGATCCACTCGTCGTGCTCGCGCCGGCGGACCGGGTCGGACAGGATGTTGTAGGCACTGTTGACGATCGCCATGATGCGCGCGGCTTTCTCGTCGCCCTGGTTCTTGTCGGGGTGGTATTTCTGGCTCAGGGCCTTGTACGCCGCACGTATGACTTCCTGCGGCGCCAGGCGCGCCACCTTCAGGTTGTCGTAGTGTGTGTGGATCTTGGCCATGGGCTTAGGGTTCAGGCAATGCTGTTCACTTCATAATAGCCGATACGGCGGTCTGCCCGGCCTGCCAGCATAGCTGTGATTGTATCCTGCGCGCAAGATATCAGAAAGTCTACAGGCGATGGCTGCGGTCGGCGCGCTGGATGGCGTCGGGCAAGGTGACGTCCTTGCCGACGATCAGTACCTTGAACAGTTCGCCCATTTCGGCCGGCGACACCAGCTTTTGCACCGCGTTCGCCTGCGGCAGGTAGCGCATGGCGTCGTCCGGGCTGGTTTTCAGCAGCAGTTCGCCGATGCCGGCGCTGACCAGGAATGCGGCCTGGTTCATGTAGCCGAGCACCTCGGCGCCGTTGTCCTGCGCGGCCAGCGCCATCGCGGTGAAGTCGACGTGGGCCGTGATGTCCTGCAGGCCGGGCAGGTAGAACGGGTCGGGATGCGAATGGTGCCGGTAGTGGCACATCACGGTGCCGGTCTCGCGCTGGCCGAGGTAGTACTCGTGCGCGGGGAACCCATAATCGAACAGGAAGGCGGCGCCCTTCCCCTTGGCGAGCATGCGCGCCAGCGACGCCATGAAGCCGCAGCCGACCGGATGCACTTCGGTCAGGTAGCCTTCCGGCAGGAACTCGGCGTCCGGCACCTGGGCCGCGATGTGCGCGGCCAGCACGTCCGACGGTTCGCGATCGGTGTATGCAAAGGCGCCGTCTTCGATGGTGACCATCACTTCGCGCCAGCCAGCGGCGGCCTTCCTGACCAGTGCCACCGGCATCGCGTCGAGCACTTCGTTGGCCAGCACCACGCCGCTGAACGACTCGGGGAAGCCGTCCAGCCAGCGCACCTGCGGGAACTCGCGCAGCGCTTCCTGCTGGCGCGCGCGCAGTTCGCCTGAAAGTTCGACAATATAGTAGTGCTCGATGTCGACGCCGGCTTGGTGTAGCGCGCTGAGCACGTCGCGCGCAAGTTTGCCTGTGCCGGCCCCGAATTCGAGGATATTGGGCGCACTTTGGGCGATAATAGCGGCTGCCGCATGCGCCAGCGTGGCGCCGAACAGCGGCGTGAGCTCGGGCGCGGTGGTAAAGTCGCCCGCTTCGCCGAGCTTGGCCGCGCCGCCGCTGTAGTAGCCCAGGTTGGGCGCGTACAAGGCCAGCTCCATGAAACGCGCAAATGAAATGGCGCCGTCATTGGCGGCGATTTCGGCGGCAATCTGGTTCTGCAATGCGTGCGATGCGGCCAGCGCGTCGCTGTCTGGAGCGGGTAAGGTCATCCCGGCATTGTAGCCATAACAGCTTGGATCAACAATTTATGCAGACTTCTGGAACTACCACGGCAGTGCGCAAAGTCGCGCTGGTGACCGGCGCCGGCAAGCGCATCGGGCGCGCCATCGCGCTCGGGCTCGCGCAGGCGGGCTGGGACGTGGCCGTCCATTACCGCGATTCGGAAAGCGAAGCGCGCGAGACAGCCGACGGCGTGCGCGCCGCCGGCTGCCGCGCCGCGCTGCTGCACTGCGACCTGGCCGACGAGGCGCAGGTGCGCACCCTGCTTGCGCGCGCGTTCGAGGAACTGGGCCCGGTCAGCTGCGTGGTGAACAACGCCTCGCTGTTCGAATACGACAACCCGACCAGCTTCTCGCCCGCCCTGCTGGCCGCGCACATGCAGGCCAACCTGACCGCGCCCCTGCTGCTGGCGCAGGCGCTGCACGCGGCCACGCCGCTTGACGCCGAGGCGGTCGTCATCAACCTGCTGGACCAGAAACTGTACAATCTGAACCCGGATTTTTTGTCGTACACGCTGTCGAAGTCGGCGCTGCACACCGCCACCACGATGCTGGCGCAGGCGCTGGCGCCGAGCGTGCGCGTGGTCGGCGTCGCGCCGGGCCTGACGATGGTCTCGGGCGACCAGACCGACACCGGCTTCGCCAAGGCGCACCAGGCCACGCCGCTGGGCCGCTCCAGCACGCCGCAGGACATCGTCGACGCGGTCTGCTACGCAGCGTCGGCGCGCGCCATCACCGGCACCACTTTACTCGTCGACGGCGGCCAGCACCTGCTGCAGCTGCCGCGCGACGTCATGTTCTTACAAAAATAAAGGTATCCCATGCTGTCCGCCCTTTCCCACCCGACGCTGCGCGATTGCCGCCGCCTGTTCTTGCGCAATTACGAAGTGATGATCAACATCGGGGTGCACGATTTCGAGAAGAAGGGCGAGCAGCGCGTCCTGATTAACGTCGACCTGTACATTCCGCTGGCGCTGTCGACCCCGACCGAAGACCACCTGGACGAAGTGGTCGACTACGACTTCATGCGCGAGACGATCGCGCGCCGCATGGCGCAGGGCCACGTGCACCTGCAGGAGTCGCTGTGCGACGACGTGGTGCGCTCGATGCTGGCGCACCCGAAGGTGCGCGCGGTGCGCGTGTCGACCATGAAGCCGGACGTGTATCCGGACTGCGAAGGCGTCGGCGTCGAGGTGTTCCGCATCAAGGAGGACGTATGAACGCAGCAGTGATGGACGCGGTTGCCGACAAGGTCGGCTACGAGAACAACAAGCTGCACAAGCGCCTGTGCCGCCTGGTCGGCCAGGCCATCG
>DASWSX010000296.1:0-19378 GCA_036402435.1 Telluria sp. | reverse complement strand
GGCTTCTCGGCCAAGTCGCTGCAGGAACGCATCATCGACGCAGGCGCCGTCGCCGTCATCACGGCCGACGAGCAACTGCGCGGCGGCAAACACCTGCCGCTGAAGACCATCGTGGACGAAGCGCTGGCGCTGGGCGGCTGCGCCACGATCAGGGACGTCATTGTCTACAAGCGCAGCGGCGGCGATATTCCGTTCACCAGCGGTCGCGACATCTGGCTGCATGACCTGGTGGCCTCGCAGGCGGCCGAATGCGAACCGGAGTGGGTGAGCGCCGAGCATCCGTTGTTCATCCTTTACACGTCGGGCTCGACCGGCACGCCGAAGGGCGTGCAGCACTCCAGCGGCGGCTACCTGCTGTGGGCCGCGCTGACCATGAAATGGACGTTCGACATCAAGCCTACCGATGTGTTCTGGTGCACCGCCGATATCGGCTGGGTGACGGGCCACACCTATATCGCCTACGGCCCGCTTGCGGTTGGCGGCACGCAAATCGTTTTCGAAGGGGTGCCGACCTATCCGAACGCTGGACGCTTCTGGGAAACCATCGACAAGCACAAAGTCAGCATCTTCTACACCGCGCCGACCGCGATCCGCTCGCTGATCAAGGCCGCCGATGTTGACCCGAAAGTGCATCCGAAGAACTACGACCTGTCCAGCCTGCGTCTGCTCGGCTCGGTAGGCGAGCCGATCAACCCGGAAGCCTGGATGTGGTACTACAAGAACGTCGGCCGCGAGAAGTGCCCGATCGTCGACACCTTCTGGCAGACCGAGACCGGCGGACACATGATCTCGCCACTGCCGGGCGCCACGCCGATGGTGCCGGGTTCGTGCACCTTGCCGATGCCGGGCATCATGACGGCGATCGTCGACGAGGCCGGCCAGGATGTGCCGAATGGGCAGGGCGGTATTCTGGTCGTCAAGCGGCCATGGCCATCAATGATCCGCACCATCTGGAACAATCCTGAGCGCTTCAAGGCCAGCTACTTCCCCGAGGAGCTGGGCGGGCGGATGTACCTGGCCGGCGATGGCGCGATCCGCAACAAGGATACGGGTTACTTCACCATTACCGGGCGCATCGACGACGTGCTCAATGTATCGGGGCACCGCATGGGCACGATGGAAATTGAGTCGGCGCTGGTGGCGAACCCGATCGTCGCGGAAGCGGCGGTGGTGGGCAAGCCGGATGACACGACCGGCGAATCGATCTGCGCGTTCGTGGTTCTCAAGCAAGCGCGGCCAACAGGTGACGAGGCCAAGAAGCTGGCGCTGGAGTTGCGCAACTGGGTCGCCAAGGAGATCGGGCCGATCGCCAAGCCGAAGGAGATCCGTTTCGGCGACAACCTGCCGAAAACGCGTTCGGGCAAGATCATGCGGCGTCTGCTGCGCGTGCTGGCCAAGGGCGAGACCATCACGCAGGACGTGTCGACGCTTGAGAACCCGGCAATCCTTGAGCAGCTGAAAGAGGCATCTTAAGAGGAGTGGCGTTCCGCGAAACCTCGGCGGCCGCGCGGGAACCCATGCTGAGCTTGCACGCCCGGGGCCCGCAAATTTCTCCATACTCAACAGAATCTTTGCTATAATCTGCGGCTTCGTGAAAGCGAAGAAATAGGAGAGATGGATGAGTGGTTGAAGTCGCACGCCTGGAAAGCGTGTATAGGTTCATAGCCTATCCGGGGTTCGAATCCCCGTCTCTCCGCCAAGCATACCCCGATCTTCTCACGCCGTTTTGAGTGAGATCAAAAGCGATAGGCCACCGTAAGGTGGCCTTTTGTATTTAGATGTCTAGCACTGGTAGATCTGAGTCACCGCTTAGCCACATACATGGCTACCCTAGGGCATGTCGACGATGCGGCTGTCTGCGATCGATATGGCAAATCCGTCACCGAATGCGGTCGCTGGGGTCTGGAAGCCATGCTTGAATTGACCAGACACGACCAGGCGCAGCGCTTCGACAGCAGCCAGCGCTGTGTATAAATAGCCATTGACGGTGTCAATGCGCGCACGCACGACGGTGCCATCCATGCCAGTGACTTCAGCCACGACGCTGGCGCGGTTGGCGATGCGTTCTTCCAGCGAAGGACCGTCAGGCATAACGGCGACCCCATCCGGCAGAACGTTTTCCTTTATGTTGACAAACATGGCGATATTCCGAATCCCGGTCGACTTCCACGCAGTGACCAGGTCACCAAAAGACAGCGGCACACTGTCTACCGGGCCGGCACCGAAGTCGAAGCGCGCCGAGTTCGTGTCGGGATTTGCCACGATAGCGCCATCGGTCCGTACCAAAAGCCCAACGCCGAGGATCTCGCCCACGCTTGTGGTCGAACCGCGGGACATGGAGTTGGCGACCTGCAGCGCGATACGCAGGCTCTGCGGCTGGTCGACTTTGGCTGCAACGTACATTGCCAGGCAATCGCTCGGTACCACGTCCCAGCCGACGCCGGGCAGCAGCATGACGCCAGCGGCAGCTGCGCGCTCGGACCATGCCTCAGCCAGTGCATACACCTTGTATTCGGCAGTGATGTCGAGGTAGTGGACTCCGCATTCGATGCAGGCCTCCATCAGTGGACGCGCAGTGCTGGCGAACGGACCGGCGCAGTTCAGAACGGCCGTGATGCCGGCCAGGCTGGCAATGATGGTTGCTGGATCATCGAGCGCAAAGACGCGGAACGGCACGTCCAGTTGCTCTGCAAGTGCAGCCACTTGGGTGGCATTGCGACCGGCGATCTCGAATGAGAGTTGGGTATCGCGCGCTTGCATAGCGACCAGTTTTCCGGTGTAGCCGGTGGCGCCGTAAATCAGGATTCTACTGGTCATGGGAGATTTTTCCGTGTGGTAGCTGGCTGCACGTGCTGCCAGCTTTTGTAGACGACTTCGATGCTATAGCCGTCAAGGTCAAAAATATTGGCCGCGTAGTAACGCGGGTCGTAGTGCAGGCGGGCCGGGAGCACCATTGTCGGTCGCGCCTGCATGCAGCGCGGCTGCATAAAAGGCATCCACGGCAGCGGTGCTGTCGGCCACAAAGCCGATGTGGACGGCGCGCGCATCGGCAGCCCCGGCACGTAGCCAGAAGTAGATGCGATTGTCGCTACCGAAGCCTTTCAGGTCGGGGTGGCCAACCGGGCCATCCGCACCGTTATAGTCATGGGCGTGAACGATACCGAGGGGCGCCAGAGCGCGCTCGTAAAAAATGATCGAGGCTGGGACATCGGCGACGGAGAGAAACAGGTGGTCCAGCATAGTAGCTCCTGGGAATGTGGTAGAACGTTCAAGTTTATGACCAATAAATCGTCTGGCGCAGTCACAGCTTTTCAAGCCGAGCCGAACAGATGCAGGTATTTTCGTTTTGCCTAAATAATGTAACCGCCACCGACTTCGATGGTTTGCGCGTTTACCCAACCGGTATCAGGCGAAAGCAAGGTGGCGATGACCCGTCCCACATCCTCCGGCTCGCCGACGCGTCCGAGCGCTGTTTGCCCGGCCAGCAGGGATTCGAACTCATCGTTCAGGCCGCCGCCGAGTTCGGTTCGGATTGCGCCTGGCGAAACCGCGTTGACGCGGATGCCGCGTGCGCCGAACTCCTTGGCCATGTATCGCGATAGCACTTCAAGGCCCCCCTTGAAGGCAGCGTACGGCGCTACGCCAGCAGTGGCTACGCGGGTCGTCGCGCTGGTCAGGTTAACGATGGATGCGCCCTTTGCAAATAGCGGCAGCAGCGCTTGAGTCAGGAAGAATGGCCCCTTCAAGTGCACGTTCAACAGACCGTCGAACTGCGCGGCGGTGACCGATTCGATTGGATTAAACAGGCCATAGCCAGCATTGTTGACGAGGCCATGCAAGGTTGTGGTATCCCAGGTCGCTTCAAGCGCCTGGATGACCATATGCTTGAAGGCAGCAAAGCTGTCGACGTTACCGACATCAAGTGGCAGCGCAACGGCTTTGCCGCCAGCAGTTTCGATGGTCGCCACGACCTTGTTCGCGGCGGCGGCATTTGTGTTGTATGTGAGGATGACGCCCATGCCGCGTTTGGCGACTTCGATGGCGGCTGCTGCACCGATGCCGCGGCTGCCGCCGGTGATGACGATGACATTCATGTGAAACTCCAGTGATTGAAAGTGAGGCGTTCACTGTACCGGCGTTGGCGCTTGTGGACACATCCGATCCTGCCTGAAACCTGCCTAATTCTGCTTTGCCCTTGCACGATGTGGCGCGGTAGGGTCCAATGCGTCATGGATAATCAAACCAATGAGCAGATGGACCGCTTGCGGACACTCGCCACCCAAAACAAGAATGGGCGCCAGGAGACGGGCATTCCACGCGTGGCGATGGTGCAGGGCGCCATTCCCGAGCATGAACTAGCGACCGTGTACGAGCCGATGATCAACCTGATCCTCCAAGGGTCCAAATCAATGACGGTGGGAGAACAGACGTTCGACTATGATCCGGCAACCTATTTCGTTATGTCGGTCGAGCTGCCGGCGGTAGGTGTGATTCGGTCTGATGCGGCTGGCAAACCCTATCTGGCAGTCGCCCTGACCCTGGTGCCATCCATCCTGGCAGAACTGATCGCGGACCTGCCGCCGGGCTGCGCGGAGAACCGTGGTAACGCATTTTCAGTCGAAGCTGTAACGCCCGAATTGCTCGATGCATGGACGCGCATGCTGGGTTTGATGGCCCGTCCGGACGATATCGCCGCGCTGGCACCTGCTTACGAGCGCGAGATCTTGTATCGCGTGCTGCAGGGGCCGCACGGAGCCATGTTGCGTGCAATCGCAGCGCCTGACAGCGCCATGGCGCGCCTGGCGGCAGCCATCGCATGGATCCGGCGCGATTTCAATCTGCCGCTGCGTGTCGAGGTCCTGGCCGACAGGGCGGCGATGAGCGTCTCGGCGTTTCACCGTCATTTCAAGGCGGCGACGTCGCTAAGTCCGATGCAGTATCAGAAGCGCATCCGCCTGATGCACGCACGCACCCTGATGGTGGCCAAGGGCAGCGGCGTGGCGGCGGCCGCGTACGATGTCGGCTATGAGAGCGCGACTCAATTTACCCGCGAATATACGCGCTTGTTCGGAATGGCGCCGCTGCGTGACGCGGCGCGGATGCTGGCGCACACGCGCAATGTTTGAGCATGCGATGTCGCCCGCCAAGCAGGCGAGCACTGCGGCGCATTGCTGATGCGTCAGTGCCGATCATGATGAATTTTCACTCAACGGCACAATGGAGACACCCCATGAATGTTGCTTCGTGCTAAAGATGAGCGCGTCCTCCGCCAATTCAACATTTCGTTCGTAAAATCGGCCCACGTCCGAGAGAATCGATTGTGGCTCGGTGCCGCCCGTTGGCGTCATCATGCGCTCGTTATGCGGGACAGGTATTGCCGTCGACCGCGCCCTATCGGCCTCGCGTACAAGCCGCTACACATCCACGCTGCCGCTCAGGATGCACGACCCCGGCGCTGCCTGGCAGACCACTTCTACATTGACGCCATCGGGATCAAATACATAGGCGGCGTAGTAGTTGGCGTGGTAATGCTGGCGGATGCCAGGCGGACCATTGTCAATTCCTCCAGCGTCGAGCGCTGCCCGATAGAACGCATCTACCAAGGACCTGCTTCCTGCCGTGAACGCAATATGCGTGCCTTTGCCAGCAGCGTCATTGTCATGAATCCAGAGACTGGGATAGCCGTTCAGGCCCAGCCCATGCCGCGTGCCCCCAGTGCGCGTCGCGTGGCTTGCGACAGAGATGATCGGCTCGAAGCCCAGCGGAGCGAGTGCCAGCTGGTAAAAGCGCCGTGAGATATCCGCGTTTTGAACAGCAAATTCGATGTGGTCAATCAGACTCATTTTTTTGATCCCTTTGCAATAAAAGAAGCGCTTGGAACGCTTGCCCTGCCAGTTCCGCTGCGAGAAGCAAACGCGGCCGATCCATGCCAACACGCGCCGAGGACGACAGTCCCCTTAATGTGATTACGACGTAATCGGCAAGCACGCTTGCATGCTCGGGTTCGGACTGCGCGATGAAGCACTCGATGAAGGCAGCTGCCGCGTCCCCGTGCACTTTGGCGAAGGAACGTGCTTGTTCATCGTCGGCGCGCATACCTTCAGCTACCATGCAGCCGCAATGCGTTTGCGACCTTGTGTAGAGCTCAGTTGCTCGCACGAAGAGCTCGCTGACAGCTTCGTGCAGCGGCCGCCCGGCAACCAGGATCCGGTCCGCCTGCAAATTTTCTTCTTCCACATACATCGCCAGGCAACGCTCGAACAGTCCGGCCTTGCTGCCGTAGGCGGCGTACAGGCTGGGCGGATTAATGTCGAGCGCACGGGTCAGCTCGGCAACGCCGACGGCGTCGAAGCCGCGTTCATGGAATAACTCCTTCGCCACAGCGACCCCGGCCTGGCGATCGAAAGTACGCCGCAAGGCTCTGTTCCCTTTTGTTTCGCCATCACTGGCTTGTTCCGCTGCTCTCTTCGCCTTGACCATTTTCGTCCTCATTGTGCTACTGCCGAATAATAGCACTTACTTGTAGCGGTCACTAAAGACTGTAGTATAGTGATCACTACAAACAACTGGAGCCCTTCGAATGAATCTCAACCTTAGTGGAAAAATCGCCGTCGTCACGGGTGGCGCAAGCGGAATTGGCTTCGCGATCGCCGAGCGCCTCGCGCTGGAGGGAGCGACCGTGGTCGTCACTGGCAGGCGCCAAGCGGCCTTGGACGACGCGGTGGCGTCTCTCGGTCACAACACGGTTGGGATCGCCGCCGACGTGAGCCGCTCATCCAGCCTGGATACTCTCTACGCCGCGATACGCGCGCGCTTCGGCCGCATCGATGTGCTCGTTGCCAATGCCGGGGGCGGCATCCATGCACCCTTGGGACAGATCACCGAGGAACAGATCGACCGGCAATTTTCGACTAACGTCAAGGGAGTTGTCCTGACAGTTCAACAAGCGCTGCCGTTAATGGGTGCCGGCGCGAGTGTAGTAATCATCGGCTCGACCGCGTCGATCGACCCGGGTGCGACCATGAGCATTTACGGCGGCACCAAAGCCGCCGTCCGCAACATGGTACGTAGTTGGATTGCGGAATTGAAAGGTACAGGGATTCGCATCAACATCGTCAGCCCTGGTCCAACGAACACCGCGTCGTTGCGGGAAGCATTCGGGCAGCACGCGGAAGAGGGCCTGGCTTTTTTGAAGGGCAAAAGCCCGCTCGGACGTATTGGCGAACCAGAAGAAATTGCGTCCGCCGTCGCGTTCCTGGCAAGCGACGTGTCAAGCTACATTCATGGCGTGGAACTGTTTGCGGACGGCGGCGCGTCGCAAAACTAATGTCCGGCGCATGCTGCCAGAACCTGCCCGGCCTCGCTGCCAAACTATGTCGGTCGCCGGGCTTGGCGGCCTGCTTGTCCCCACGTCACCTGCGGGCGGCCGTCCGGCGCAGGTGACTGTCAAAACGAACTGTTTTGCCCGCCATCGACGTTCAGCCTGTCACCGGTGATATATGCAGCGTCGGCGCCGACCAGAAACGCCAACGCACCGACGATTTCTTCCGGTTGCCCGTAGCGGCCCAGGGCCATCATTGGGCTGCGCCTCCCTTAACTTCACAGTTTAAGAGACCTGCGTAGTGGCGTACGTAGGGCCGCCCAGGCCGGGAAGGCCTTTTTTGCTGCGGCAATGGCGCGCAAGGCCTGCGTTTCATCGGCCCGGGAGACGGCAATGAAGGTAGTGCCGGTCGCGGGATTGATGACGTCAAGCGTTTGTGCGCCCGGGACAAGTCGGCCGTCAATGAGAAGGTGAAGTTCGGTGTTCATTGATCGTCTTTCGTGGGCGATGCATTGGCTTCGTGCATGACAGCGTTCAGCACGTCCGTCGCCTTGTGATCCAATGGGACGCCGTCGATCAAGATTACGTCAGCCGAAGAATTTGCGGTGCGCAGCGCGAGAATGGCCTGATAGGCCGCTGATTCGTACGAATTCTTCGCGCTGGCGTGGTCCGGAAACTCGACCAGGACGAGTTGACCGGTCCATGCGCCTTCCAGTGGCGTGATGGCGCCGGCATGGCATGAAAATTGGCGGCGAGAAGCAGCGCTCCTGCGGTTTCATGGCAATTGAGCCCGGGAGTTCAACATCCGTCCCCACGCCCGGGAGGGGGAGTTATCTCGAAACCGTTTCATTGCCGTCGCTGGCGTATCTGGACGCAAGCACCTTGTCAATGCGTAAGCCGTCGAGGTCGACGATCTCAAATCGCCAATCGCTCCATACGCACTGATCTCCGGCGCGCGGCATATTTCCCAGTAAGAGCATCAGCATGCCGCTGAGCGTGTTGTAGCGCCCGCGTTCTTCCTCAGGGACGGCATCGATAGCAAGGCAATCCTTCAGATCAGGAATAGGGATCAGGCCATCGAGTAGCCAGGAGCCGTCTTCGCGCTGCACGGCCCATGAGTCTTCCGCACGGTGCGTTTTGAATTCGCCGGTAATCGCCTCCACCATATCCTGCACGGTAACGATACCTTGCACCTCACCGTATTCGTTAACGATAAAGGTCAGCTCAACGCCGCTGCCCTTGAAATGCTCGAGCAACTCCATACCGGTGAGCGACTCCGGCACGTACACCGGAGGCGTCAGCTCTGCGGTCAGATCGGGCGCGCCGCTGCGCAAGGACTGAGCCAGCATTTGCCGCGCGCTTGCCACGCCAAGTATCTCGTCCCAGCCCCCGCGCAGCACCGGAAAGCGCGAATGCGGACTGGCACCGAAACGTTGCAGGTTGGTTTCCAGATCCTGATTCACATCGAAATAAACGACTTCGCTGGGCGGGGCACCATGAAGGAAGCGATCTGGCGGTCATCAAGCCGGAAAACGTTGCGCACCATTTGGTGCTCATGATGCTCGATAATTCCGGCGTCTGAGCCTTCCTCAAGCATCATGTGAAGCTCTTCCTCGGTCATCGCCTGGCGTCCGGAATCCTTGACGCCAAGGAGCCGCAAGGCGAGTTGGGTTGAGCCCGACAGGAGCATGACGAACGGCTTGGCCACGGCCGCCAACATCATCATCGGGCGCGCAGCGATGCGGGCGAGCGGCTCCGGATTGATCTGGGCCAGACGCTTGGGGACAAGTTCGCCCAACACGATGGAAAAATAGGTAATCGTGACGACCACCAGCCCGGTGGCGGCATACGCCGAGGCCGGTGTCGGCATGCCCAGCGATTGCAGCCATTGGCCGAACGGTTGTGCCAGCGTGGCTTCGCCGACAATCCCGTTGAGGACGCCGATCGAGGTGATCCCGATCTGTACGGTCGAAAGAAATTTGTTTGGGTCGTCACCCAATTGCAGGGCCGCCCGCGCTCCGCCGTCGCCCGCATCGGCCAGTTTGGATAGCCGGGCCTTGCGCGCCGTTACCAATGCGATTTCGGCCATCGCAAACGCGCCATTGAGAATGATGAGTCCGAGGAGCAGGGCAATTTCCATCGTGTTGGGAGCTCAGGTGTGTGGTGGGCTAATTCTACAGGGGCACGGGCGCGGCACGAGGGGCGTGGCCGCCGGGCTAGGTTATAATGGGGCAAGGGTGATCATGCGATTCAGGCATGACAGGATTAGCGATGGTCGGGCCGCCACGCGGCTCATTTGCGACGATCATGAATCCCACCCTCCTGCCCCATCCATGCTCCGGCACGCGAGCACTGCATTGTTTCTTCAGCCTGCTGGCAAATTTTGATTTCCTGGTCCTTGCGCATGCGCGCCGGGCTGGCGCTCTTCATCGCCCATTGAAACGCAACTTTTTCACTTATGAAGCGGGGACACAGCATGCGCATTGAAAAGCGACTCTCCAATACGTTCAAGGAGTTTGCCGAATCCGGCAAGGCGGGCGGGGTAGTTCTGATCCTGTGTACCATTGTTTCGCTGACCATCGCGAACTCGCCGTGGAGCGAGCCGTACCTTCATTTCTGGCATCTGAACATTGCCGGCCTCAGCATCGAGCACTGGATCAACGACGCGCTGATGGCCGTGTTCTTCCTGCTGATCGGGCTGGAACTCGAGCGCGAGTTGTACAACGGCGAGCTGTCCGAGCTCAGGAATGCGCTGCTGCCGATCTTTGCGGCGGCCGGAGGCATCGCGGTGCCTGCGCT
This sequence comes from Telluria sp., assembly GCA_036402435.1. Lineage (GTDB taxonomy): Bacteria > Pseudomonadota > Gammaproteobacteria > Burkholderiales > Burkholderiaceae_D > Telluria_A. Next base: position 9,258 of record DASWSX010000296.1, on the reverse strand, counting down.
GATCCATTTCTGGCTCAATGGCGGCACGCCGACGCAGCCAGGCATGGGAGTGCCGATGGCCACCGACATCGCGTTTGCGCTGGGCGTGCTCGCCCTGCTAGGCAGCAGGGTGCCGGCGTCGCTCAAGATCTTCCTGACCGCGCTGGCGGTAATGGATGACCTGGGCGCCATCATCGTGATCGCCGTGTTCTATACGGCAGAACTCGCGGTCGGGTATCTGGCCGGGGCGTTGCTGGTATTGGCCGGGTTGTTCGTGCTGAACCGGGGCATGCGGGTAATGGCGCTATGGCCCTACCTGCTCGGCGGCGCGCTGATGTGGTTCCTGATGCTGAAGTCGGGCGTGCATGCAACGGTCGCCGGCGTGCTGCTGGCGTTCGCCATTCCCTTTTCGGCAAAACAGGATGACGATGCTTCGCCGTCGCATCGCCTGGAGCATGCATTGCACAAGCCGGTGGCGTTCCTGATCCTCCCGGTTTTCGCGCTTGCCAATACCGGCATCATCATCGGCACCGGCTGGGCCGAGCAGCTGTTGTCGGCCAATAGCCAGGGCATTTTGCTCGGGCTGGCTGTCGGCAAGCCGATCGGTATCGTCTTGTTTACGTTTGCTGCTGTCAGCATCGGCCTGTGCCGCTTGCCGCTGGATCTGGCATGGCGGCATGTGCTGGGCGCTGGCCTGCTGGGAGGCATCGGCTTTACCATGTCGATCTTTATTACAAACCTGGCCTTTACCGGGCAGGCAGAGGTCATCAATGCCTCGAAAATGGCAATCCTGATCGCTTCGCTGACCGCGGGCGTGCTGGGATTCGGGTGGCTCAAGGTGATGGGAGCACCGGTCGAGACCGATACGGATCCGGAAACCATGGATTTTGAACCCGGGCCGGCTCGATGAGTTCCGCGCGGCCCTGGCGGCCGCGCCTGGCAATCAGATCTTCGCGATCTGGCGATCGATGGCTTTCAGCGCACGCTCGCTCCGTTCACTGTAGCGGTCGGTCAGATAATCAGTCCGTCCGCGCATCAGCAGCGTGAATTTAAACAGCTCTTCCATGACGTCGACAACCCGGTCGTAATAGGCTGACGGGCGCATGCGGCCGGCCTCGTCGAATTCCTTGTACGCCATCGGCACCGACGATTGGTTCGGAATCGTGAACATGCGCATCCAGCGACCCAGCAGCCGCAGCGTGTTTACCACGTTGAATGACTGCGACCCGCCGCACACCTGCATTACTGCAAGGGTGCGCCCCTGGCTTGGGCGGAGCGCGCCATGTTCAAGCGGAATCCAGTCAATCTGGTTCTTCATCACCGCCGTGACCGTGCCATGGCGCTCAGGGCTGCACCAGACCTGTCCCTCGGACCAGAGGCAGAGCTCGCGCAGCTCGACGACCTTGGGGTGGGTTTCGGGCACGCTTCCCGCCATCGGCAGATCGGTCGGGTCGAACACCTTCACCTCGGCGCCGAAATGCGCGAGGATACGCGCAGCCTCAAAGGTCAGGAACCGGCTGAACGAGCGTTCGCGCAGTGAGCCATAGAGCATCAGGATGCGTGGCGGATGGTCGAGGTCGCCGACGGGAGCGAGCTTGGCACTGTTCGGAATGTCGAGCTGCTCCGGCTTGATGTTGGGCAGGTCGTTTATCTTAGTCATGCTTGATCTGCTTACCGCTGGCGTCGACGACCGCTTCGCCGTCTTCCTTGGTAAACGCGCCTTGCTGTGGCGCTGGCAAGATGTCCAGCACCAGTTCGGAAGGCCGGCACAGGCGCGCGCCCAGCGGCGTCACAACGAATGGCCGGTTGATCAGGATCGGATGAGCCAGCATGGCGTCGATCAACTGCGCGTCAGTCACGCCCGGATCGTCCAGCCCGAGCTCGAGGTAAGGCGTGCCTTTCTCGCGGATGGCGCCGCGTACGTTCAGGCCGGCCTTGGCGATCATGTCCACCAGGGTTGCCCGGTCGGGAGGATGATTCACGTATTCGATGACAGTCGGCTCAATCCCGCTGTTGCGGATCAGGCCCAAAGTGTTGCGAGAAGTGCCGCAATTCGGATTGTGATAAATGGTGACGTCCATCAGGTAGTCCTTTCTTAGCTAAGGCGCAGGGCGAGTGCGCTCAGGGTGATCAACAAGACCGGCAACGTCAGGACGATGCCGACGCGGAAATAGTAGCCCCAGGAGATGTTGATGTTCTTACTGGAGAGTACGTGCAGCCAAAGAAGGGTGGCGAGGCTGCCGATTGGCGTAATCTTCGGCCCCAGGTCGCTACCGATCACGTTGGCATAGATCATCGCCTCGCGCACGACACCCTGGGTCGATGTCGCGTCAATCGCCAGGGCGCCAATCAGCACGGTCGGCATGTTGTTCATGATTGACGACAGGACAGCGGTGATCACGCCGGTGCCGATGGCAGCGCCCCAGACGCCATATTCGGCGCAGCGATTGAGCACGGCGGTGAGGTAGTCGGTGAGTCCTGCGTTGCGTAAGCCATATACGACGAGATACATTCCCAGCGAGAAAATTACTACCTGCCATGGCGCGCTGCGCAGAACTTCGCGGGTCGAAATCTTGTGCCCGCGCGCTGCTACCGCCAGCAGTATCGCTGCGCCTGCCGCGGCCACTGCGCTGATCGGGATGCCGAGGTCGTCCAGCCAGAAGAAACCAGCCAGCAGCATCGCCAACACCCACCAGCCAGCCGTGAATGTTGCGCGATCATGAATCGCCTCGGCAGGGCTCTTCAGCTGTGCCATGTCGTAGTTGGCCGGAATATCCTTTCCGAAGAATAGGACGAGCGCGGCCAGCGTGGCAGCAACCGAAACGAAGTTCACGGGGATCATCACGGCGGCATAGCGCGCAAAGCCGATGTTGAAATAATCCGCTGAGACGATGTTGACGAGGTTGGATACCACCAGCGGCAGGCTGGCAGTGTCGGCAATGAATCCAGCCGCCATCACGAATGCAAGCGTCGCTTTCGCGGAGAAGCGCAAGGCCACCAGCATGGCAATGACGATCGGCGTCAGGATCAGCGCGGCGCCGTCGTTGGCGAACAGGGCAGCCACAGCGGCGCCGAGTAACACCAGCAAGACGAACAGCCGCTTGCCGTTGCCGCGTCCCCAGCGGGCCACGTGCAGGGCTGCCCATTCGAAGAAGCCGGCCCTGTCCAATAGCAAGCTGATGATGATGACCGCGACGAAGGCGCCAGTGGCGTTCCAGACGATATTCCACACTACCGGGATATCGGCGAACTGGATGACGCCCGCCAACAGGGCGACGACAGCGCCGCCCGAAGCGCTCCATCCAATGCCAAGACCGCGCGGCTGCCAGATGACGAGGATGAGGGTGGCGAGGAAGATCAGAAAAGCGGTAAGCAAAGCGTGTCCTTCAATGATGATCAGGGGCGGTGAGTGCGTGGGCGTTATGGCAAGGCTTAGCAGGGGTTCCCACCACAGCAGTTGTCGGTCAGGAAACCGATCAGCTCATTCATGGTGGCGAACTGAGCCGCGTAAATGACGAACCTGCCCTCCGGGCGCGGAGTGATCAGGTTGGCGTGGGTAAGTTCTTTAAGGTGAAACGACAGCGACGAAGGAGGGATGTCCAGACGTTCGGCGATCCTGCTCGCAGCCATGCCGGACGGCCCGGCTTCGACCAGCAAGCGGAACACGGCCAGGCGCGACTCCTGTGCCAGCGCAGCGAGCGCAGAGATTGCTTGTTTTGTTTGCATAGGTGTCCCGTGATGGCGCTATCATTTCCACAATTCTATTATAGTGGAAGCGTCGAAGGCGCGAAAGTGGGAAGTTTGCCGCCTGTTCCGCGTTACGCAGATCAGCCGCGCCGGGCCGCCTCGATGGCCGCGACGTCGATCTTCCGCATCTGCATCATCGCCTCGAACGCGCGCCTGGCCGCGGCACGATCCGGGTCAGCAATCGCTGCCATGAGTACGCGTGGCGTGATTTGCCACGACAGCCCCCACTTGTCCCGGCACCAGCCGCACTCGCTTTCCTGGCCGCCGTTGCCGACAATCGCATTCCACAGGCGGTCGGTTTCGGCCTGGTCGTCGGTCGCGACCTGGAACGAGAATGCCTCGCTGTGCTTGAATGCCGGGCCCCCGTTCAGCCCGATGCATGGGATGCCCATCACGGTGAACTCGACCATGATGACGTCGCCCTCCTTGCCGGCGGGATAGTCGCCGGGCGCGCGATAGATCGTTCCGACCGCGCTGTCAGGAAACGTCCTGGCGTAAAACTGCGCGGCTTCTTCTGCGGTGCCGTCGAACCAAAGACAAACCGTGTTTTTGCTGGTCATTTTTATTCTCCTGGTGGGTGACGAATGCATAGCTTAAACCATGAACCGTGCCCGTTTCCTCCCTACGTTAGAGTTAGACCATGCCAAACGCACGGGGAGTTATCGTCGACCCTGGCGGAGCGATGATTCGATCCCGCTCGCTTCGCCGGGATACAATTCCGGCCTATGGCTACCGAAAAGAACTCGATCCTGCGAGCATTGCCGCCTTTGCAGGCATCCCGCGCCGCAACGGCTGAAGAAGCGCGCGCAAAACAGCAAGCGCGAGAGCGACGGGATGCGGCCGTTCGCGGCGTAACTTCAATCCACGAAATGCGTCAAGCGATCAAGCGCGAAGCGCGCGGCCTGCCGGCCATGTCGTCGGTCCCGCGCATCGGCACGCTCGACGCTGCGGCCTTCCGCGCGCGTGCCGCCGAAGGCTTGCCTTTCCTGGTCACGGGGATCGTCAACCGGTGGCCACTGTCGAAGCTCACGCCGCACACGCTGCGCGAGCGTTTCAGCCACCTGCCGGTGCGGGCGAGGGTGGGCGACTATATCAACACCGCATTCGCGCCCGACCGCGCCATGCAGGACATGTCGATGCTCGAGTATCTCGACCTTGTGGAGACTGGCACGCACGAACTGCCGCCCTACCTGGGCAATCTTGAACTGCGCGAATTGAACAGGCTGTGCCACTGGCCCTCGTATTTCGACAAGATGGGCCCGCCGCGTTTCTGGGTTGGTCCGGCCGGGACGGTGACGCCGCTGCACTGCGACTACGACGATAATATTTTCGCGCAGGTTTGGGGTACCAAAAGAATTTTCCTGTCTCCGCCCCATCACGACGAACTGCTGTATCCCAAGGAAGCAAATGCCATCCTGTTCGGTTCTCCGTTTGACCCGGAGGCGCCGGACTTCGAGCGGTTCCCCCTCGCGCGCCAGGCGACCATGATCGAATGCATCGTCAATCCCGGCGACCTCCTCTACGTGCCCGCTGGGTGGTATCACCAGGTGCGCGCGCTGACGTTTTCGCTGTCGTCCAACCGGTGGGCGAGGGCGGTGCCGTTCGCGTTGAAGGGCGGCGCCGCGATCCAGTCACGCTGAAACGATGAAAAAAGCCACCCGAAGGTGGCTGGATGTGCGAACTACTGACCGGCAGGCGCACCGACCGCGCCAGCCCCTGCGCTCAGCAGCCAGGCCAGCATCAGCAAGAACAGCAACACCGTCACGAACAGTGTCGACACGCGGCGCGCATCGGCCGCATTCTCGAACACTGGCGGCTTGCCATACGAAACTCCGATGAAGTAAGCCGTGAACACTGTTGCCAGGTAATGGACGGCGCCGAAGGTTTCACCCAGCTCACCCTTGCGCGGATGATCGATCAGCAGGTGCGACAGGATGACGAGAACGAGGTAGGCAATCGCTGCAGACAAGGGCGGCAGGTACAGCCCCATCGACTCGACCCAGCGCTTGATGCCAGGCCGGGACCTTGCCAGCAGCGGCAGGACCAGGTTGTGCGTGATGCCGACGATGAAAATCAGCTTCAGCAAGACCGTCTTGTGCAGGCTGGCACTGCCCAGCGCGAGGTTGTGCAGGTTGGTCTCGGCCTGGCGATTATTCTTGACGAAAAACTCCGGCGACTGCACATTCAGAATGCGCTGGAACCAGCTGATTTCTTCCAGCGCGGCCAATGCCGTCAGCGCGCTCAGGCCCAGCAGTGCCAGCAACTCGAGGCTGATGCGCGGCGACTTCCTCCAGCGCTCGCTCGCGACAAAAGCCAGCAGCACTGAAATGACCGAGAAGCAGAGGAACTGCATCCATTCGACGATGCCGTCTTCGCCAAGCAGGAGCCACAGCTGGGTCAGGTCGGGGCCGGACCACGCCACCGCGAGGGCGAGAAGTGCCGCGTTGACGGCGATGCCGGCAGCGATCACCGGGTGGGAATACCATTTACGAGTTACCACTAACCTTACTCCTTCTTATTGACAACGTTCGGTGCGAGACGCGCGCGTGCTGCGCGGCCCGGTAAAAGCCTTTCATGCCCAGCGATACGACCGCCCAGCCCCACAACATCGGATCGAGCAACGCGTCCCACAGGTTACCTGTCGGGAGGCGCAGAATGGAAAACAGGGCCAGGCCTGCCAGCGCCACGAGGGCGTGCTTCCGGGCATGGCCGGCGACAGCCAGCAGCGCGCAGGCGGCCGCCGCGCACAGCGCCACCATCGGCGCGCCGTAGGGGCCGAAGCCCCAGTAATACAGCCCAATTGACAGCAGGCCGATAGCGTCCAGGTACAGGATGGCGCCCGTGAGCGCTATGAGCGCGGCAATCGGCGCCGGCATGGAAACGGCAGGTGGCGACCCCGGCATCGCGGCCATCAGCTTGAGCGCGCAAAAACCGAGCAACACGCCGCTTGGCCACTGGAACGCCAGTACCAGCCAGTAGGCAGGCGAGGCCTCGCCCGGCAGCGCCATCAGCGCACCTGAAGCCAGCAGGAGGCCGCCCGTGAACCGGTGCGAGCGGCGCCACCCGGCAGGCAGCACGCCGGCGACTACCGCGGCCAGCACGATCGTCCAGGCGAGGCGGCCATAGAAAAATTGCCAATCGAGGCCAGGCAAGTCCATTACAGGATCTCCCCGAGTTCGAGGTCAAGGACGTGGTGGGCAATGGCTTCGCGGCGCGAGGTGTAGGTGATGTGCAATTGGTTACCCATCTGTTGCAAAGCCGGGTACGAGAACTCTTCGCCATGCTTGCCGTGTGCTACATCCATCACATGTGTCCAGGTGCGGGCGTCCTTGGCGATCGACAGGCGCAGCATGTTGCGCGACGACCCGCCCGGCACCACGTGGTTGTGCAGGAGCAGGATGCTGCCGTTGCTCAGCCGTATGGCGCTCAGCGAGGTGCTGTGGTTCGGCAAGTCCAGCGATGGCAAGTCCGACCAGCTGACGCCGCCATCGCGGCTGTGCGCGTGCTGCACGCGCTGCTCGTCGCTGGAGTCGCGCATCCAGGCGTGGACTTCGGAGTCCGAGAACGGGACGATGGTGGGCTGCAGCGAAATGGTACGTTCGCCGATGCGCGAAATCCAGTCGGGATCGCCGTGCTGGTCGAAGGCGAGCATCATCGGATACTTGATGCCAAGTTCAAAATACAGCGGCAGCCCCCAGCCGCCATGGGCCAGCGCCACCGGCATTGTACGGACCAGCACGCTGGTATTGAACAAAGGCGACATTGGCAACAGGCGCTTGACCGTAAAATTGTCGCCGGCGTCGGACGATTCCAGCTGGACAACACGCGCTGCCGCCCAGCCGCCCAGTCCCGTTGCCACAACGAACAGGTTGATCTTGCCGTCAGCGGAGGTCCATGCGACCGGGTTACCGATGCGGCGCACGCCGAACCCGAGCGCAGCCCCGAGCGAATCGCGCGAGGCAACCGTCCAGGGCTGGCCCCACTTGCCGTCGGCCCAGCGCGATGCGTAAACTTTTACGTCCGGCCCGCTCTCGCGGCTGCCAGCCCACCAGAAGGCGATCATGCGGCCATCGGCCAGGGGCGCCAGTGCGCTGGCGTGCGCCGATGGGACGTTCGCGGGCATGGGAATGAGGGACTGGGAGCGCGCTGTCACCTTCACGCCCGGCGGCTGGACAAGCTCAAGCAGGGCAGGGGAGGCGCCGCCTGCCTTGTCGCGCGACCAGCGCATGAGTTCGGAACCGATGGCCGCCACCACGATCGCGAGGCAGGCGAAGGCCAGCAAACGGCCCTGGCGCGAGGCGCCGTGCCGTGCTCTGTGGCGGTGTGGTATGGATGACCAGAATATCATTCCGCATTCCTTTAGTGAGAGGAAGGCGGGCACATCAGTGCCGCTGCCCCGACTTTCCGTGTAGTACGCACGTGGTACCGAACGAGCGCGGGAAGGCACGGACGGACATTTGCAGTAGGAATTTTCCTAGCTACAAGGGCGTTATCCTACAATAAAGAGGGCTCGGCGGAAACGATTATCGATGGGTTGTGGAAATTCACCCTGAACGTGAAAAAGCGGCGCGGCAAAAGATGCCCGCGCCGCTTATTCTTTACTGCTGAGCACGCCAGGGCGATGCTCGGTGATCTTTCGTTACTGCATGCCGCCGGCACTGACGAAATGCTGGCGTGCATAGGCGAGCAACTGGCTGTCGGACGGATGGTCAACCGTCTCGACCGCTTTGATTTTCTCGGCGATGGCAGGTAGCTTGCTGGTCAGGTGCTTGACGAAGGCATGCTTCTCTTCGGCCGGGCCCACCACCAGGATCTGCTGGGTGTCGGCCAGGGCGGTGGCGATGTCGGCGTAGAAACGGCTGTTGTCGTCTTCGTTGGCATGGGTGTCGCCGTGATTCTGGCGCGGGTGCGGGTGCATCGAGTGCGTTTTCAGCGACTCGGACTCCGAAGCGTTCTTGTCGAAATGAATGACCTGGGCTTTGGTATGGTCGAGCCAGACGACGGCATTATTGAATGACATGGTTTCTTTCGTGGCAATACATGAAGACGGGCGCGTCCGGTTGCGGCTGTGTGCCGGTATGGACGCGTCATGTCTGGGGAGCGGGAGTGTCCTGCTAAGGAAAGTTCGCCCATGCATGCGGGCGACCTGACAACAAGGCCAGTATAGGCCGGTTGCCTGCCTGCGACAGTGCGGTACCACACCCAGCGCCGGGGCGTGGCCCCTTGGGCTAGATATAGTCCGGCAATTTTGGCAGCAACTTGTCCAGGGTAATCGGATATTCCCGGACACGAACGCCGGTGGCGTTGTAGATCGCGTTGGCAACCGCCGCGCCGACGCCGCAAATCCCCAGCTCGCCCACACCCTTGGCCTTCATCGGCGACGACATCGGGTCGGTTTCGTCGAGGAAGATGACTTCCTGGTGCGGGATGTCGGCGTGCACCGGCACCTCGTAGCTGGCCAGGTCGTGGTTGACGAAAAATCCGGTGCGCTTGTCGACCACCAGTTCCTCCATCAGGGCCGCGCCAACGCCC
>DASWSX010000295.1:0-6793 GCA_036402435.1 Telluria sp. | reverse complement strand
AAAAAAAGAGAAAAATGCTAATATGGCCACAGGACGAACGTCTGCGGTTGGCCGCGGCGTAGACGCTCAGCCACCCACGAAGTCCGCCCCGCATGCTCCCTGTTTCCACATTTCAAGATCTTTTCGCAAGCTCGCCCATTGCGGAAGCGCTCTATTCGACCCATCCGATACCCCTCATCCTGGCCGTGAACGACGCGTTCCTCACGGTCAGCGCGCGCACGGCCGAGGAACTTGTCGGCCGCCCGCTGTTCGAGGCATTGCCGCCTGACCCGGACGATGAGGGCGAGTCCGGGGTGGCGGCGCTAAGCGCCTCACTGCAGCGCGTGCTCGCCACCGGCCAACCCGACCGCCTGCCGCTGCAACGCTATCCAATCCGCGTGCAACAGGCCGACGGCAGCGAGACCTACGAGGTCCGCTACTGGAGCGCGATCAACACGCCGATTTTCAACGCAGACGGGCAATTGGTGTGCATTGCGCACCGCACCAATGACGTTACTGAAACCAAGTCCTTGCAGGATGAATTGGCGGCGACGCTCGAACGCCAGGAATTCCTGCTCGCCCTGGCCGATCGCTTGCGTCCGCTTGACTCACCGGAGGAGATTGCCGCCACGGCCAGCGAAATGCTGTGCCAAGACCTCGACATTGCTCGTGTTCAATACGCTGAAGTCGACAACACGCAAAATACTTTCCTGGTCCGTTGCGAATGGTCGGCAGGCGCGATGCCGCCGGTCAAAGGAATGTCGCGGCTGATGGATGACTTCGGCCCCGAGGTCATTGCCGCGTTCCGGCGTGGCGACCCGGTCGTGGTTGACGATATCCGGACGGATCCGCGCACGGCGCCTTTCGCCGGGGCTTATGAAGCAATGGGTGCGCGTGCCAACCTGGCGATCCCGGTGGTCAAGGCGGGCTGCCTGGTGACGATCCTCGGCCTGCACGCGCGCGAGCCGCGGCACTGGACCGCAAGCGAAATCGAATTGGCGCGCGAGGTTGCCGAGCGCACCTGGTCCGCCGCCGAGAGGGCGCGCACCCAGGCCGAGCTCAATGCGCAGCGGGAGGCGAGCGAACACGCCCTGACCGAATCGAACCGCCGCAAGGACGAATTCCTGGCGATGCTCGCCCATGAACTGCGCAATCCGCTCGCGCCGATCAGCGCCGCCGCGGAATTGATGGGCATGGTGCAGTTGGACGAAGCCCGCGCCAAGCGTACCAGCGGCGTGATCCGGCGCCAGGTGACGCACATGGCAAGCCTGCTCGACGACCTGCTGGATGTGTCGCGCGTGACGCGCGGGCTGATCACGCTGGATGAAACGCCGCAGGACCTGAAGACCGTCGTCGCCAATGCGGTGGAACAGGTGCTGCCGCTGATTGAATCGCAGGCGCACCGCTTGCGCATCGAACTGCCGGCCGAAGCCGTCACCGTGATGGGCGACCAGAAGCGCCTGGTCCAGGTGCTGACCAACCTGCTGAACAACGCGGCCAAGTACACCCCGCCGGGCGGCGATATCTCGCTGAAGGTGGAAGCCGACGGCGCCACCGTGTGCGTGCACGTCAGGGATACCGGCATCGGCATCTGCCCCTCCATGCAGGAACGTGTTTTCGAGCTGTTCGAGCAAGGGGAGCGCAGCGCCGACCGTGCCCAGGGCGGGCTTGGCCTCGGCCTGGCGCTGGTCAAGAGCCTGGCCGAGCTGCACCGCGGTTCAGTCGCGTGCCGCAGCGAGGGGCTGGGCAAAGGCACCTGCTTCACGGTCTGCCTTCCGCAACTGATCGTCCGTCCGGCCGGCGCCGCGCTGGCGTCGGATGCCGGTGAGGTGGAACCCGTGCGGGCGCTCAAGCGCATCCTCGTGGTGGACGACAACGCCGACGCCGCCGAGATGCTGCGCCTGCTGCTTGAAGCAGCTGGCCATGAGGTGCTGGTCGAAAACGACGCCACCCGCGGGCTCGAAAGCGCGCGCCTGCACACGCCCGATGTCGGCCTGCTCGATATCGGACTGCCCGACATGGACGGCGCCGAGCTGGCGCGCCGCCTGAGGGAGCACGAGGCCACGGCAGGCATGAAACTGATCGCGGTCACCGGCTACGGACAGGAGCCCGACCGCAGGAACGCCATCGAGGCCGGCTTCGACCACCACATGGTCAAGCCGGTCAACCTCGCCACCCTGATGGCGCTGATCGACGCAACTTAGCCCGCGTACTTGGCCAGTTCCAGTTTCGCCACCGCGTTGCGGTGCACTTCGTCCGGGCCGTCCGCCAGGCGCAGCGTGCGGTTGCCCGCCCACTGGTAGGCCAGCGGGAAGTCGTCGGACACGCCGGCGGCGCCATGCGCCTGGATCGCCCAGTCCAGCACTTGCTGCGCCACGTTCGGCGCCACCACCTTGATCATCGCGATTTCGGCCTGTGCCTTCTTGTTCCCGACCGTATCCATCATCGAGGCAGCCTTCAGCGTCAGCAGGCGCGCCATGTCGATGCGGATGCGCGATTCCGCGATCCGCTCGCGCCACACGCCCTGTTCCGAGATCTTCTTGCCGAACGCAACCCGGCTGTCGACCCGCCTGCACAGCAGTTCAAGCGCGCGCTCGGCCACGCCAATGGCGCGCATGCAGTGGTGGATGCGGCCAGGCCCAAGCCTGCCCTGTGCGATCTCGAAGCCGCGGCCTTCGCCGAGCAGCATGCCTGAGGCCGGCACGCGCACGTTCTCGAACAGGATCTCGCAGTGGCCGTGCGGCGCGTCGTCGTAGCCGAACACAGGCAGCGGACGCACGATCGTGATGCCAGGCGTATCGGCCGGCACCATCAGCATCGACTGCTGCGCGTGGCGCACCGCGTTCGGATCGGTCTTGCCCATGACGATGTAGATCTTGCAGCGCGGGTCGCCCGCGCCGGAAATCCACCACTTGTGGCCATTGACGACGTATTCGTCGCCGTCACGCTCGATGCGCGTCTGGATGTTGGTCGCGTCCGACGAAGCCACGTCCGGTTCGGTCATCGCGAAGGCGGAACGGATCTCGCCGCGCAGCAGCGGCTCGAGCCAGTCGCGCTTGTGCTCTTCGCTGCCGTAACGCTCAATGGTTTCCATGTTGCCGGTGTCGGGCGCGGCGCAGTTGAACACCTCCGGCGCCCACGCCACCCGGCCCATGATCTCGCACAGCGGCGCGTAGTCGAGGTTCGACAGGCCTTCCGGCGCGCGCGGCGACTTCGGCAGGAACAGGTTCCACAGCCCCTGTTCGCGCGCCAGCGGCTTGAGGCGCTCGATCAGTTCCGTTGGAATCCAGCGGTTGCCCTGGTCGCGGCCGTTGCGGTCGACTTCTGCCTTGAAGGCCTTCTCGTTCGGATAGATGTCCTCGTCCATGAAGGCGAGCAGGCGGGCTTGCAGTTCCTTGCAGCGGTCGGAATAGTCGAAATCCATGATGATCCTTGAAGGTTATCCTTGTTTGACGGCCGCGAGCTGCGCGTAGTGCCAGCCCATTTCGGCCATCGGCCGCGCCGCCTTGCCGTTTTCCAGCGCCTGCGCGCTTGAAGCGGTGCCGTCGACGTAGCGTTTCATGATGCCCTGCATGATGCCGGCCAGGCGGAACATGTTGTAGGCGAGGTAGAAATTGAAGTCTTCCGCGCGGATTGTCTTGCCGGTGCGCGCGCAGTAGCGAGCGATGTAGTCCTGCTGGCTGGGGATGCCGAGCGCAGCCAGGTCTAGCCCCCCGATGCCGCGGAATTTCCCTGGCGGGATGACCCAGCTCATGCAGTGGTACGAGAAGTCGGCGGCAGGGTGGCCCAGCGTCGACAGCTCCCAGTCGAGCACCGCCAGTATGCGCGGCTCGGTCGGGTGGAAGATCAGGTTATCGAGGCGGAAATCGCCGTGCACGATGGCGGTGTCGTCGCCGGGCGGGATATTCTGCGGCAGCCATTCGATCAGCTGGTCCATCGCCTCGATGATTTCGGTGCTCGACGCCTGGTACTGGCGGGTCCAGCGCTCGATCTGGCGCGCGAAGTAGTTACCGGGCTTGCCGTAATCGGCCAGGCCGATCGCCGCGTAGTCGATGCTGTGCAGCTGGGCGATCACGCGGTTCATCTCGTCGTAGATGGCGCCGCGTTCGGCCGGGGTCATGCCGGGTAGCGCCTGGTCCCACAGCACGCGGCCTTCGATGAATTCCATGATGAAGAACGCGCGCCCGATCACCGACTCGTCAAGGCACAGCGCGTACTGGCGCGCAGCCGGGAAGCCGGCTTTCTGCAGCGCGTCCATCACGCGGAATTCGCGGTCGATGGCGTGGGCGGAGGGCAGCAGCTTCGCAGCAGGACCCGGCTTGGTGCGCAGCACGTACTGCTGGCTGCCGTTAGCGATCTTGAAGGTGGGGTTGGACTGGCCGCCCTTGAACTGCTCCACCGTCAGTGGACCGCCCAGGTAGCCTTCCACGTGCCCGCGCATGTAGGCGTCGAGGGCGTCGATGTCGAACTTCTGGCGCTCCGAGACCGGCTTGGTTCCCATCATTTCTTCGAACATCGCGTCTCCTCATTATTATGAAGACCATTCTAGCTCATGAATAGAACGACCGTACTTTTTGATTGCGAAAAAATCAGCGCGATTTCTTGTATTGCTCGAACAGCTGTTCCATTGTCGTGCTGCGCGCCTGCGCCTGCAGCGGGCCCTGTGGCGCGTAGTTCGCAAAGCGCACCACCCAGTCGGCGTCGTCGTCGCCGACATCGAGCGCGTTGATGCATCCGGCCATCTGCGACAGGCCGCCGAGGAACATGCGCTGGCCGGTCAACGCCAGCGAGAGGATCGCGCAATTGACGCCGCCGTGGAGGACCAGCAGGACCGTGTCCCACTCCCTGTCGTCGCGCAGGCGCCGGATCGCCGGATGGATGCGGTCCATCAGTTCGCCCACCGATTCGCCCCCGAGGAAGCGCTGTTGCTCGCCGACCAGTCCGTCGAACGCGCCGGTGAACGCAGTTTTCAGCTCATGGTCGGGAATGGCGGACAGCCGGCCGCCGCGGATTTCTTCCAGCTCCGGCCAGACTTCCAGGTTGATGTCCTGGCCGGTTTCCATCAGCACGCGGTTGGCGGTTTCCACCGTACGCGGCAGCCCGGACACGATCACGCGGTCGAAACGAACCTGGTCGGCGGCGAACACGCGGCCAGCCGCGCTGGCCTGTTCACGGCCAAGTTCGTTGAGCGCGACGGTCTCGGGCAGCACCGGTTTTCCGGACTGGTCGAAATAGGTGACGCTGCCGTGACGCATCAGGAAGATGCGGCGGCGTTGCGAGGGGCGGTGCGGCATGCGGGTCCTTGGAAAGCCTTCGATAACGCCAGTCTAGCGCAACCGGCGTGAGGGATTTCCACAACATGGCAGAGAAATAATTCCTGACGACAAAAGTTGACCGTTTCTGTTCTAAAATGTCCGCGCGGTTGTTTAACTCACGAGGGTAGTCGATGGCAAGGCCAGAAAAAGTCCGTCTGGGAGAAATCCTGGTCCAGCAAAAGCTGTTATCCGAGGAGCAGTTGGGCGCCGCGCTGGCCGAACAGAAACGCACCGGGCGCAAGCTGGGACGGGTATTCGTCGAAAACGGCTTCGTCACCGAAGAGCAGATCTCGGGCGCGCTGGCGCGCCAGCTGGACATTCCGTTCATCAACCTCAAGTTCTACAACATCAATCCGGAGCTGGTCCGCCTGCTGCCGGAGACCCAGGCGCGCCGCTTCCGCGCGCTGGTGCTGGAAGACCGGCGCGGTTCGCTGCTGGTCGGAATCTCGGACCCGACCGACCTGTTCGCGTACGACGAAATCGCGCGGCTGGTCAAACAGAACATCGAACTGGCCGTTGTCAACGAGACCGAGGTGCTGGCAGCGATCGACCGCATCTACCGCCGCACCGAGGAGATCACCGAAGCGGCGCGCGAGCTGGAGATGGACCTGGGCGACAGCTTCGTCGACTTCGGCGCGCTGGCCGCCAACCCGGGGCTGGAAGAGGCGCCGATCGTCAAGCTGCTGCAGTCGGTGTTCGACGACGCCACGCAGGTGCGCGCCTCCGACATCCACATCGAGCCGCAGGAATCGCGCCTGCAGATCCGCTTCCGCATCGACGGCGTGCTGCACCTTCAGACCGAGGCCGACATCAAGATCGCCACGCCGCTGGCGCTGCGCCTGAAGCTGATGTCCGACCTCGACATCTCCGAAAAGCGCCTGCCGCAGGACGGGCGTTTTGCGATCAAGGTCAAGCAGCAGCGCATCGACGTGCGTATTTCGACGATGCCGACCCAGTACGGCGAATCGGTGGTGATGCGACTGCTGAACCAGGGCGGCACCACGCTGCGCCTGGACGCGATCGGCATGCCGCCAAAGCTGGTCGAACGCTTCCGCGCCATCGTGCAGCGCCCGAACGGGCTGGTCCTCGTTACCGGGCCAACCGGCAGCGGCAAGACCACCACGCTGTACAGCGCGCTGGCCGAACTCAATTCGCTCGAAAAAAAGCTGATCACGGTCGAAGACCCGGTCGAATACCGCCTGCCCGGCATCAACCAGGTGCAGGTGAACGAGAAGATCGAGCTGTCGTTCGCGCGCGTATTGCGCTCGGCACTGCGCCAGGACCCGGACATCGTGCTGGTCGGCGAGATGCGCGACCAGGAAACCGCGCAGATCGGCCTGCGCGCCGCGATGACCGGTCACCTGGTGCTGTCGACGCTGCACACCAACGATGCGGCCAGCACGCCGCTGCGCCTGATGGACATGGGCGTGCCGCGCTACATGGTGGGCAGCTCGCTGCAAGCGGTGCTGGCGCAGCGCCTGGTGCGCGTGATCTGCGAA
>DASWSX010000294.1:0-1762 GCA_036402435.1 Telluria sp. | reverse complement strand
CGAAGACCGCATCGAGCTGGTGGAACTGGTGCCGGATGGCGCGGGTGGATGGTTGGAGCGTCCGGCCACGGTCGCGCTTGAAGATCAATGATTCTTGGGGGAATGCACGATGACCGTTTTTGAACCGGGTAGCTTCAGCGCACGCGCTGATCGTCGCCCCCTGCTGCGTAGCGGGTCCATTGGCCTGCTGATCGGCGCGATTGCCGCCGTCAGCGCCGTCCACGCCGCCGCGCCGGCGCCGGCAGCGCCGACGAACGTGGCGCCGCCGGCCAGCCTGGATCCGTCCAAGCAACTGCCGGGCACCGTCGAGGTGTCCAACATCGACTTCAAGCGAGGCAGCGACGGCTCCGGCCGCCTCGTGGTGAAGTTCAGCGGCGATGGCGCCGCGCCGGACCTGCGCAACCAGGGCCAGAGCGTCGTGGTCAACGTCGGCAACGCCAAGCTGCCCGACTCGCTGCGCAAGCCGCTGAACGTGGTCGACTTCGCCACGCCGGTGCAGCGCATCGACGCGCGCACCAGCGGCGCCGGCACGCAGCTCGTGCTCGACATGAGCGGCAACTTCGAATCGATGGCTTACCAGACGGGTCGCGAATACATCGTCGAGATCGTGCCGCGTACCGGCGCCGCCAACGGCCGCGCCGTCGGCCAGTCGACGACGGGCAAGGCGCCGGCCACCGGTGCGCGCAGCTACAGCGGCCGTCCGGTGACGTTCAACTTCCAGGACGTGCCGGTTCGCACCGTGCTGCAGCTGATTGCCGAAGAGTCCGGGCTGAACGTCGTTGCCGCCGACACGGTATCGGGCAACGTCACCCTGCGACTGATGAACGTGCCGTGGGACCAGGCGCTGGACATCGTCCTGCAGGCCAAGGGCCTGGACAAGCGCCGCAGCGGCAACGTCGTGTGGGTCGCCCCGCAGGCCGAGATCGCCAAGTACGAGCAGGACAAGGAAGACGCGCGCATCGCGTTGGACAACCGCGTCGACCTGCAGACCGAGTATGTCCAGATCAACTATCACAACGCCGCGCAGATCTTCAAAGCGCTTACCGAGGCCAAGGGCATCGGCGGCGGTGGTAGTGGTGGTCAGGGCGGTGGCGGCGGCAATACCAACAATGACAGCGGCTTCCTCTCGCCGCGTGGTCGCTTGGTCGCCGACGAGCGCACCAACACCCTGATGATCAGCGACATCCCGAAGAAGATCGCGGAGATGAAGCAGCTGATCCACGTGATCGACCGTCCGGTTGACCAGGTGCTGATCGAAGGCCGCGTCGTGATCGCGCAGGACACCTTCGCCCGCGAGCTTGGTGCACGCTTCGGCATCGCCGGCACGAAGGACGGCAAGTACTTCTTCAACGACACGATCGAGAACAACGACCAGACGCGCGGCTCGTTCGCCGAGGCCGCCGAGTCCGGCGACCTGCCGACACTGTTCAAGGGCCCGATGAGCAACCTGGGCGTGCTGAACCCCGCCGGCTCGGTGGCGCTGCAGATCCTCAACGCCGGCTACGCGCTCGACATCGAACTGTCGGCGATGCAGGAAGAAGGTCGCGGCGAAGTGATCTCCAACCCGCGCCTGGTGACCAGCAACCAGCGTGAGGCGGTGATCCGCCAGGGCCAGGAAGTCGGCTACGTGACGATCTCGCCGTCGCAGGGCAGCACGACGATCCCGATCCCGAACGTGCAGTTCAAGGACGTGCTGCTGGAGCTGAAGGTCACCCCGACCATCACCCACGACGGCCGCGTGTTCCTGAACATGAACGTCAAG
>DASWSX010000293.1:0-6684 GCA_036402435.1 Telluria sp. | reverse complement strand
CCCACCCCTTCCCATCCCGAACAGGACCGTGAAACGACTTTGCGCCGATGATAGTGCTGCAACCAGTGTGAAAGTAGGTTATCGTCAGGCTAGTTATAAGAAAAAAACCCGTTGGCGTGTGCCGGCGGGTTTTTTTTCGTCTCGTGGTTTGTGAGGCGAATCGGGCCTAAATTATTAATATGCGATAATTTTGCGGTGGATCGATTTATCCCGCGTACCATATCGTTTTCCCATTTAACCTGCTCCCGATCGACGGCGTGCGCCTCCGATTAGATCACGCCCAATGCCCATGCCTGAGACCCAATGCACGACCTATCTTTCGCCAACCGGCGAGATTGACGCTCAGCTTTTTCAGAGCAGCCTCGATTGCATCAAGATCGTGAGCCTGGACGGCGACATCGTTGAAATCAACCCGGGCGCAGTCGCGGCCCTCGAGCTGGGCAGCCTCGACGACATTTATGGCGAGAAATGGATCGAATTGTGGCCGGCGGAATCCAGGCACATCGTCACCAATGCGATTAATACCGCAACCCGCGGCGAACGTACGCAGTTTGCGGCATTCTGCCCGACCGCCAAGGGCTCACCGCGCTGGTGGGACGTCATCGTGTCGCCGGTGCTCAACGCCAGTGGCGCGACCCATAAACTGATGGCGGTGTCGCGCGACGTGACCGAGGTCTACCTCGCGCGTGAGGCCCTGCGCGACGCCGATGTGCGGAAGGACGAGTTCCTCGCGATCCTGGCCCACGAGCTGCGCAATCCTTTATCGGCTGCGGGCATGGCGGCAAGCATTTTGGAAACGCAGAAACCGGACGCCGACCGTACCGTGCAACTGGGGAAACTGATCTCCCGCCAGATCGGCCACATGAGCAGGCTCGTCGAGGACCTGATCGACATTTCGCGTGTGTCGCGGGGGCTGATCCTCCTGAGGCAGGAGCGGGTCGACATGCGGGCGGTCATCCATGACGCGGTCGAGCAGCTGCACGGACTTGTCAGCGAGAAGGGGCATGCAGTCCACCTTTCGCTGGCCGGGCAGGATTGCATCGTTTCCGGCGACCGGACCCGGCTCCTCCAGATAATCGGCAATATCGCCGGGAACGCGGTCCGCTATACGCCGACAGGCGGCCGCATCGATATCGCCATGTCGCAGGCCGCCGGCGCGGTGGTCATCAAGGTGACCGACACGGGGGTCGGGATTTCCAAGGAACGCATGCCGGAAGTGTTCGGCCTGTTCACGCGGGGCGAGTCGACGAGCGAGCGCAACAGCAGCGGACTTGGCCTCGGCCTGGCGCTGGTGCAGAAGCTGGTTGAGCTGCACGGCGGAACAGTGTCCGCATTCAGCGAGGGCGAGGGCAAAGGCAGCGCCTTTACCGTATCGCTGCCGTGTGCCGCCGCCTGAACGGCTGCGCTTTATTTCTTCGCTGCCGTAGCGCTTTCGCTACCCAGCTCGACAGCATAAGCTGCCGCCAGCCGCGCGAACTTGAGCGCATGCAGTGCCTGGTTTCCGCTATTGGCCAGGGTGTCGCTGGCGGTGTGAATGCGCGGGTTGTCTTTCTTCATTTCCGACTCAAACGGCATCGACGCCGGATAGCCTTGCGCGTTCCACGACGCATGGTCCGAGCAGGCATAGCCGCACTTGTCATATCCGACCGTTAAAGTCGGCAGGTAGGTTTTCACAAGGTTCAGGAGGAACTGGTTCTGTGGCACATGGGTGTAATCGGTGATGAGATAAATGTCGTTATCCGATCCCTTAAAGTTGGTCATGTCCAGCTGCATCACGCCTACGACATTCGCTCCATTCTTTTTGTACTCCTGCGCGATTTCCTGCGATCCCCGCAAGCCGACTTCCTCGGCGGCGTACGCAATGAGCTTGATGGTGCGCCGCGGCTTGTAGCCGCTGGCCGCCGCCACGCGCAGCACCTCGGTCAGGCCGGCGACTCCGGATGCGTCGTCGTCCGCCCCGGGCGCTTTGGTGCTGTCCTTCGTCCCCAGCAGGTTGATCGTGTCGAGATGCGCGCCCAGCACGATGATCTCGCCCGCCTTGTCGCTTCCCTCAATGGTTGCGATCACCGAACGCTGGTCGTGGCGAAGGTGCGCGTACTGTGCGATGGAAATATGGCCCTTGCCGTTTGCCATCGCTGCCCACCTCGCCTTGAGCCAGTCGGACGCGGCGATGCCAGGCGCCGAGGTGTAATAGCGGTTGGCAAAACCCGTCAGCCCGGCAATCGTCTCGCGGATTTGCGTATCCTGCATCTGCTGGAGCATCGGTGCGACGATCGCCTGGTTGGAGATGGTGTAGGCCGGCCTCGTCAGCGACGCCGGCGGAGTCGCGTCGGTCATCGCCAGCGCGCGGCGGCCGTCGGCCTCGCTCGCGTGGTACATGAAGCCGCCACAGTGCTTCAGCTCACGGTGCAGCGCGCCTGTCAACCTCTCGAGGTCCTTCGTCTTCACCTCGAGTAGGTGGAGCTTCTCGGTACCGGCAATCCCTGCGGCGCGGGTGCCGCGCACTTGCGCGGTCGGTTGAATTTTGCGGATCTTGAGGTAGGCGGCGTCGCCCGCCGTGATCCAGCTGGTCGACGCTGCTGCCGGCGCGGCGGCCAGCATCAGGCAGAGACAAAGAGTCGGCGGTTTCATGGACATCTCCTGCGTTAATGCGGCAAGGAAATGTTACCAGTGGGAAGGTGGATCTGGCAGGACTGCACAGCGTAATGGTTGATCGAAATCAGCCGCGACGCTGTCAACCCAAAATCATGGTCAGAAAGCCCGCGCTGCCTTGATGATCAGGAAATTGACGCCTCCGTTCGGCTTTTTGAATCCGCCGTTGGAGAAGTGCTGTATCTTCATACCGAAATCCCAGCCGGTCGCAGAGACGTAACCGGCACCGATATGGTCGCCGAACTGCAAATGTGTCGACAGCTCGCTGCCGTCATTGTTGTACAGCTTCGACAGCAGGTTCAGGCCGATGCCGCCCTCGGCATACCAGCCCAGCTTGTCATTGGCCTGGAAGCGAAACACCGGTGTCGCGCCGAGGCTGGTAATGTTCTGGTTCTCACCGGCAATGTTTCGATGAGCCGTCATTCGCCATTGTGCAAGCGACAGGTCCCAGTAGCCGGAGAGATGTGTTCCGTTTGAGTTGAACCACTGTTTGCCCCATTGCGACTGCACGCCCAGGCGCACCATGCGCGCTTTCGAGGTGGTGCCGAGTTCCAGCGATGCTGTATCAAACATTGTTTCAGCGGCAATGGCCGGGAATGAAACAAGTGCGGCGGTCAGCGCCGCCAACGAAAATTGAATCAATGATTTTGCAATTAACATTTCTACTTCCATTCGAGGGTGCGCTGGCCGTTGCAGCGTGGGAGCGGGTATTCTACCGACGATAGAAAATTCATGTTGCCAGCTTCGTAATTGTTAAACTGTCCCCATAAAACTTCCAACGAGGATGCCTTGACCACGCCGAATATCACCTTCCTTGGGATTGGACTGATGGGGGCGCCGATGGTTGCTCGCCTACTGGCACATGGTGTCAAGGTCTGCGCCTGGAACCGCACCTTTGCCAAAGCTGCGGCGCTGTCCGGCAGCGGTGCCAAAGCCGAGCCCGACCTGCTGAAAGCGGTGCGGGGCGCCGACGTTGTTATTTCGATGCTCGAATCGGGCGCGGTAGTTGGCCAGGTCATCGATGCCGCCCTGCCGGCGCTCCAGCCCGGCGCGCTGTGGATCGACATGAGTTCCACGCGCCAGGACGAAGCCGTCGCCTTCAGTGGAAAGCTTGAGGCGCTCGGGCGCCGGTTCCTCGATGCACCCGTGTCCGGCGGCGTCTCGGGCGCTGAGGCCGGCACGCTGGCGATCATGGCCGGGGGCAGCGTGCACGATTTCGCCGCCGCCGAGCCCATCCTGAAAGCAATGGGGCGGCCGACCCTGGTCGGCCCGGCCGGCAGCGGACAGGTGGCCAAACTGTGCAACCAGCTGATCGTTGGTGGAACCTTGAATATCGTGGCCGAAGCATTGCTGCTGGCGCAGGCCGCTGGCGCCGACCCGGCCGCCGTGCGCGCCGCGATTCGCGGTGGCTTCGCAGAAAGCCGCATCCTGGACGTCCACGGCCAGCGCATGCTCGACCGCAACTTCCTTCCTGGCGGGCAGGTGAAGAGCCAGCTGAAAGACCTGCACAACGTGCTGGCGGCCGCGGCGCATGCCGGCGTGGTCTTGCCGGTCACGGCGCTGGTCACGCAGCATTACCAGGACATCGCGGCGGACTACCCGAATGCCGACCAGTCCGCCGCGCTGCTGGCTGTGGAAAAGCTGAACCCGGGCCAGCGGCTGGGCGCCGGCCCCGACAAGCTGCCTTAACGCAGGGGCAGGCTCATCTCCGCCAGCCGGACCCAGTAGCTTGCGCCGACTGGCAGCAGGTTATCGTTGAAGTCGTAACTGGCGTTATGCAGCTGGCAAGGGCCGAGGCCATGCCCGCCTGCGCGGTGGTCGCCTTCGCCGTTGCCGATGAAAACGTAGCAGCCCGGCTTTTCCTGCAGCATGAAGGCGAAGTCTTCCGCGCCCATGGTCGGCTCGACATTGGTGTTCACCCGGTCCGCGCCAGCCACCGCCTTCATTGCCTCAATCGCGAACGCGGTTTCCTTCGCATGGTTCACCAGCGGCGGATAGTTCCGCTTGAAACCGAAATCGACTTTCGCGTTGAACCCGGCGGCGACGCCGTTTGCGATCTCTTCCATGCGGCGCTCGATCAGGTCCAGCACCCCGGTGGTGAAGGTGCGTACCGTGCCGATCAGCACGGCCTCATCCGGAATGACGTTGGTGGCGCTGCCGGCGTGGATCTGCGTGATCGACAGCACGGCCGTATCGAGCGGGTTCTTTTCGCGCGAAATGATCGTCTGCCATGACTGCGCGATCTGCACCGCCACCATCACCGGATCCACGCCCCGGTGCGGCTGGGCCGCATGCGCTCCCTTGCCTTTCACCACGACGCGGAACTCATTACTCGACGCCATCATCGGGCCGGCAACAACGCCGAAACTGCCCGCTTCCAGGCCCGGCCAGTTGTGCATGCCGTACACGGCTTCCATCGGGAATTGCTTGAACAAGCCGTCGTCCATCATGCGGCGCGCGCCGCCGCCGCCTTCTTCAGCCGGCTGGAAAATCACGTAGACGGTGCCGTCGAAGTGTCGGTTTGTCGCCAGGTAATGCGCAGCGCCCAGCAGCATGGCCGTGTGGCCATCGTGGCCGCAGGCGTGCATCTTGCCGGCATGGCGCGACGCGTGCGCGAAACTGTTCACTTCCTGCATTGGCAAAGCGTCCATGTCGGCGCGCAGCCCGATCGCACGGTCGGAGCTGCCGTTCTTGATGATGCCCACGACGCCCGTCACGCCCAGTCCGCGCACCACCGGGATGCCCCATTCGGTCAGGCGCGCCGCAACGATGTCGGCGGTGCGTTCTTCTTCGTAGCAAAGTTCCGGGTGCGCATGCAGGTCGCGGCGTATCTGTTGCAGCTCAGCCTGGAACGCGATAATCGGTTCAACAAGTTTCATCATGTTCTCCAATTGATGCAGGAATGCTAATGAGCCATTGTAGCCTTCTCATCCTATGTCGGCCAGTACGGGACATCAGCGTAACGGCCGGCCCGGAATCGTTTACAGTAACGGTTTCAAGCACGATTTTTTCCCTGGAATTTTCATGACCACCACCCAAGTCCGGGCAACCTGCCCGCACGACTGTCCCGACACCTGCGCGCTCCTGATTACTGTCGAGGACGGCGTCGCGACGGAGGTCAAGGGCGACCCGGACCACCCGACCACGGCGGGCGTCCTGTGCACCAAGGTCGCGCGCTACGCCGAGCGCACCTATCACGAAGAGCGCCTGCTGCACCCGATGAAGCGGGTCGGGAAAAAAGGCGAGGGCAAGTTCGAGCGCATCGGCTGGGACGAAGCGCTCGACACCATCGCAGCGCGCCTGAAAGGCATCGCCGCGCGCGACCCGCAGGCGATCCTCCCGTACAGCTATTGCGGCACCATGGGACTGGTCCAGGGCGAATCGATGTCGATGCGCTTCTTCAACCAGCTGGGCGCCTCGCTGCTCGACCGCACCATCTGCGCCAGCGCCGGCGCCACCGGCTACAGGTACACCGTCGGCGCCTCGATCGGCACCGACATGGAGCAGTTCCAGGATGCGAAACTGATCATCATCTGGGGCGGCAACCCGATCGCATCGAACCTGCACTTCTGGACCCGCGCGCAGGAAGCCAAGCGCCGCGGCGCCAGGCTGATCGCGATCGATCCATACCGCTCGCTGACCGCCGAGAAGTGCCACCAGCACATCGCGCTGCTGCCGGGCACAGACTCGGCGCTCGCGCTGGGCATGATGCATGTGCTGATCCGGGATAACCTGCTCGACCACGACTACATCGCGCAGCACACCATCGGCTTCGAACAGCTGAAAGTGCGCGCGGCCGAATGGACGCCGGAGCGCACCGCCGGCACCTGCGGTATCACGGCCGATGAAGTGGTTAACCTGGCGCGCGAATACGGCCAGGTGGCCGCCAGCGGCGAAGCGGCCGCGATCCGCGTCAACTACGGCGTGCAGCGCGTGCGCGGCGGCGGCATGGCCGTGCGCGCCATCGCCTGCCTGCCGGCGCTGGTAGGCGCCTGGCGCCATGCGGCCGGGGGCATCCAGCTGTCGTCGTCG
>DASWSX010000292.1:0-6352 GCA_036402435.1 Telluria sp. | reverse complement strand
ATCCGCTTCATCAACGTAAGCCTCATGCGCGGCACCAAACCGCTGCTCGAAGGCGTGGACCTCACGCTCAACCCCGGCGACAAGATCGGCCTGATCGGCGCCAACGGCGCCGGCAAATCCAGCCTGTTCGCCATGCTGCGCAACGAGCTGCACCCGGACCAGGGCGAGATCGACTTCCCGTCCAAGTGGCGCATGGCCTACGTGGCCCAGGAAACCCCGCCGCTGGACCGCGCAGCGCTGGATTACGCCATCGACGGCGACGTCAACCTGCGCAAGCTGCAGTCCGAACTCGAGCGCCTCGAGTCCGAGCCTGAAACCACAGACAATGGCATCGCCATCGGCGAGATCTACAGCGCGCTGGCCGACGCCGACGCCTACACGGTGCAGTCGCGCGGCGAACAGCTGCTGCTGGGCCTTGGCTTCTCGATGGAGCAGATGCAGCAGCCGGTGGCATCGTTCTCGGGCGGCTGGCGCATGCGCCTGAACCTGGCGCAGGCGCTGATGTGCCCTTCCGAACTGCTGCTGCTTGACGAGCCGACCAACCACCTTGACCTCGATGCGATCATCTGGCTGGAAGACTGGCTGAAACGCTACCCGGGCACCCTGATCATCATTTCGCACGACCGCGACTTCCTCGACGAAATCGTCAACGTCATCGTCCACATCGACGAGCGCAAGCTGAAACGCTACTCGGGCAACTACTCCGGCTTCGAACGCCAGCGCGCCGCCCAGATGATCCTGGCCGCCGGCGCCCTCGAGAAGCAGATGCGCCAGCGCGCCCACCTCGAGTCGTTCGTGAACCGCTTCAAGGCGCAGGCCTCGAAAGCGCGCCAGGCCCAGAGCCGCATGAAGGCGCTGGCCAAGATGGAAGAACTGGCCCCGCTGCGCGCCGCCGCCGAATTCTCGTTCGAATTCCGCGAGCCGCTGTCGGCCCCGAATCCGCTGCTGGTGATGGAAGACGTCAACGCCGGCTATCCGATCCTCGACGGCCACGGCGACAAGGTCGGCGACAAGACCATCGTCTCAAACATCAAGTTCTCGCTGCAGATCGGCCAGCGCATCGGCCTGTTGGGCGTCAACGGCGCCGGCAAGTCGACCCTGATCAAGACCATCGCGGGCGAACTTGCGCCGCTGACCGGCGACGCGACCATCGGCAAGGGCCTGTCGATCGGCTACTTCGCCCAGCACCAGGTCGAGATGCTGCGCCACGACGAGTCGCCGCTGTGGCACCTTGCGAAGATCGCGCCGACGGTGCGCGAGCAGGAGCTGCGCAACTTCCTGGGCGGCTTTAACTTCCCGGGCACGATGGTGACCAGCCCGATCCGCCCGTTCTCCGGCGGCGAGAAGGCGCGCCTGGCGCTGGCCCTGATCGTGTGGCAGCGCCCTAACCTGCTGCTGCTCGATGAACCGACCAACCACCTCGACCTCGAGACGCGCGAGGCGCTGACGATGGCGCTGGCGCAGTTCGAAGGCACGCTGGTCGTCGTCTCGCACGACCGCCACCTGCTGCGCGCCACCACCGACCAGTTCATCATCGTCGCCGACGGCCGCCTGCAGCCGTTCGACGGCGACCTGGACGACTACAAGGACTGGCTGTTCCAGACCAAGCTTGGCAAGGGCACCAGCGTGCTGCCGGCAGCCGGCAAGGAGAACAAGACGTCATTCCCGGCCGCCTCCCCGGTGGCTGCCCCGGCCGCCGCGCCTGCGGTCAGCAGCAAGGACCAGAAGCGCCAGGACGCCGAGCAGCGCCAGCGCCTGGCCACCTTGCGGAAGCCGATCGAGAACAAGCTGAAACGCCTGGAAGAGCAGATTGCGAAACGCACCGAGCAGAAAAACGAAGTCGATGCGAAGCTGGCCGAGCCAACGATCTACGAGGCGCCCAACAAGGCCAAGCTGAAGGCGCTGCTGGCGGACCAGTCGTTCTACACGAGGGACCTGGCGCAGCTTGAGGGGGAATGGATGGAACTGCAGGAACAGCTGGAAGGCATCGCCGCGTAAGGCTTACGCGGCCTGCTGCACGCCCTCCGGCTGCTTTACGGCGCTGCGCCTGATCGACATCAGCTTGTCGATGTCGATCAGGATCAGCCGGCGCCCGTCCACTTCGCCGATCCCGATCAGGTAGTCGCACACCGCGTCGCCCGTTTCGGGGTTCACCGGCAGCGGCGATATCTGCGCCGGCGACAGCGTCACCATGTCGGTCACGCCATCCACCACCATCCCCATGATGCAGCTCGACAGCTGCAGGATGATCACGTCGGTCTGCGCCAGCGGCCGCGGCCCGTCGCTGAACGCCACCCGCATGTCGACGATCGGCATGATGACGCCGCGCGAGACCGCTACGCCTGCGACGATCTCGCCGTCCGACGCGAAGCGTTCGAGCGACTTCAGGCTGCGCAGTTCCTGCACCTTGCGAAAGTCCAGCCCATACTCGAGACCGCCAAGCCTGAAGCTCAGGAATTCGACCTGGCTGTCGCCGGCCGGACTGGTTAGGTTCATGGTAATCCTTTCGTCGCTGCGGGTTGCGGCAAGGTAACGAAGACCCAGTGTAGAGTCAGACGGCCCGGCCTTTGTTGACTGCTATCAACAGTCAGTCCCCCGCGCTTCCTGCTGGCCGCCCCTCAAAACGATACGCGTGTACTATGCCAAAAACACAAGTTCCCCGAGGGCACATGAGAAGCGAAGCAATGCCTGCGGCCAGCCCGCTACCGAATATGGACGCGCCCGCCGCCGCAAAATCGGCGGGGCTGCGCTACGTCAGCGATACCCGTCCCGGCATTTCGCGCCAGGGCAGCCCGGGCGCGTTCCACTATGTCGACGCCGGTGGCGACAAGGTGACCGACGAGGTCACCCTGGCCCGCATCAAGTCGCTGGTGATTCCGCCCGCGTGGACCGGCGTGTGGATCTGCAGCCAGGCCAACGGCCACCTGCAGGCCACCGGCCGCGATGCGAAGGGCCGCAAGCAGTACCGATATCATGCGAAATGGCGCCACCTGCGCGACGAGGTCAAGTACGAACGCATGCTCAATTTCGGCAAGGCGCTGCCGGCGATCCGGCGCCAGGTCGACGCGGCGCTCAAGCTGCACGGACTGCCGCGCGAGAAGGTGCTGGCCACCGTGGTCTACCTGCTTGAGCTGACCATGATGAGGATCGGGAACGAGGAATACGCGCGCACCAACAAGTCGTTCGGGCTGACCACGTTGCGCAACCGCCATGTGCACATCGACGGCAAGGCCGTTGAATTCCGCTTCCGCGGCAAGAGCGGCGTGTTCCATGCGGTGAAGGTCGAGGACCGGCGCCTCGCGCGCATCATCCAGCGCACCCGCGACCTGCCCGGGCAGGAGCTGTTCCAGTACGTCGACGAGCACGGCGAGCCGCACACCATCGACTCGGCCGACGTCAACGAGTACCTGCGCCAGGTCACCGGCGAGGACTATACCGCCAAGGATTTCCGCACCTGGTCCGGCACCGTCCTGGCGGCACTGGCGCTGCAGGAGTTCGAGAAGTTCGACTCGGAAGCGCAGGCCAAGAAAAACATCGTGCGCGCGATCGAATCGGTGGCCGAAAAGCTGGGGAACACGCCGTCGATCTGCCGCAAGTGCTATGTGCACCCGGCGATTATCGACGCTTACCTGGAAGGCACCGTGCTGGAAGCGCTGCGCACGCGAACCGAGCAGGAACTGGTGGGCGAGCTGCACGAGCTGCAGCCCGAAGAGGCGGCGGTACTGGCGCTCCTGCAGCAGCGCCTGCAGCGCGAAGACGCCACGCCGGCGCGGCCCAAGCCGCGCGCGCGGCGCAAGAAGCAGTAGCGGCGGCGCGGCTTACTGCGCGCCGCTGTCCCAGTCGACCGACCCGACGCTGCCCGAGAAGATTCGCTCGCCCGCCGGTACGTTCGCGCGCAGCATGGCCTTGATCTCTTTCACCGACTTGTCGTAGGTGCTGCTGCCGTCCGGATGGTAGCTGATGGTGCGGATCGTCGTGTCGCCGGTCAGCATGCTGACCTTGACCGAATTGCCGCCCGCGCTGGCGCGGCGCTGTTCCTGCAGCTGCGCCAGCAAGGCCGCCCCTGCCTGCTCCTCTGCCTCCGCGGTCTTCACCTCTTCCGACAGCTTGCCGATCGCCTTGAGGGCCGGCCCGACCGCCGCGCCCATCTTCTGGAATTGCGGCGCCTGTTCCGGCGTCAGCGTCAGCTCGCCCTTGCGCACGCGGGTTGCAAGCTGCATGTATTGGCGCACTTCGGGCTGTGCGGTCAGCGCCTGCATGTCTTCCTTGCGCTGGACAACCAGCTGGCCGAACGCCGCGACCCGCTCGCCGATCTGCGTCATGACTTCGTCGATGCGCTTGCAGTCCGGCTGCAGCACAAACACCAGCATTTCGCTTTGCTTGCGCGCGCCTGCCGATTCGATGCCGATGCGGCGTGCCGCCACGGCGCAGCCCTCGGCCTGGTTGATGACGATGTCGTCGGCGAGGATCTCGCAGTTGACGGCGTGTTCGATGAACACGCGGGTGCCTGAAATGACGCAGCTTTCGGCGCGCGCCAGCCGCACCTCGCCCTCCCGGGTCTGGATGACCGCGTTCGATGCGACACCCTTGACCGTGATGTCGCCGCAGGCGTTGTGGGCCGAGCCGCCCACCAGGTTGCTGTTCAATACCACCGCGCCGCCGCGCGAGACGATGTTCCCGTACACATCGGCGTGCACGGTGATGCCCTCGCCTTCGATGACGCGCTTTTCCTGCACTTCGCCGAATTCCTCGTAGTCGCCTTCGAGCTGCAGGTTGCCCGTGGTGCGCGCGCTGACGCCGTCGCGGCTGATGATCTTGTCGCCCACCGACACCTGGGACGTCTCGCGCTCGACATTCAGGAAGCCGGCCTGCATGGCGACCAGGAACTCGCCCTCGCCGGTGGCTTCGACGGTGGTGCCCGGGCCCGACCACGCGCGCAGGTCGATGTCCTGCGGGATCGCCGGCTCCAGCATGCGGCCGGACAGGTCGAAGCCATTGACGCCGTCCGAGCGCGGCACCTTCTTGAGCAGCCGCGCGCCTTCCTGCACCTGCGGGAAGCGGTTCTGGAACGCCATCAGGTCCAGCTTGCCGTTGGCGAGCTGGCGCGGCGCGTCGCTGCGGTGCAGGTCGTCGCTGATTTCAATGACGTGGGCGTCGATGCCCGGCTCGGCGTCGCACTGCTGCGCCACCGTCACGCGCTCGGATTTACCGGTTGCGATCGCGGCCTTGACTGCGTCGATGTCGATGCCGAAGCGGATACCTTTGGTCCACAGGTCGGCCACGAACTCGCCCGCGTCGAGCCGCGCCTGCACGCCTGCGCCGTCCGGGTTTTCCGGGTCGGCCAGGTACACCGGTTCGAAGTAGTATTCTGCCTTACCGGCGTTGATCTTGACGGCCTTGTACAGGCCGCGCCGTTCGGGCGCGAAGTTTTCGATGGCCGAGCCGATGCGAACCAGGCTGCCCGCCGGCGCGCGCTCGGGCCCATGGCCATACAGCGTTTTAATCAATGCGGGATAGTCGATGCCGCCGATGTAGCGGTTGGAACTGAAGATGCGCTCGAGCGTGGCCGCGAACACGGCCGACGGTACGGCCGGGTCGGCATACAGGCCGTCCGGGCGTGCGACGAGGCCCGGTTCAAGCCCGGCCGCGCCCGCTTCCGCGCTGGCGGACACAGACGCAGGCTGCCCTGCTAAAGACTCGATTGACACGCGTTACCCCAGGCTGATGACCATTGCAGTTATGCTAACACACTTACCCTCGAGGTAAGTGTCGACAAGGGTAGCACGATGTACACCCTTGTAAACAAATGGCAATGAGAAAGTCATCAATTGTCACAAAAAAATGACAATTTGGGGGCCGGATTTAGCGGCGCGGGGGTTTCCGGTACAGGTCCATGCCTGCTTCATTGATCTGGCGGCGCAGGTCGCGGCGCTCGTCGGGCGTCAGCCGTCCGCCGCGGCGCGACGATTCGGCATTCTGTTGCTGCTGCTCCTGCTGCATCTGCAGCTGGCGGCGCTGTTCTTCGGCACGCGCCTCGAAGTTGCGTTCGTCGAACTGGCGCTGGTCGAACTGGCGCACGCGCTCCTGGCGCTCCGATGGCGTGATCTGGCGTTCCGCACGCTGCGATGCGCGCTGCGCGTCGTCACGGTCCCCAGGGCCAGCATGGGCGCCAGACATGGCCAGACCGGCAACCAGCATGCCGGCGGCGAGATTGCGGACGAACGAACACCGGCCGAAAAATTGGGCGCCTGCTGCCGCGTCGATTTTGTTGTGCACGTTATTCATATGTTCCTCTTCCGCGATGCCATTTAAACAGATAAGCTACATTTCGCTTGAGGCCAGTGTATGGCCA
>DASWSX010000291.1:0-10228 GCA_036402435.1 Telluria sp. | reverse complement strand
CCCGATCCAGTTCATGATCCTGGCGCAGGTCATCATCTTCCTGCTCGGCTGGCCACTGGAGTGGACCGAGATCATCGTCATCTTCATGCCGATCTTCGTGCCGCTGCTGGCGCACTTCAACATCGACCCGCTGTTCTTCGGCCTGTTGGTGGCGATGAACCTGCAGACCGCGTTCCTGTCGCCGCCTGTTGCGATGTCGGCCTTCTACCTGAAGGGCGTGGCGCCGCCGCACGTGACGCTGAACCAGATCTTCATGGGCATGCTGCCGTTCATGGCGATCCAGGTAATCGGCATCATCCTGCTGTACACGTTCCCGGCCATCGGATTGTGGCTACCGCAGCTGCTGTACAAGTAAGCTGGACCAACCGGGGAGCCGAGCGATCCGCTCCCCGGCGTATTAAAGCAGGCTTTCGTGCGGCACCAGCGAAGGCCGCTCCCCCACCTGCTGGCGCCACATCGCGTAATACAGGCCGTGCTTCTCAAGCAGGTCGGCGTGCGTGCCCTGCTCCACGATGCTCCCCTTCTCCAGCACGAAAATCGTATCGGCGTGCATGATCGTCGACAGCCGGTGCGCGATCAGCATCGTCATCCGGGTGCGCTGCGCAGAGACGTTGCGCACCGTGTTGCTGACCTGCTCTTCGGTCAGCGAGTCGAGCGCCGACGTGGCCTCATCAAAAATCAGCAGCGGCGGCTTGCGGATCAGCGCGCGCGCAATCGCCAGGCGCTGGCGTTCGCCGCCCGACAGCTTCATGCCCATTTCGCCGATCACCGTGTCGAGGCCTTCGGGCGACTTGTCGAGCAGGTACGAGCACGCGGCCTGCTCCATCGCGGTGACGATCTCGGCGTCGGTGGCGTCAGGCTGCACGTAGCGGATGTTCTCGCGGATCGACCCGGCAAACAGGTGCGTCTCCTGCGTCACCAGCCCGATCTGGCGGCGCGCCAGGTTGTAGCGGAAGTCGTTGGTGGAAATGTCGTTGTAGAACACGCCGCCGCTGGTGGGCGCGTACAGGCCCACCAGCAGTTTGACCAGCGTCGATTTTCCCGATCCCGACGGGCCGACGAAGGCGATCGTATCGCCCAGCCCCGCGTCGAACGACACGTCGCGCACGGCGTCGTCCGGTGCGCCTTTGTGGCGGAAGCTGACGTTGGCGAAGCGTACATGGGTAACGCGGCCAATGTCGATCGGCGTTTCCGGGCGCCGCTCGACCGGCTTGTCCATCAGCGCGGCAAAGTTCAGCAGCGAGGCGTCGGCTTCGCGCCAGGCCACGATGATGTTGCCCAGTTCCTGCAGCGGCGCGAAGATCGCCACCGAGATGAACTGCATCGCAATCAGCTCGCCGGTACTGAGCACATCGCGGAAGATCAGCCACAGCAGCGCGAACAGGATCGACAGCTTCAGCACGCTCAGCGTGGTCCCCTGCAGGAACGACAGCAGGCGGATGCGCTTCACCTTCGTCATCTCGAGCGCGAAGATCGTTTCGGTCTGCGCATGCAGGCGGCGGATCTCGGGGAAGGTCAGGCCGAGGCTCTTGATCAATTCGATATTACGCAGCGACTCGGTGATGAAGCCCGAGTTGCGGTTGGTCTCGCGCGTGATGGAGCGCTGCTGGCTTTTGATTTCGCGGCTGAGCAGGCCGGTAAGCCCGCCCATGACCAGTACGCCTACGAGGAACACCGGAACCAGCAGCCAGTGCTTGGTGACCGAGTACCAGACCAGGAAGCTGACGCCGACCAGGGACGCGAACAAGGTGTTGATGAAGGCGTTGATGAAGCGCTCGCAGTCGGCGCGCACCTTCTGCAGCAGCGACAGCGACTCGCCGCTGCGCATGTCCTCGAACTCCTGGAACTTCAGGCGCAGCAGCTGTTTGAGGCCGTCGTTGAACATGCGCGTGCCGAGCTTCTGCACCACCAGGCGGGTGACGTATTCCTGCAGGGCCTTAGCGGCGCGCGAGAGCACCGCGACCAGAACGGCCAGGCCAAGCAGCTTCGCCACGCCGGCGATCAGCTGGTCCTCGGTCTTGCCGGCGCGCCCGATCGCATAGTCGTCGACGATTGTGCCGAAGATGATCGGGTCGACCAGCGCCAGCACCTGGCTGACGGTAGCGAGCAGCAGCGCCAGTCCGGCCAGGCGCCAGTGGGGGCGCAGATAGGTCCAAAGGATGCGCATGGCCGTCCTATTGCTGTGTCATCTGGCGCATGCGGCGGCGCAGCTCGCGTTCGCGCTGGTCCTCCTCCTTGCGGTCATGCCGGATCGCGCGCCACAGCGAGACCACCATCAAAACAATCACCAGCGTAAATGGCAGCGCGAACACGATGGTCGCCGTCTGCACCGCTTTCAGCCCACCGGCAAGCAAAAGGCTGATCGCGATGCCGGCCACCAGCGTGCCCCATATGAGTTTGATGCGCGCCGGCGGGTTCGGATTGCCACCAGTACTCATCATGCCAAGCACCAGTACCGCCGAGTCGCCCGAGGTCACGAAGAACACCAGCACCACGAGGGTTGCCGCGAACGACATGACTGCCCCGAACGGCATCGCGTCGAACATCGCGAACATTGCGGTCGACACGTCGGCCTTGACCGCTTCTGCAATCGGCACGTCCTGCCAGATTTCCATGTACAGCGCGCTGCCGCCGAACACCGAGAACCAGACAAATGCCGCCAGCGACGGCGCCAGCATGGTACCGAAAATGAATTCGCGGATCGTGCGCCCGCGCGACACGCGGGCGATGAACAGCCCCACGAAAGGCGACCAGGAAATCCACCACGCCCAATAGAAAATGGTCCAGCCGCCGACCCAGCTGCTGTCGCGGAACGGGGTGGCGCGCAGGCTCATCCGGACCAGCTCGCTGAGGTAGCTCCCCAGCGTGTTGGTGAAGGTATCGATGATCGCCACCGTCGGGCCGAGGACAAACACGGCCAGGGTCAGGGATATGGCCAGCCCCATGTTGAAGGTCGACAGGTACTTGATGCCGCGTTCGACGCCGGTCACTGCCGAGACCATGAACAGCACGGCGGTGACAACGATGATGGCCACCTGCATGCGGTCGCTGACCTCGACCCCGAACAAGGCCTGGAAACCGCTGTTGATCTGCAGTGCGCCCATGCCCAGCGACGCCGCCACGCCGAACGCAGTGGCGATCACCGCCAGGCCGTTGAACAGCCCCGCCATGCGATGGACCGGCTTCCATGGCAGCGCGCTGGTGGAGGTACTGATCAGGGCGTCACCGTTGCGGCGATACTGGAAGAATGCGATCGACAGCGCGACGACGCTGTACACGGCCCACGGATGCACACCCCAGTGGAAGAACGCATAGCGCATGCCGGCGTTGGCCGCCTCGGGGGTGCCCGAGATGACTCCGGGGGGCGCATCGGCGTAATGCGAGATCGGCTCGGCCACGCCCCAGAACACCAGGCCGATGCCCATGCCGGCGGCGAACAGCATGGCAAACCAGCTGCCGACCGAGAATTCCGGATCGTCGTCTTCGCCGCCCAGCTTCAAGTCGCCGTAGCGCGTGACCGCGATGAAGACCGCGAAGGCAACGAGCCCCAGCACGATCCATAAGTACAGCCAACCGAAATTGCGCGTGATGCTGGCCAGTGCCGTGTCGAACACGGATGCCATTGCCGCCGGAGCGAATATTCCCCACAACACGATGACGAGGATGAATCCCGCCGTTAGTATCAGTTGCATGTTTTCCCCTTTGGTGGCCGGGCAGTGGCCGGGAATATCCGGCCGGCCAGCCCCACGATGGTAGCAATTATTGGCTAATTGCTACGCACCGATGCGCAGCAGGGACAAGGGCGAAGGCTACAGCCGGACAGGCGTGGCGGCGTTATCTCCGACCACCGTGTTCCACTGCCTGACGCGGTAGGCCGTGACTAGGCCATGAATCACGTACGGGTCGGCCTTGGCAAACCGCTCGGCCACCTCCGGCGCCTCGCCCTGGAACATCAGCACGGCCATATCGGCAGGATCGGCCAGCGCGCCGGCGATGACGATCTCGCCCCGCTCCTGCGCATCCCACGCCAGCTTCAGGTGCTCGTCGCGGAACTCGCCGCGGCGCTCAAGGTAGTCAGGGGCCAATTCGTAACACAGGAGGTAGTGCATGCGATCTCCTTAAAGGAAGCGGTCGAGGATCTTGCGGCTGTTCTTATCGATCGTGAACATGTCGCGCACCAGGAAGTGGATGCCGTGGTTGTCGGCAATAAGCAGCGAGGCCGCGCCGATGCGGCGGATGTCTTCCTCGCCCTTGAGCAGGAACTCGGTGTGGCCACGGTCGGTTGCGACATTCCAGGTGCATGGCGTCGCAAAACTCGACACGCTGACGATGTGCAGTATCTCGGGCATGAACTCGCGCCCTTCCAGCTCCTCATGCACCAGGTCGCGGATGTCGGCAGGCATGCCGGCCAGCGCATCGATCCACGCGACTTCCTTGCCGTCGGGGAGGACCATCGAGATGCCTTCGTCGGGCGCCTGGATCGGGAACGCGCGCACCGGCAGCACGCCTTCGTGCACCTGGCCGTCCTCGGCGGTCAGCACCAGCTTGCCGAAACTGTTGCGGGTCAGTTGGATCGCCATCGCCTACTCCTTGTCGTCCATGTCCGAGTCCACGTTGCGCGCCTGCGCTTCGTAGAGGCGGAAGTAAGCGCCTTCGCGCGCCATCAGCTCGTCGTGGCTGCCCTGCTCCACCACCACGCCCCGGTCCATCACCACCAGGCGGTCGGCCCGGTGCAGCGTCGACAGGCGGTGCGCGATGGCGATCGTGGTGCGGCCCTGGACCAGGTTGTCGAGCGCCTTCTGGATTTCCTTTTCGGTTTCCGAGTCGACCGACGACGTGGCTTCGTCCATGATCAGGATGCGCGGGTCGATCAGCAGCGCGCGCGCGATCGAGATGCGCTGGCGCTCGCCCCCCGACAGGCCCTGCCCCCGTTCGCCCACCATCGAGTCGTAGCCCTGCGGCAGGCGCAGGATGAATTCGTGCGCGTGCGCGGCGCGCGCCGCAGCGATGATCTGCTGGCGCGTGGCGTTCGGCTTGCCATAGGCGATGTTCTCGGCGATGGTCCCGAAGAACAGGAACGGCTCCTGCAGCACCAGCCCGATGTGGCTGCGGTATTCGGCCACCGGGAACGAGCGGATGTCTACGCCATCGAGCAGGATGGCGCCCTCCGACACGTCGTAGAAGCGGCAGATCAGGTTGACCAGCGTGCTCTTGCCCGAGCCGCTGTGGCCCACCAGGCCGACAAATTCGCCTGCCTTGATATTGAGCGTCACGCCGCGGTTGACGGCGCGGTTCCCGTAGCGGAAGCCGACCTCGCGCAGGTCGATGCGGCCTTCCACCTTGTCCAGCCGGACCGGGTTGGCCGGTTCGGCCACGCTCGAGACGTGGTCGAGGATGTCGAAGATGCGCTTGGCGGCCGACGCCGACTTCTGCGTCACCGAGACGATGCGGCTCATCGAATCGAGCCTGCTGTAAAAGCGCGTGCTGTAGGCGATGAAGGCCGACAGAACGCCGACGGTGATCTCGCCTTTCGACACCTGCCAGATGCCGAACACCCAGATCACCAGCAGTCCCAGCTCGGTCAGGAACGACACGGTCGGCGAGAACAGCGACCAGACGCGATTGAGCTTGTCGTTGACGACGAGGTTATGCTTGTTCGCTTCGCGGAAGCGCACCGCTTCGCGCTTTTCCTGGGCAAAGGCCTTGACCACGCGGATCCCGGGAATCGTATCGGCCAGCACGTTGGTCACTTCGCCCCACACGCGGTCGATCTTTTCGAAGCCGGTGCGCAGGCGGTCGCGCACCACATGGATCATCCACGCGATGAACGGCAGCGGCACCAGCGTGATCACCGCCAGCCACGGGTTAATCGAGAACAGGATCACCCCGGTCATCGTGATCATCAGCACGTCCGACACGAAGTCGAGCAGGTGCAGCGACAGGAACACGCTGATTCGGTCGCTGCCGCTGCCGATGCGCGACATCAGGTCACCGGTGCGTTTGCCGCCAAAGAATTCGAGCGACAGCTTGAGCAGGTGCTCGTACGTGGTCGAGCGCAGGTCGGCCGCGACGCGTTCGGACACCAGCGCCAGCACATAGGTCTTGCCCCATCCGAGCGCCCACGCCAGCACGGCCGACGCCAGCAGGCCGCCCATGTACAGGATCACCAGGTCGTTGTCGATCTTCTGGCCGTTCTGGTACGGGATCAAGACGTTGTCCATCAGCGGCATGGTCAGGTACGGCGGGATCATGTGCGCCGCGGTACTGGCAAGCATCAGGAAGAAGCCGAGCGCCAGCTGCCACTGGTACGGGCGGGCGAAGCGCCACAGGCGAAACAGCGTCCAGGTCGACGGCGGCGTGTGCAGGACCTTGGTGCAGATCGGGCATTCTTCTTCGTCCGGCGCGAGCGGGGCCTTGCAGCTCGGGCAGGTATTCTGTTCGGCGACCTTCACCGGCAGTCCGGTCAGGTGGCTGTCGAGCTGCTCGCGGAACTGGTCGACGACGCGGATCGCCTGCAGGTTTTTGCCTAGGGTGAAACGCCACGCGGCCAGCCGGCCTTGTTTGTCCACTAACTCCAGGTGCCCGACGCCCGCGTGATCGTGGTGCAGCAACGACAGTCCATCACGAAAATGCCACTCGTTCCACACCGTTTCGCCGGCGCCGCGCGCGAGCAGGCGGCGGTTCGTGACCACCACCAGGCCCTCCCCGAAACGTAAACGCGTGTCGAGGTCAACCTCCAGGGCACTTAAGACGTTTTCCCCAAATGAAAGTTTTTTCTCGACCTCCGTTTGCCAGCCGTCCGGAATGAAAACCGGCACTGGCGCAGGACTTGCGGAAGAAATAAGTGGTTCAGTTGTCATGTATTGCAAATTCCGGCTCTAGGCCACGCCTGTCAGGCAGGGGGTTGGACATCGGGGAAGGCGGCAGCGGCCGAATGGGTTTCCGGGCTGCTTGTCTAGACTGTTGGCTCGGAAAACCAGACTGGCAGAAAACGGTTCAGCGCGGTAAGCTTCGTATCTGTAAGTATACAACATGATGCGTATCAACAAGCTCCACTACAGGCTGTTCAACGCCAGGAACAACAGCGTGTTATTAAGAAACA
Organism: Telluria sp.; assembly: GCA_036402435.1. GTDB lineage: Bacteria > Pseudomonadota > Gammaproteobacteria > Burkholderiales > Burkholderiaceae_D > Telluria_A. The sequence continues at coordinate 3,126 of DASWSX010000291.1, read as the reverse complement.
AACTACATGACTAAGAAGAAAGAAATCGAATTTCTCCGTGTGACGCATCTGCGCGGGCCGAATATCTGGACTTACCGCCCGGTGATCGAAGCCTGGCTTGATATCGGCGCGCTGGAGGACTTCCCATCGAACCTGCTGCCCGGACTGTACGAACGCCTGCTGGCGCTGCTGCCCGGCCTGGTCGAACACCGCTGCGGCGTCGGCGAACGCGGCGGCTTCCTCGAGCGCCTGCGCGAAGGCACCTGGTCGGGCCACATCCTCGAACACGTTGTGCTTGAACTCCAAAACCTGGCTGGCATGCGCACCGGCTTCGGCAAGACGCGCTCGACCAGCAAGACCGGCATCTACAAGATGGCCTTCCGCACGCGCCAGGAGAAGGTCGGCCGCGCCGCGCTGATCGCCGGCCGCGACCTCCTGATGGCCGCGATCGAAGACAAGCCATACGATCTCGCGCCGGTGGTGCGCGGCCTGCAGGAGCTGGTCGACGACTACTGCCTGGGACCGAGCACCGGCCATATCGTCGAAGCGGCAACCGAGCGCAGGATTCCGTCGATCCGCCTCACCGAAGGCAACCTGGTGCAGCTTGGCCATGGCGCCGCGCAGCGCCGCATCTGGACCGCCGAAACCGACCGCACCAGCGCCATCGCCGAGGGCATTTCAAGCGACAAGGACCTGACCAAGTCGCTGCTGCAATCGTGCGGCCTGCCCGTGCCCGAAGGCAGCCTGGTTCGCAGCGCCGAGGCGGCATGGGAAGAAGCGCAGGACATCGGCGTGCCGGTCGTGGTCAAACCGTACGACGGCAACCACGGGCGCGGCGTGTCGCTGAACCTGATGACCCAGGCCGATGTCGAAGCGGCCTACGAGGTCGCGGCCCGCAAGGGCGGCAGCAAGAGCGTCATCGTGGAGCGCTTCGTCACCGGCGACGAGCACCGCCTGCTGGTGGTCGGCAAGCAGCTGGTCGCCGCGGCCAAGGGCGAATCGTTGTGGGTCACCGGCGACGGCGTCTCGAACGTTATCGCGCTGTGCAACCGCGACATCAACATCGACCCGCGCCGCGGCGAGACCGAGGACCATCCGCTCGGCCTGATCAAGCCGGACGAAAGCGCCGAGATCATCCTCGAACTGAAACGCCAGGGCATGACGGCCGAATCGGTGCCGCAAGCCGGCCAGAAGGTGCTGATCCAGCCGAACGGGAACGTGGCCATCGACGTCACCGACCAGGTGCATCCATCGGTTGCCTATGCCGCCGCGCTGGCAGCGCGCGTGGTCGGCCTCGACATCGCCGGCATCGACATCGTGGTGGACGACATCTCGCGCCCGCTTGAAGAACAAGGCGGCGCGATCATCGAGGTCAATGCCAGCCCCGGCCTGCTGGCCCACCTGAAGCCTGCCGTCGGCAAGCCGCGCGAGATCGGCTCTGCCATCGTCGGCAACCTGTTCGGGCCTGACGAAAGCGGGCGCATTCCTATCGTCGGCGTGACCGGCAAGCGCGATACCAGCCTGATCGCGCGCATGGTCGGATGCATGCTGCGCCTGACCGGCGTGCATACCGGCGTGGTCAACGCCAACGGCCTGTACCTCGACGAACGCAAGGTCAGCAGCGCCAACAGCATGAACTTCGACGCCGGCGAACGCCTCCTGATCAACCGCACCGTGCAGGCAGCGGTGTTCGAAAGCGACGCGCGCATGATCCTGACCGAAGGCCTTGCGTACGACCGCTGCGCGGTCGGCATCGTGACCGACATGGACGGCCTCGACGCGCTCGGCGAGTACCACATCGAGGACATGGACGCGCTGGCCAACGTGATCCGCGCCCAGGTCGACGTCATCATGGCGGACGGCGCGGCCGTGCTGAACGCCGCGGTTCCGGAAGTGGCCGACCTGGCCGGGCTGAGCGACGGTGAAGTGATCTTCTATGCGGAAGACCCTGCGCTGGCCATCATCGCGGAGCATCGCGCCGAGGGCAACCGCGCCGTGTTCCTGCGCGACGGCGGCATCGTGCTCGCCGAAGGCGGCGACGAGACAGCGCTGCTGGCACTGTCGGCGATGAAGCCTGCGACGGCCGCTCTCCCGGGCGCGGTACTGGCGGCAGTTGCCGCGACGTGGGCGCTTGGCATGGATCCCGGCCTGATTGCGGCTGGACTTCGCACCTTCGACGCCGGCCCGGCAGGCCATTAAAATTTGACAGGCCCGGCGGCCAGCCGCCGGGCCTTCGCCCGCCGCCGCGCTATCCGGGGCACGGGCAAATCGACGACATTAGGACAATATGGAAGTATCTCGCGTACGGGCCCTGCGTGGCCCCAACCTCTGGAGCCACCACACATCGGTGGAAGCGATCGTCGCATGCGACAGCAGCGAGCAATCGCTGGCGAGCCTGCCCGGCTTCGAAGAGCGCCTGCGCGCCCGCTTCCCGAATATCACGCCGCTGCAGCCTAGCGGCCATGAGGATTCGATCCCGATGGCGCACGTGCTCGAAGTGGCCGCGCTTGACCTGCAAGCGCAGGCTGGATGTCCGGTCACCTTCAGCCGCACCACCGCGACACTGGAAGCGGGCATTTACCAGGTAGTGGTCGAGTACTCCGAAGAACCGGTCGGCCGCCGCGCAATGGAACTGGCGCAGCAGCTGTGCAGCGCCGCGCAGGCCGACACGCCTTTCGATATCGAAGCGGCGCTGGCCGAACTGCGTGACCTCGACGAGGATTCGCGCCTTGGCCCGTCGACCGGCTCGATCGTCGATGCCGCCGTGGCGCGCAACATCCCGTTCCGCCGCCTGACCAAAGGCAGCCTGGTGATGTTCGGCTGGGGCAGCCGCCAGCGCCGCATCCAGGCCGCCGAAATCGACACGACCGGCGCCATCGCCGAAACTATCGCGCAGGACAAGGAACTGACCAAGCGGCTGCTGCACGCCGCCGGCGTACCGGTTCCGATGGGCCGCGTGGTCAGCGACGCCGACGACGCCTGGGCGGCCGCGAATGAAATCGGCCTGCCGGTCGTGATCAAGCCGAAGGACGGCAACCAGGGCAAAGGCGTGACGGTCAACGTCACCACGCGCGAGCAGCTGACGGCCGGCTTCAATACGGCCGCCGGATTCCGTGACGACGTGATGGTCGAACGCTACCTGCCCGG
>DASWSX010000290.1:0-38337 GCA_036402435.1 Telluria sp. | reverse complement strand
GTGGTGCGCCCGCGCCTGGCCGACGCCAAGTTCTTCTTCGAGCAGGACAAGAAGAAGACGCTGGAAGCGCGCCTGCCGCTGCTGGCCAACGTGGTCTACCACAACAAGCTGGGCACGCAGTCCGAGCGCACCATGCGCCTGTCGGCCCTCGCTGGCGCCGTCGCGAAGCGCCTCGGCTACGACATGCTGCTGGCCGAACGCGGCGCGCTGCTGGCCAAGGCCGACCTGCTGACCGACATGGTCGGCGAGTTCCCTGAGCTGCAAGGCATCATGGGCAGCTACTACGCGCGCCACGACGGCGAGCACGAGGAAGTCGCGCTGGCCGCGTCCGAACACTACCAGCCGCGCTTTGCCGGCGACACGCTGCCGTCTACCCCGACCGGCACCGCCGTCGCGCTGGCCGACAAGCTGGAAACCCTGGTCGGCATCTGGAGCATCGGCCTGCAGCCGACCGGCGACAAGGATCCGTTCGCGCTGCGCCGCCACGCCCTCGGCGTGCTGCGCATGATGATCGAAAAGCGCCTCCCGGTCGGCATCAGCGAACTGCTGGCCTTCGCCGCCGCGCAGTTCGAAACCCGCGCCGGCTTCAAGGACCCGACTGCCGACGTGAAAGCGTTCGTGGTCGACCGCCTGCGCGGCATCCTGCGCGAGCGCGGCTTCTCGCCGAACGAAGTGGAAGCGGTACTGGCGCAAGACCCGGACCGCCTGGACGACATCGTCCAGCGCCTCGAAGCGGTGCAGGCCTTCGCCGCGCTGCCAGAAAGCGCATCGCTGGCCGCCGCCAACAAGCGCATCACCAACATCCTGAAAAAGACCGACGCCGCCATTGGCACCGTGTCTGAAGACTTGCTGAAGGAAGAAGCGGAGCGCAAGCTGTTTAGCGCGATGAACCGCGTGCGTCCGGACGTCGACGCGGCGTTTGCCGCCGGCGACTTCACCGGCACGCTCAAGACGCTGGCGCGCCTGCGCGACGATGTCGACGCCTTCTTCCTCGACGTGATGGTGATGGACGAAGACGCGGCGCTGCGCAACAATCGCCTGGCGTTGCTGTCGTCGCTGCATGGCATGATGAACCGCGTGGCCGACATTTCGAAACTCGCATCGTGATTGGAACTGCAGCGATGAAGATGATCATCCTCGACCGCGACGGCGTCATCAACCAGGATTCACCGGACTTCATCAAGTCGCCCGCCGAGTGGATTCCGATCCCCGGCTCGCTCGAAGCCATCGCCCGCCTGAACCAGGCCGGCTACCGCGTGGTCGTCGCGTCGAACCAGTCGGGCATCGCGCGCGAACTGTTCGACATGTCGATCCTGAACGCGATCCACCAGAAGCTGCACGCCAGTGCGCAGCAGGTGGGCGCCGACATCGACGCCATCTTCTTCTGCCCGCACGCGGCGATCGACAACTGCGACTGCCGCAAGCCGAAGGCCGGCATGTTCGAAGAGATCTCGAAGCGCTTCAAGGTCAGCCTGAAGGGCGTGCCGACCGTCGGCGACTCGCTGCGCGACCTGCAGGCCGGCTTCATCAGCGGCTGCGCGCCCTACCTGGTTTTAACCGGCAAGGGCCAGAAGACGCTGGAGACCGGCGGCCTGCCGCCCGGCACCCAGGTCTTCCCCGACCTGGCCGCCATGGTCGACGCGCTGCTCAAGGACGCCGCCGCGCCCGCGGCCAGCGCCGCGTAACATAACAATAATCCCGGAGACATCCTTGCGTAATTTCACCCTGTTCCTGCGTTCCCTGTTGTTCACCGTCGTCATGGTGCTGGCCACCGTGATCTGGGTGTGGGTGTGCATGCTGGCCGCGCCCCTGCCCTACAACAAACGCTTCTGGGTCACCTCGCGCTGGAATGTGTTCGTCATCTGGTGCGCCAAGGTCATTTGCGGCATCCGCTACCAGTTCAAGGGACTGGAGAACCAGCCCGATTCGCCGGCCATCGTGCTCTCGAAGCACCAGTCGGCATGGGAGACCATCTTCCTGCTGCCAAGCCTGGCCCGCCCCCTGGTGTATGTCTTCAAAAAAGAGATCTTGTATATCCCATTCTTCGGCTGGGGCATGGCGCTGCTGCGCATGATCCCGATCGACCGCAGCCAGGGAAAAAACGCATTCAAACATGTTGTAACCCAGGGCAAACGCAGACTGGCGGACGGCCAATGGATTATCATGTTCCCTGAAGGGACACGGATACCGGTCGGCCAGAAGGGCAAGTACAAAAGCGGAGGCACACGCCTTGCCATCGAAACCAACACGGTGGTCGTTCCGATCGCGCATAACTCCGGCGAGTGCTGGCCAAAGAACTCATTCATCAAGCGCCCCGGGGTCATCACCGTATCGATCGGAAAACCAATAGCACCGGATGGCCACACGGCCGACAGCATGATGGAAGAGGTGGAAAATTGGATAGAATCAGAAATGCGCGTCATTTCACCCCACGTCTACAACGCTGGCTAAGCGACGTGGGCGCCCTGATCCGCGCATCGACTCCGCAACAGAACATGACGTCATCAAAGATCAACGGGCACCAACTCGAATTATTTGCACAGGACTTTTTCGCGGCGCTTGAACCGGCCGCGAAGAACCCGCAGCCTCCGCCACAGCCGCTGTTCAGGGCGCCGCCAGCCCCTCCGCGCCCCGCCATCCCAACGCCGCCCCGCTCCCCGGATGCCCCGCCGCTGCGCCGCATCCAGCTCGGCGCGCACGCCCTCGAATTCGAACTGCGCCGCTCCACGCGCCGCTCGATCGGCTTCATGATCGACGATAACGGCCTGCGCGTGACCGCGCCGCGCCGCATCACGCTGGCCGAAATCGATACCGCCATCCGCGCCAAGCAGCGCTGGATCCTCGGCAAGCTGCACGAGCGGGGCGAGCGCCGCGCGACCCGCGAGGAACGCCCGCCGGTCAGTTGGGAGGACGGCGCCCAGCTGCCGTTCCTGGGCGGCGACATCACCCTGCGCCTTGAGGATGCGGCGCGCAGCCACTGCATGTTCGATGGCGAGGCGCGCGTACTGCGCCTTGGCGTGGTGCCAGGCCTGTCGGAATGGCAGCTGAAGGAGCGTGTGAAGATCTGGTACAAGGGCGAGGCCAAGCGCCTGTTCGCCGAACGGCTCGACCTGTACGCCGACAAGCTGGGAGTGCGCTACGCGTCGCTGGCCCTGTCGTCGGCTGGCACGCGCTGGGGCTCATGCACGGTGGGCGGAAACATCCGCCTCAACTGGCGTCTGGTGCACTTCTCGCTTCCGCTGATCGACTACGTGGTGGCGCACGAACTGGCGCACCTGCTTGAGATGAACCACAGCCCGCGCTTCTGGGCGCAGGTCGGCTCGGTATATCCGGATTACGACGGCGCGCGCGCGGCATTGCGCCAGCGCTCGCAGGAACTGCCGGTATTGTTCGAGTAAGCCCGGGCGGGCCTCAGGCGTGTCCGGCCTGGGCTGCGATCTTCAGCATTTCGGTGTAACGCTCCATCCCGGTCCGCTCGGCGTCCCCGAGGCAGCGGTAAGGGATCGGCAGCGTGCCGCGCTTGAGCACCATCAGGTAGCCGCGCCGGTATCTGCGGATGCGGATCACGTCATCCCATGAGATCAGGGTCACGCCGCGCGCGCAGCTGCGCACGATGCCATGGTCGTCGATGGTGAATTCGTAGTCGATCTTGCCGCGTCCCGCCGCGGCGAAATGCAGCGCCGCCGAGCCGGTGGTCTTTAACAGCATCAGGTAGGTGCGCAGCAGGCCAAGGCGGCGCCGGCGAATCAGGTAGCCGCCGTGCTCCCACATGAAGCCCGTATACTCGGACAGCGAATAGCGCACATTGAACACCAGCGGCTGGCGGCCAGGATCGTCATGCAGCGCGGGTACGCGGGAGTCAGTTTGCGCTTCCGGCGGCACCAGCATGTGGATGGCGCTGCGCTTCTCCGGCATGGCGAGCGGCTCGGCGCCGGCGACTTTCGATTGGTTGTACCCTAACATGACATTCCCCTGCTCTTCTTATGGGGCTATGGTAACAAAATGTTAGTGGATTAATGGCCTGACAAGTTCAAGCGTGCGCAGGGTTGCGCCCTTGTGCGCCCCTGCGAAGGCTGCGGCGCGCTGTCCCATCGTGGCGCGCGCGCCACGGTCTTGCAGCAAGCGGGCGCCCTGCTCCAACATCTGGCTCGCATCTTCCACGCGAATTGCGCCGCCGGCGGCAATCGCTTCCTCGGTCGCCTGCGTGAAATTGAATGTATGCGGGCCGACGATCACCGGGCGCGCCAGTGCGCACGCTTCGATCAGGTTCTGCCCGCCCAGCGGCAGCAGGCTGCCGCCGATATAGGCGCAGTCGCATGCTTCGTAGTACGCAAACATCTCGCCCATCGAATCGCCCAGCAGCACGTCGGCGGCAACCGCGCCATCGTCCAATTCAGAGCGGCGCTGCAGCGACAGCCCGCGCGCCGCAACCAGGGCCGCGACTTCCGCGAAGCGCTGTGGATGGCGTGGCACGATTGCCAGCAGCATGCCGTCCGGGCGCGCAGGCATGCGTTGCCAGGCGTCGAGGATCAGTGCCTCCTCGCCTTCTCGCGTGCTGGCGCACAGCAGCACGGGGCGGCCGTTGAAACGTTGGCGCAGCCAGGCGCCGGTGTCGAGCGCCGCCTGGGGCACCACCACGTCGAACTTGATGCTGCCGGTGACGTCGACCTTCGGCGAGCCAAGCGCGCGCACGCGCGCTGCGTCGGCCTCGGTCTGCGCGGCGACCAGCGTGATGCCGCGCGCCGCTTCCATCATCAGCGCGCCGAAGCGCTGGCCGCGCCGCAGCGAACGCTCCGACAGCCTCGCATTGACCAGCGCCACCGGCACGTCATGCCGCCGGCAGGCGGCGACCAGGTTGGGCCACACTTCGGTCTCCATCAAGATGCAGATGCGCGGCGCGAAAAAGCGCAGGAAGCGCCGCACCAGGCGTTCGATGTCGTAAGGCAGATAGCTTTGCACCAGGCGCGTGCCGTGCTTTGCGTACAAGGCCTTGCCGGTGGCGCGGCCGGTCGGCGTCATGTGGGTAAGGACGATGCGGCTGTCCGGGTACGCTTCCATCAGCGCGTCGATCAGCGGTTCGGCGGCGCGCGTTTCGCCGACCGATACCGCGTGCACCCAGATGGTGTGCCAGCCGGCGTCGCGCCGGCCATACAGCCCGAGGCGCTCGCCGAGGTGCTGGCGGTAACCCGGCTCGCGCAGGCCGCGCAACCACAAGCGCGCCAGTACGAAGGGCAGCGCCAGCAGCCACAGCGCCGAGTACACGCCGCGCGTCAAGTCTGGCCTTTCAGGCGCTCCACGGCGGCCAGCACTTCCGGCACCAGCGGCGGCGCGCCAAGCTCGCCGAGGTTGACGATGCGCGGCGACCAGTTGCCTTCGGTCTTCCACTTGGGCGAATCGCAGTACAGCTCAATCGTCGGACGCACGAACGCGGCGGCGATGTGGGTCAGGCCCGTATCCACGCCGATCGCCAGCGCGGCGTTGCGCGCCAGCGCGATCGCTTCGTCCATCGACAGCCTGGGCAGCACGACCGCGTTCGGCGCGCCCCCCGCGATCGCCTCGGCCTCGTGTTTTTCGCTGGCCGAACCCCAGGCCAGCAGCACCGGCATCGGCGCCAGCGCGTTGGCGGTGACGATCCAGTTGGCCGTGGCCCACTTCTTGGCCTCGCGCGCGGTTCCGTGGAAGAATACGGCGTAATCCTGCGCCGGCATCCATTGCGGACGGTTGGCCGTCTCCGGCCCCGGCAGGCCGAAGTCGGGCGCGGTATCGACCGGATAGCCCAGCGCAGCCCCGGCGACCAGACGGCCGCGAGCCACCGCATGGGTGCGCGGGTCGAGCGCAATGCTTTTGGTATGGAACACGCGCGAGATGCCTTCGTAGCCCGAGCCTTCGCTGCCGTTGGCAAGGCCGACCTTCTGGCCGCCCGCAACGGTGCGCGCCGCGCCCATGATGATGCCGGTCTTGAGCAGGCCCTGGGTATCGAACACATAGTCGTAGCGCTCTTCGCGCAGGGTGCTGAAAAACGCCCTGATCTCGGCCCGCGTCTGCTTTTGGCCGAGGTGCTTGCGCCAGCGCCGCAGCGCGAACGGGATGATCTTGCGCACGCGCGGATTCAGGCGGACCAGGCTGACATAGCCCTCCTCCACCACCCAATCGATGTTCGCATCGGGATGGCGGCGCAGGATATCCGCCACCATCGGCAGGTTATGCAGGACGTCGCCCAGCGACGACACTCGCACCAGCAGTATGTTCAGGGCCACGCCGGCCTCAGAACGGCAGCTGCGCGTCGGGCTTGGCCGCTACGATCACGCGCCGGAACTCGGCCTGGATGCGGCTCAGCGCTTGCGGCGACTCCGCCTCGAAGCGCATCACCACAACAGGGGTCGTGTTGGACGAACGCGCAAGGCCGAAGCCGTCCGCGTATTCGACGCGCAGGCCGTCGATCGTAATGATCCGCTCGGCGCCGGTGAAGGTGGCGCCGGTGCGCAGCTTCTCGATCAGCTCGACGTTCTCGCCTTCGTTCAGGTGCAGGTGCAGTTCCGGCGTGCTGTCCGACTGCGGCAGCGCGTTCATCAGCGCCGAAGGGTCGGCCTCGCGGGTCAGCAGCTCGAGCAGGCGCGCGCCCGAATACAGGCCGTCGTCGAAGCCGTACCAGCGGTCTTTGAAGAAGATATGGCCGCTCATTTCGCCGCCCAAAGGCGCGCCGGTTTCACGCAGCTTTGCCTTGACCAGCGAATGGCCGGTCTTCCACATCAGCGGACGGCCGCCGTGGTTCTCGATCCATGGCGCCAGGTGGCGCGTGCACTTGACGTCGTACAGGATCTCGGCGCCCGGATTGCGCGACAGGACGTCGGCCGCGAACAGCATCATCTGGCGGTCCGGATAAATGATCTGGCCGTCCTTGGTCACCACGCCGAGGCGGTCGCCGTCGCCATCGAAGGCCAGGCCGATTTCGGCGTCGGTCTCCTGCAGCACGCGGATCAGGTCCTGCAGGTTCTCAGGGTGCGCCGGGTCCGGGTGGTGGTTCGGGAAGGTGCCGTCCACTTCGCAGAACATCTCGATCACTTCGCATCCCATGCCGCGATACAGGTCGCCGGCGAATGCGCCCGCGACGCCGTTGCCGCAGTCGACCGCGATCTTCATCGGGCGCGAGATCTTCACGTCCGACAGGATGCGCTCGATGTAGGCCGCGCGGATGTCGTGGGTGCTGTAGCTGCCCTTTGCGGCGGCTGGCTCGCCCTCGCCTGCGGCGATGCTCTGGTACAGCGCCTGGATGGTGTCGCCGTGGATCGCTTCGCCGGCCAGCACCATCTTGAAGCCGTTGTAGTCCGGCGGGTTGTGGCTGCCGGTGACCATGATGCCCGAGGCGGCGCCCAGCACGTTGGTGCCGAAGTAGACCATCGGGGTGGCAACCATGCCCAGGTCGATTACGTCGGCGCCGGCCTGCTGCAGGCCCTCGGCCAGCGCCGCAGTGAGTTCAGGGCCCGACAGGCGGCCGTCGCGGCCAATGACGACCTTGCGCTCGCCCTTGGCCAGCGCGGCTTTGCCGAAGGCGACGCCGATCTGGCGCGCGATGCCGGCGTCGAGCGTGCTGCCGATTACGCCGCGGATGTCGTAGGCCTTGAAAATCGTCTTGGACAAAGAAACCATGTTTGTATTTACCTTTGGATGAACGCGGCGCGCGGTCCCTCGCGACCCGATGCATTTCGCGGGCGCTGCTACAAGGGAAACCGTCGGAAGCTAAGGGAATTAGATTGGATAGAAAACATTATATTGTAGCGGCAAGCGGGGCGCTTGGGAAATGCGCCCGCAGGTCATGCCACTACCTTGCGCGAATACTAAACGCGCAGCTTGTCGAGCGATTTGCCGCCTTCGACCCATTCCTTGACCCACTTCGGCTGGCGGCCGCGTCCGGTCCACTGCTGGGCCGAATTGTCTGGATGGCGATAACGTACTGCCACGCTGCCGGTTTTCCCGCCGCGCGTTCCGGTACCGATCAGGTCTTTCAAAGGTACGCCGACGCTTTGGGCAATTGCCATGATCTGCTCGCGTGCTTTTGCTACTTCCTGGTGCTCGCGTTTTTTCATTTCCTGTTTGATTTGATCTTGCAGGTTACGCAAATCACCAACGGACATATTTGACAGATCCATCATGGTTCCTTAGTTGTGGTTTAAACGAATAAGTGAAATATCACCAATTGTCGCAATATACTACAATTCAGTGGAAATGCTAGTCCTTCTTGTACATTATCATCCACCGTGGCGACTTGAATCGAACGATACGCGCATACAACCAAATGTAGCTGATTACGAACAATAAACAGAAACAAATCAGGATGCCCGTGTTTCGCCAGAACACCGTCGCCGGAATTACCGCCATCAGCGAAAAAGTCCACAAATAAGGCGAGGTGAGCGAATTACGCCGCATCAGCGCACGCGCTTCCTTGCGGCCGACTGCCCATTGCACAATCCGCCGGAAAATCAGGCTGTGCAGGTGAATCCCGTCGGGCATTGCCGGTGATTTTCCGCGCACAAACACGCGGCGATAAGCGGAGAATAGCGTTTCGAATGACGGGTAAATCAGCAGCAAGGCGGCATACCAGGTCGACACCTCGGGATTGCGCATTACCAGCAGCAGCGCCAGTTCACCCAGCATGAAACCGATGAAATAAGCGCCGCCATCGCCGAGGAAAATCAGTCCGACCGGATAATTCCAAATCAGGAAACCGGCGGTGGCGCCGGCGACCATCAGCGCGGCCACCAGCACGAACATGTCGCCCACCTGGAACGCCACATAGGCCAGCGAAATGAGCATGCAAATGGTGACCACGCTGGCCAGGCCGTTGAAGCCATCGATGATATTGACCGCATTCGCGATGCCGGCCACGGCAAGCAGGGTCAAGGGCAGCGCCAGCCATATATAGTCGAACGTAATGGTACCGAACGGCAGGTCGATCCGCGCCAGCTTTCCGTCAAGCAGGAAATACCCCATCAGCGCAGCCACCATCGTAAATAACAGGCGGCGCGATGCACGGACGTTACCGGTATAGTCCTCGACGATTCCTGATGCAAATGCCACTGATGAACATAACAGCAGCGCCAGCAGCCATTGCGACATCTCGGGAACGCGGGCGATCGAAATCGCCGCGCTGGCTACCACCGCCAGGAATATCGGCAAACCGCCAATACGCGCGACCGCATGCGCATGGACTTTTTGCACCCCCTGGAAATCTGTGTCGAGTGCACGACCATGCAACCTGGCCTGCTTGATAACCAGCAGCGTCAGGAGCGCGGAAGCGACGAAACTCACGAGGAAGGAAAACATTAATAAATTTATTATTCCGGGCAAAAAAAACTCGCGCCCGCCGCAACGGATATCGTCGAGGAGATTTACATGTCGAAATAATCAAGCGTTATATTGGCAGCACGGCGCGAGCCCATCGCGCCACTCTGCAATATTTCATGGAAAGACGTCGGCATCCGCCAGCACCTTGCCCTGACTATCCTTGCCCGACAACATAGGCTCGCCGGTGAGCGGCCACTCGATGGCCAGATCCGGATCGTTCCACAGAATCGAGCGCTCATGCTCGGGCGACCAGTAATCGGTGGTCTTGTACAGGCATTCGGCGCTCTCGCTGGTGACCAGGAAGCCATGTGCGAAGCCCGGTGGAACCCACAACTGGCGCCGGTTTTCGGCCGACAGTTCGACCCCGATCCAGCGCCCGAAGAATGGCGACGAGCGGCGGATATCGACCACCACGTCGAAGATGGCGCCCGACACCACCCGGATCAGTTTCCCCTGCGGCTGGCGGATCTGGTAATGCAGGCCGCGCAACACGTTTTTCGCGGAACGCGAATGGTTATCCTGAACGAAATTGGCCGGCATGCCGGTTATCTGGGCGAACTCGCGCGCGTTATAGCTTTCGTAGAAAAAGCCGCGCTGGTCGCCGAATACCGCTGGCTCAAACACCAGAACTTCAGGAATGGAGGTAGGCGTTACTTTCATCACAAGACCTTATCGTTACAGCAGGCGGCACAGGCATCGCCGGCAGCCGTTGTTTTTCACAGGACGGCAGCCGTTCAAGGGCTTGCGCATCGACATGCACGCCCAGCCTTGGCGTCCAGCTACCATTGCACGGTTTTGCGCCCGCCGGTGTCGAATGTCTCAACCGGGCGCCGCCGGTAACGACAATCATGAACTGTCCCGCCGGGGTTATCGAACCGAACGCACAATTCTATGCGAAACTTGCGCTCCCCTTGGTTATATTGGCAACAGGCAGACTGGAATGAAGACTTACGCCATCGGCGATTTGCAGGGATGCGCCCACGAGGCGCAGCTTTTGCTCGAACAGATCCACCGGGATGCGCAGGGCGAAGCGCGCATCCTGTTCGTCGGTGATCTGATTAACCGCGGCCCCGACTCGCTCGGCGCGCTGCGCCGCGTGCGCGCGCTGCAGGAATCGAGCGGGGGCCTGGTCGACGCCTTGCTCGGCAACCACGACCTGCACCTGCTGGCGGTGGCCGCCGGGACGCAGGCGGTGTCGCCGTCGGATACGCTCGACGAAATCCTCGCCGCCCCCGACCGCGACGAGCTGATTGGCTGGCTGCGCCAGCGGCCGATGGCGATGATGGCGCACGGCTGCCTGCTGGTGCACGCCGGCGTGCTGCCGCAGTGGACGGCGCAGAAGACGATGGCGCTGGCGGCCGAAGTCGAGGAAGCTTTGCGCGGCGATGGCTGGACCGAATTCCTCGGCCAGATGTACGGCAATGCGCCGGACCGCTGGGACGATTCGCTGACCGGCATGGCGCGCTTGCGCTGCATCGTCAACGCCCTCACCCGCATGCGCCTTTGCACGCCGGACGGGGTGATGGATTTCAAGCAGAAGGAAAGCGCGGGCGCGCCGGCGGGATCGGGCCTGCTGCCGTGGTTCGACCTCCCCGGCCGGAAGACACAGGATGTGACGATGGTCTTCGGTCACTGGTCCGCGCTTGGCCTGCTGATGCGCGATGACGTTATCGGCCTCGACAGCGGCTGCGTATGGGGCGGCAAGCTGACCGCAGTATGCCTCGACGACCGCAGGCTGCTGCAGGTCGACTGCCCCGAATACAAACAGGCCAGCGGCAAGAAGAAGTGATCAGGCAGCGTCGCGGGTCAGCGCGTCGCTCACTGCATCATGCGCCCGGCTTGCCAGTTCGCGCCGGTTCGCGTCGGCGGCGTCGATCGGGGCCAGGCAGGTGAGTTCGGCGCGGATCGCGCTTGAGGACAGGATCGCCATCACGCTCTGCGCGAAGGTCGTGTCGCCGGTGAAGTCGACCGCCGGATGCGGCGTGCCGTCGGCCGCGACGTAGCGCAGCGCGTACGGCTGCACCTTTACCCTCGCATCAACGGCCGCCTCGAACAGGTTGGCGTGAAACGGCAGCACGGTACCCTGGGGCGCCGTCGTCCCTTCGGGGAAGAACGCCACGCGCGCGTCCATCTGCAGGGCGGCGACAATCCCCTTGAACACGTGGCGCAGCTCGCGCCGGCTGCCGCGCGAAATGAATACCGTGCCCGCCTGCGCGGTGAGCCAGCCCAGTACCGGCCATTCACGGATCTCCTGCTTGGCGACGAAGCGGCACGGATGGATCGAATTGATCACGAAGATGTCGAGCCACGACACGTGGTTGGCGACGATCAGCGCGTGGCGCAGCGCAGGCACCCCCGACGGCGGCGCGACGGCGACCCCGCAGATCCTGAGCAGACGTCGCGACCAGTTCTGGATGCGCGCGTTGCGGCGTCCCGCCCCGACCCATGGAAATACCAGTGCGCAGGTCGCCAGGCCCTCGAGCAGGTGGACCAGGATGCGGGCCAGGCGGAAGGCTAACCGCAGGTTCAACGGGAACCGTTGACGCGGCGTTCGTAGGCGATGTGGCCGGCGACGATGGTAGCGCGCACCTGCCCCGCCAGCTCGTAGCCCACGAACGGCGTGTGCTTGCCCTGGCTGGCCAGCGCCGAAGCCTCGACCTTCCAGCGCGCGCCTGCGTCGAACAGCACCACGTCGGCCACCGCGCCGGCGCCCAGATGGCCGGCGCCAAGCCCTGCCACGCGCGCCGCATCGATCGTAATGCGCGAGATCGCGCGCGACAGCGCCGACTGCGAACCGGCCGCGGCATGCTGGCCCGCGGCATAATCGTCAGCCCACTTCAATGCCAGCGACAGCAGCAGTTCAAGCCCGGTAGCGCCTGGCGAGGCTTCCGCAAACGGCAGAAGCTTTTCATCGTCGTCGACTGGCGTGTGGTCCGAGCACATGGCGTCGACGGTGCCGTCGAACAGCCCGGCGCGGATCGCGTCGCGGTCGCGCTGGCTGCGGAACGGCGGCGCCACGCGCGCCTTCGAATCGAAGAAACCGATGTCGGCGTCGGTCATGTGGACATGGTGGATGCCGACGTCGCAGGTAACCGGCAGGCCTTCCTTCTTGGCCGCGCGCACCAGTTCAATCCCGGCCGCCGACGACATGCGGCACAGGTGGACCCGCGCCCCGGTCGAGCGTACCAGTTCGAAAATCGTGTGCAGCGCGATCGTCTCGGCCATTACCGGCACGCCGGACAGGCCAAGGCGCGACGCCAGCGGCCCGCTGTGGGCGATGCCGCCGCGGCCGATGTGCGCGTCCTGGGGACGCAGCCAGACCGTGTACTCGAAGGTTTTCGCGTACTGCATCGCGCGCAGCATCACCGTGGTGTCCTCGATCGGATGCTCGGCCTGCGCGAAGCCGATGCAGCCGGCTTCGGTCAGTTCGGCCATCTCGGTGAGCGCCTTGCCCTGCAGGCCCATCGTCAGCGCGCCCAGCGGATGCACGTGTGCCTGGTTCAGGTTGCGGGCGCGGTACTTGAGCATTTCGACCAGCCCAGGCTCGTCGAGCACCGGGTCGGTGTCGGGCGGGCAGACCAGGCTGGTCACGCCGCCCTGCACCGCCGCCTGCATCTCGGACTCCAGCGTGGCCTTGTATTCGTAGCCTGGCTCGCGCAGGCGCGCGGACAGGTCGACCAGGCCGGGAGCGACCACCAGGCCGGTGGCGTCGATGGTGCGGTCGGCCTGGAAACCGGCCGGCGCGGCGCCGGTTGCGGCGACCACGCCGCCGTCGATGAACAAATCGGTTACTGCGTCGATGCCATTTGCCGGGTCGATCAACCGGCCATTCCTGATATGTAGTTTCATCCGTGTGTGCCTGCCAAAATGCTCATTACCGCCATCCGTACCGCGATCCCGAAAGTCACCTGCGGCAGGATCACCGCCTGCGGGCCGTCCGCCACTGCCGAATCGATCTCGACCCCGCGGTTCATCGGGCCCGGGTGCATCACGATCGCGTCCGGCTTGGCCAGCGCCAGCCGTTCCGGCGTCAGGCCGTAGCTCTTGAAGTATTCCTGTGCCGACGGCAGCAGCGCGCCCGCCATGCGTTCGTTCTGCAGGCGCAGCATGATGATGACGTCGACGTCCTTCAGGCCCTCTTCCATGCTGGTGAAGACGCGCACGCCCATCTGGTCAAGCCCGCCCGGCAGCAGCGTGTGCGGGCCGATCGCGCGCACTTCCGGCACGCCCAGCGTGGTCAGGGCGTGGATGTCCGAGCGCGCCACGCGGCTGTGCAGGATGTCGCCGACGATTGCCACGCGCAGGTTGGTGAAGTCTTTCTTGTAGTGGCGGATCGTGTACATGTCGAGCAGGCCCTGGGTCGGATGCGCATGGCGCCCGTCGCCGGCGTTGACCACATGGACGTGGCCCTGCCTGGTGTCGTTCAGGTGCTTGGCGATCAGGTGGGGCGCGCCGGACTGCGCGTGGCGCACGACGAACATGTCGGCGCTCATCGCGGCCAGGTTGTCGATCGTGTCGAGCAGCGACTCGCCCTTGCTGGCCGACGAAGCCTGGATGTTCAGGTTGATCACGTCCGCCGACAGGCGCTTCGAGGCGATCTCGAAGGTGGTGCGGGTGCGCGTCGAGTTTTCGAAGAACAGGTTGAACACGCTCTTGCCGCGCATGAGCGGGACCTTCTTCACTTCGCGGTCGGAGATGCTGACAAAGCTCGTTGCGGTGTCGAGGATGTGGTTGACGATCGACTTGGGCAGTCCTTCGATCGTCAGCAGGTGCTGCAGTTCGCCGTTCTTGTTCAGTTGCGGGTTAAGCATTGTCGTCTTCAATGGTCAGGGAAAGTTTGCCGTCTTCGCTGCGCGCCAGCGCCAGCGACTGATTATCGCCCAGCGCGACGCGGGTGGCGACGAAATCGGCCGCCACCGGCAGCTCGCGCCCGCCGCGGTCGGCCAGCGCCGCCAGCATGATGCGCGCCGGGCGGCCGTAGTCGAACAGCACGTTGATCGCCGCGCGCGTGGTGCGCCCGGTGTAGAGCACGTCGTCGACCAGCAGGATGGTCGCGCTGTCGACCGAAAACCCGATCTGGGTCGGCTTCACGTCCGGGTGCAGGCCTTTCCTGGCATAGTCGTC
This sequence comes from Telluria sp., assembly GCA_036402435.1. Lineage (GTDB taxonomy): Bacteria > Pseudomonadota > Gammaproteobacteria > Burkholderiales > Burkholderiaceae_D > Telluria_A. The sequence continues at coordinate 23,871 of DASWSX010000290.1, read as the reverse complement.
GCGGTAGAACGAGACGTCGATGAAGCCGAGGCGGGCGCTCACGCCCAGGTCCTTGGCCAGCCGCTCGGCCAGCCACGCGCCGCCCGAGTGGATGCCGACGATGGCCAGGTTCGGCAGAGCAGGCAGCGCGGCGCGCACCTGTTGCAGCAGCTCGCGGTACAGCGCTTCCGCGTCAAACTGTTCAGTGGTTGTGGTTGGCATGGTCGTCAAAGTATTGTTGCAAAATGATGGAGGCCGCTTTCGCGTCGATGACTTCGCCGCGCCTGGAGGCGATCACGGCCGACGAATAGCGCTCGTCGACCAGTTCGACCGGCAGGTTGAAGCGGCCATGCAGCTGGTTGGCGAAGCGGCGGCAGCGCAAGGTCATCTCGTGCTCGGCGCCGTCGGGGTGGCGCGGCTCGCCGACCACCAGCAGCGCCGGGCGCCATTCGGCGATCAGGTCGCCGATCTGCTGGAAGCGGGCGGCATTGTCGATGGCCTTGACGACGGCGAGCGGCTGCGCCTGCCCCGTCAGGGTATTCCCCATGGCCATCCCGATGCGCTTGATGCCGAAGTCGAATCCGAATACGAGCTCAACCATTACGCATGGCCGGCCTCGGAGGCGAGCATCATTGGGTCGATGCCCAGCAGTTTGATGGCAGCGGTGTAGCGCTGCTCGATTGGCAGGTCGAACATGACGCCGGCGTCGGCGCCGACGGTCAGCCAGCCGTTGCGGCTGATCTCTTCCTCCAGCTGGCCCGGGCTCCAGCCCGCATAGCCGATCGATACCAGCAGGCGCTGCGGACCGTCGCCGGCAGCGACCGCTTCGAGCACGTCGATGGAGGTGGTGAATGCAACCTCGCCGGTGACCGCCAGCGAGGAGGAGTAGTGGCCGCCCGGCGTATGCAGCACGAAGCCGCGGTCGTCCTGCACCGGGCCGCCGAACATGATCGGCTCGTTGGCCACCTCGGCCTGCATGTCGTCGGCAACCTTCAGGTCGATGCGCTCGAACAGCACATCCATGGTCATGTCGGTCGGCTTGTTGATGATCACCCCGAGCACGCCCTTGTCGTTGTGTTCGCAGACATACACCACCGCCCCGCCAAAGATCGGATCCTGCATGGACGGCATTGCGATTAGGAAATGATTTGCAAGGTTGAGCGTCGATGGCGCCATCGCGGTATGCTCCTCGTCGACGGGGGTGTGTTGCGCAAGCCCATGGATAGGCAGAGATTTGCCGACTTTGCTCTTCTTCATACGCATCACTCTCTCCAGGCTCACTCTCTGGTGTTTATTGCAACAAACGGGCTACAACCATGCTCTTTTCGATAGTTTACACTGATTTGCGCCCGTCACCGTTGGAAGCGCCCAGCCTCGCGCCGGTAAAACACCAAAACTTTGACCCTGCACACGAATAAATGACCTTCAACAAATCCCTCGTCTGGTTTCGCCGCGACCTGCGTGCTTACGATCATGCTGCCCTGCATCACGCGCTGACGTCCTCGCAGCAGGTGTATTGCGTTTTCGTCTATGACTCGACAATTCTCGACCCGCTGCCGCGCGCAGACCGCCGCGTCAGTTTCATCCACGCAAGCATTGCCGAACTCGACGCGGAACTGCGCCAGCTTGGCGGGGCCTTGCTGGTTCGCCATGCCGCTGCGGTCGATGCGATTCCCGCGCTGGCCGCCGAACTGGGCGTCGACGCCGTGTTTGCCAACCACGATTACGAGCCCGGCGCGATCGCCCGCGACGACGAGGTGGCAGCGCGGCTTGAAGACCAGGGCCGTCAGTACCTGAGCTATAAGGACCAGGTCATCTTCGAAAAGGACGAGGTTCTGACGCTCGCCGCCCAGCCGTTCTCGGTCTTCACGCCGTACAAGAACGCGTGGCTCAAGCGGCTGGCGGCGCAGCCGGACAGCCTGGCGCCCTTCCCGGTCGAGGAACACGCCGGCAGGCTGGCGCCGCTGCACAGCGTCGGCGCGCTGCCCACCCTCGCCGACCTCGGCTTCGACCCGGTCGACACCGGCGTCCCGACCGGCATGGGCGGCGCCGCCGCGATGTTCGACGCCTTCCTCGAACGGATCGCCGCCTATTCAACGGCGCGCGACTACCCCGCCATCGATGGCACGTCCGGCCTGTCGGTCCACCTGCGCTTCGGCACCATCTCGGTCCGCCACCTGGTGCGCACCGTGCAGGCGATGCTGGGCTATGGCGGGGGCGGCGCCGGGGCGCCGGTCTGGCTGTCGGAGCTGATCTGGCGCGAGTTCTACGCGATGATCCTGTACACGCACCCGCACGTGGCCGAACACGCGTTCAAGCCGGCTTACGACGCGGTGGAATGGGAGTCGGGCCCCGGGGCCGATGAACTGTTCGCGGCCTGGTGCCAAGGCCGCACCGGCTATCCGCTGGTCGATGCCGCGATGGCGCAGCTGAACCAGACCGGCTTCATGCACAACCGGCTGCGGATGGTGACGGCGAGCTTCCTGGTCAAGGACCTCGGCATCGACTGGCGCTGGGGCGAGCGTTATTTTGCGCTCAAGCTGATCGACTACGACATGGCCTCGAACACCGGCGGCTGGCAATGGGCCGCGTCCACCGGATGCGACGCCCAGCCCTACTTCCGCATCTTCAACCCGGTAACGCAGTCGCAGCGCTTCGATCCGCAAGGCGAATTCATACGCCGCTACCTGCCGCAGCTGGACGGATTGAACGCAAAAGAGATCCACGCGCCATGGCTGGCCGCGCCGCACCGGGTACCGGCCAGTTACCCCGGTCCGGTGGTGGTGCATGAAGAAGCGCGCAAGAAGACCCTTGCGCGCTTTGCTGTCGTGAAGGCGCCTACCCCGCCTTGAGCTCGCGCCTGAGCAGGCCGTTGATGGCTGCCAGCAGCGCGTCTTCCTGGTACGGTTTGCCGAAGTAGGCATTCACGCCCAGGTCGAGCGCGTAGTTGCGGTGCTTGTCCGCCGTGCGCGAGGTGATCATGATGATCGGGACCGACTGCGTCCCCTCGTTGCCGCGAATGTTGCGGGTCAGGTCGAAGCCGTCCATGCGCGGCATCTCGATATCGACCAGCATCAGGTCGGGCCGGATCTCCTGAAGGTGTTCGAGCGCGTCGACGCCGTCCTTTGCCAGCACCACCTGGAAGCCTTCGCGCTCGAGCAGGCGCTGGGTGACCTTGCGCATCGTGAGCGAATCGTCCACCACCATCACCACCGCCTTGCGCGACAGCGCCTCGGGCGCCGCCGCGGCACGGCCAGCCAGCGTGTGATGCGCGCCGAGGTGGGCCAGCGCCACCGGGTTTAGGATCAGCACGATATCGCCCGAACCCAGCACCGTGGCGCCGGCAATGCCGGGCATGCGCGCCAGCTGCGGGCCGATATTCTTGATGACCACCTCGCGGTTGCCCTGCACTTCATCGACGTGTACCGCGATCCGCTCCGAACCGCTTTTCAGAATCAGCACCGGGCTTGAGCGCTGCGATGCGGGCTGCGCCGCGCCGTCGCCGAGCAAGGCAGGCAGGTAGTGCAGCGGCACGCGCTGGCCCTGGTATGCGATTGCATGCTGGGCGTGCGCTTCGGCCAGTGCGGCCTCTTTCACCTGCAGCACCTGTTCGACCAGCACCGACGGCAGCGCGTAGCTTTTGCCGGCGCTTGAAGTGAGCACCACCTGGGTTACCGCCAGCGTCAGCGGCAGGTGGATGGTGAAGCGCGCGCCGCGGCCCGGTTCGGACACGATGGCGATGCGTCCGCCCAGCGCCTGGCTTTCGGAGCGCACAACGTCCATGCCGACGCCGCGGCCGGCCAGTTCGGTCAGCGCTTCGGCCGTCGAAAAGCCCGGTTCGAAAATCAGGTCGGCGGCTTCGGCATCGGTGATCTCGATGTCGGCGCCCAGCAAGCCGTTTTCGCGCGCCTTGGCGCGGATGCGGTCCAGGTCGAGGCCTGCGCCGTCGTCGCTGAACTGGATGACCACTTCATTGCCTTGCTGGCTGGCCTGCACCAGCAGTTCCCCGGTTTCGGCCTTGCCGCTGGCTGCGCGGCGGGCGCGCGATTCAATGCCGTGCACGATCGCGTTACGCAGCAGGTGCTCGAAAGGCGCAGCCATCTGTTCCAGCACGCTGCGGTCGATTTCCACCGCGCTGCCGCGGATGTCGAGGTTGACCCGCTTGTCGACTTCCTTGGCGGCCTGGCGGGCGACGCGGAACAGGCGTTCGGACAGGCTGGCAAACGGCACCATGCGCACCCGCATCAGGTCGCGCTGCAGGTCGCGGGTCAGGCGCGACTGCACGCCCAGGTCCACGGTGGCCGCATCGACCGTGCGGGTCAGGCTTTCGTGGAACGAGGCGACGTCGTTGACGCTTTCGGCCATCATCCGCGTCAGCTCCTGCAGGCGGGTGAAGCGGTCGAACTCGAGCGGGTCGAATTCGCGTTCGCCGGCAATCGACATGCGCGACGCGATCTGCGTTTCAGCCTGGATTTCCACTTCGCGCAACTGCTGGGACAGGCGCGCCAGGTTGTCCGAGAAGTCGGTCAGCGAGGTCTTCAGCGTTCCGACCTGGTTCTCCAGCTTGGAGCGGGTGATCGACACTTCGCCGGCCTGGTTCACCAGGCGGTCGAGGATGTCCGCGCGCACGCGCACCAGCGGGGTGCGCGCCTGGGAGGCCAGCACTTCGTCCGCAGCCTCGCCCGGCTGCAAGGCGGATGCCTCGCGCTGGACCGGCGCCGGCGCGGCAGGCTGTTGCAGCTGTTCGAACAGCACCATCGCCTGGTCGTAATTGACCATCAGCTCGTCGAAAGCGGCCGGCGCACTGGTCGCCGCGTGCACCATGTTTTCGATCTGCGTTTCGATTTCGTGCGTGTGCTGGCCGAGGCGCATCGCGCCGGCCATGCGCGCGCTGCCCTTCACCGTGTGCAGTGCCCGCAGCACGCCTTGCACCGCGGCCGTGTCCTGCGGGTTCTGCTGCCACTGGCGCAGCCCCTGGCCGATTTCCGGCAGCAGGTCGCTCGCTTCTTCGAGGAAGACCGGCAGCAGGTCGGCATCGATCTCATCGTCGAACAGCGCAGCCGCAGGCGCGGCGGCTTCCGGCGCCAGGCCGGGAATGGCCAGCTGCGGCGGTACGGCCTCCGAAATCAGTTCAAGCGCAAGTTCATCGTCTTCGATGTCGTCGTCGGATAAAACCGGCGGCGCAACCGGCGCGGCGGCCTGCACCAGCTCGGGCGCGTCGAAACCATCGTCGAAGGCGGCGTCGAACATGTCGCCGCCCTCGGCCGGCGCGTCCGGCGCGCCGGTGTGGACGTCGCGCGGGGTCGAGTCGGACCGTACCGGCGGCGGGTCGACCAGCTCTTCCAGCGTTGCGGCAAACAGCGCGTCGAGGTGTTCCGGCATGTCGCCAGCCGGCGCGGCAAGCTGCGTGCGCAAGCTGTTAAGGCGCGCCACCAGCTGCGGCTGCGCGGGCGCCAGCGCGCCTTGCGCAAACCGCTGCAGCATGTGGCGTGCGCGGTCCAGTGTTTCGTCCAGCAGGCCGCGCTGGCTGTCGTCGAGCATCGGCGCCGGCGGGGCCAGTGCAAGCAGCACCATTTCGAGCGCGTGCGCCAGTTCGCACAACGCGGCGAAACCGACGGTGGCCGACGTTCCCGCCAGCGTATGCGACGCCTTCAGCGCTTCAGCGCTGACCGCGCGCGCGGGTTCGTGGCGCCACTCGCTGAAATCCTGCGTCAGCGCGCGCATCAGTTCGTCGGTCTCGACGACGTAGATGTTATACAGCGGCAGCGGGATCGCCAGGTCGCCGATGCGCCTTGCGTTGTCTTCCGGCGGCGCGGCCGGCCGCGCGCTTCCCGGGAACTCGATGACATTGCCCGGCGCGGACGCGAGCGCCTCGGGCGGCGCCGGTGGAGGCGCTTGTTCCACCTCCGGCTGCGGCGGCGCAAAGGCGCCGCCATCCTGCACGCGCGCGGCCGCTTCGGCCAGCGCGTCGCCGCTGCGGCGCGATCCGCCGTCCAGCACCAGTTCGTCCACCCATGCGGTCAGCTCTTGCGTCGCATGGTCGAGCAGCGCCAGCAGGTCGGGGCCCGCTTCGCGCGCTTCCGACAGCCATACATTCAGTACCCGTTCGATGCCAGCTGCCCCGTCGGCAAAGCTGTCCAGCCCGACCATCCGGCCGCTGCCCTTAAGCGTGTGGAACGAGCGGCGCACCAGCGTCAGGGTCTCCTGGTCGGCTGGCGCACTGCGCACGGCCGGCAGCGTGGCCGCGACAAAGGCCAGCACTTCCTGCGCTTCGCCGATAAAGATTTCGAGCAGCTCGGCCTCGATGGCGGCCTCGCCCTGCTCTTCGACAGACGCAGGGGCGGCAGGCGCCGGCTCCTCGACGGCCTGCGCGACAATCGCCGGTTCCTCGTCCTGGTCGAACGGAGCGGCGGCGGCAGCGGTCTTGTCGAACGGGAGCGGCTGGAACATGCCCTCCTGCTCGTCGAACTCGAAGCGCTCTTTGGCCGCCTCGACGTTCTGTCCCAGCATATCGGTAAAGAAGCCCAGCGCGCCGATGTTCTGGGCGATGTTCTGCAGCGATGCCGCTTCCAGCGCGGCGTCGCCGGTACCAGCGGCCAGCACACGCACCGCATCGCGTACGTGCGAGGCCGCGCGCATTGCATGGTGCTGGTCCAGGATCGCGAGCGCGCCGTGCAGCTGGTGCAGCACCGGATCGATCTGGGCCAGCGTCGGGCGCTTGCCGGCATCGGCGTAATAATCGTCGAGTACCTTCTCGACCTGGCGCAGGCCCGACTTCATTTCGCCGGCCAGGACGGACACGGTCTGTCCTTGCTGGATCTGGCGTGCCAGGTTGCCCTGCCACTCCGGCGCGGCCGGCGGCGTTTCGCCGGCAGCCAGCGCCAGCAAGCGCGCGCCGACCACTTCGGCCTGCGCGTCGAAATCGGCGGGAAGCTGGCGCACCTGGTCGAGCCCATGCTCGACGAACAGCAAGGCGGCCGCCATCTCAAGGCTGAACTGCTCGCTGCGTCCGGCGGCGCCGGCATCCCTGGCGACCCGGCCCAGCTCGCGCAGCAGCTGCGCCAGCGCAGCTGCCCCTAGGCGCCCGCTGGCGTCTTCCAGGACCTCCAGCGCATTCTCGAAACCGGCTTCGGCTGCCGGGTCGGTCCCGGCCGCGACGCGGTCCCAGGATGCCTTGGCCTGTGCCAGTGCTTCGCGCGCTTCCTTCAATGCCTGCGCGTCGATGCGGCCGTAGCGGCGAACGTTGTAATCGGACGGCACCATGCCGTCGAGCCGGTAGGCGCGGCGCAGCGCCATGGCGCCCGCGAACCGTTCCGGTGCGGCGGCGATCAGGAACAGCGCGTCGCGCAGCATGCCTTCGGGCAGCCCGCCCTGCCCCTGCGACAGGCGGCGGATCTGCAGGTTGATCAGGCCGAACAGCTGCTTGACATACAGGTCGCTGGCCAGCTGCCCGCTCGCTGCCAGCGCCGCGACGCTGTGCATCGCCAGCCAGAAGGTGCGCGACGGGAGGTCGCGCTGGCCGTCGGCCACGGCGCCGATGGCGTCGCGCATGGCGCCGGCATGGCTGCGGCGCGCTTCGTCGTCGGTACTTTTCAGGAACGGCAGCAGCGCTTTTTCAAAACGCGCGCGGCAGGCCGCGTAATCCGGCGCATCGGCCTGCAGCGCGGGCGGCAGGTCCACCTGCGCCGCCAGGTCGACAAAGAACAGGTCGGCCGGATGGATGCGCGCGGCGCCCAGCAGCTCCTGGACGTCGCGGTAGTAAGGGAACAGGCGCGCCGGCTGGGGCGCAGCGCCCGACAACAGCTCTTCGAGGTATTCGATGACTGCCTGGTACAGGTCGGCGACCGCCTTCGCGCCGGCCGGGGTGCAGGCCAGCGTGCCGTCGCGGAAACGCTGCAGCGCTTCCTCGGCGCAGGCGGTCAGGATGCCGACGCCGTCGACGTCGACCATCTGCAAGGCGCCGTGCGCCTGGTGCAGGTGGGCGCGCGCGTGCTGCAGCGGCGTGGACTGGGCGTCGGCGCCGCGCCCGGCCGCGTCCAGCAGCGCCTCGCGCGAGCGCACCAGGGCGTCGCGGATTTCGCTGATGACCCAGGACAGCGGCCCGGTATCGAAATGCGGCGCGTGCGGAGAATCAGTCATGCTCATGCTTGCCTTGGACTTTCAATGTGCGGGTCAGGCCGCGATGCGGAATCGCGTTACCGAGTTTTTGAGCTCCTGCGCCAGCACGCTAAGCTGGCGAATCGACTGGGCCGTCTGCTGGGTGCCGTCCTGCGTATGCTCGGTGACCGACAGGATCTGCTGCATATTCTGCGCCACCCCGTTCGCCGACGTCGCCTGCAGTTCGGTCGCGAACGAGATCCCCTGGATCAGCTCCGCGAGGCGGTTCGACACGCGCGAAATGTCCGATAGCGCGGCGCCCGCCGCGTCCGACAGCCTGGCTCCCTCGACCACGCCCTGGGTCGATTTTTCCATCGCCGCTACCGCGTCGTGGGTGTCGGTCTGAATGGTGCGCACCAGCGCGCCGATCTGCTTGGCCGCGTCGCCGGAACGTTCCGCCAGCCGCTGCACCTCTTCCGCAACCACCGAGAAGCCGCGTCCCGCCTCGCCCGCCGATGCGGCCTGGATCGCTGCGTTCAGCGCCAGCACGTTGGTCTGTTCGGTAATGTCCGAAATCAGCTCGGTGATCTCGCCGATCTCCTGCGACGATTCGCCCAGGCGCTTGATGCGCTTGGAGGTTTCCTGGATCTGCTCGCGGATGTCAATCATGCCCTTGATCGCGTTTTCCACCGCCGTCGAACCCTGCTGCGCCGCCGCCACCGACTGGCGCGCCACGTCAGCCGACTCGTTGGCCGAGCGCGACACGTCGTTAATCTCGCCGGCCATTTTCCGGACCGTGTTCGACGCGTCCTGGATCTCGCGCGACTGCTGCTCGGTTGCGCTCAGCAGTTCGGTCGAAATCTTCTGCGCGTTGCCCGACGCCGTCGTCACCTGCTCGGCGGTCGTCGTCACGCGCTCGACCAGCCCGCGCAGTTCCTCGACGGTATAGTTAACCGAGTCGGCGATCGCGCCGGTGATGTCTTCCGACACCGTCGCGTGCACGGTCAGGTCGCCGTCCGCCACTTCCTGCAGCTCATTCATCAGGCGCAAAATCGCGGCCTGGTTCTGTTCATTGGTCGCTTTCGCTTCCTCTTCCTTGGCCTGCGCCGTCTGGCGCATCGCGTCGGCTTCCTGGCGGCGGCGATCCGAGGCGCGGCTGCGGTTGCGCGAGTCCTGCAGCATGACGCGGCTGATCGCCGCGGCGGTGCCGACCGTGAACAGCGCCGACAGCAGCAGCAGGAACAGCCAGGCGTTGGCCGAGTCCTGGTCGCTACGGAAGCTCGTCTGCAGGTTGGTCAGCAGCTTACGCACTTCCTCGTTCTCGTAGAAGATCGACTGCTCGGCGGCCTTCGCCGCGGTGAACTTCGGCAGGTCCTCGAGCACCGACGCCACCAGCGACTGGTACTTGTCGAAGGCGTCCCTGACCTCGACCACCTTGGCGCGCATGGCCGGGTCGCGCACTGCAGCCAGCTGCAGCGGCGCGCTGCCGTTCAGGAAGCCGTCGACGATCAGGCGGAAGGTGGTGGTGTCGCGGCCCAGCTGGAACGCGGTTTCGGAGCGGATGCCGCCGGAGGTCAGGAATTCGCCCGAGCTGCGCGCCATGCGCTGGGTCAGCATCATCAGGCGGCCCAGCGCAGCCAGTTCGCGCGGCGTGCCGCCGCCCTGCACCTTGTCGTTCAGCAGGCTGTCGGTCATCGACAACAGCTCAGGCGACAACACGTCGAGCTGCTTGAAGGTGCTTTCAAAACTGGTCAGTTCCGGCTTCATCTTCAGGATGGTGCCGGCCGCGTTGTCGGAGCTGACCCACTTGGTGCGCACCGCCGCCAGCGCCTTGTTCTTGCTGCCCGGGGCAGCAGGAATCGTGCTGCCGGCAAAGCTGCCGCCGCGCGAGAGCAGGTTCAGGTCGCGCGTGAGCAGGGCCCGGCTTTCCTCAAGCTGCTTGAAGGCGTCGACGTTACCCTGCACCGCGTTGGGTGCGGCCTTGCCGATACGCTGCGAGTGCATCAGCGCGTCCGACGCGATCTGAGTCTGGGCCGACGCCACCTCGTTGCTGGCGGCGTTGCGCCACAGCGCGAAAATGGTGACCAGGATGCCGGCGCCGAACACCATCAGCAGGATACGCAGCTGGCGCGACAGCGACAGGTGGCCGATGAACGGCAGCGGATTGTCGAGGGAGTCGTCGTCGGCCGCAGCCGCGCCGCGCTTGCGGCGGATGGCGCCGCCGATACTGAGCGGGCTGGCGTCGTCCGCGCCGTCTCCATCCTGCGCTGCCGGAAGTGCGGCCGACTCGTTGCCGAACTCAGTGTCCGGCCCCATTACCGAGGTGCCGCCATCCTGCTTCTCTTCAGGGCCAAGCCCCTTCCACGCAAATCCCATACTGCCCCCATCCCTAGTGGTCGGCCGCTATTATTGCGGCCTTCTCAGTTATTGTTAACTTCTTAAATTCAGGCTGATGCTGCGACGTGCAGGAAGCGCGGGTCCTGGACCAGTTCGGCCAGGTCGAGCGGCATCCACTCATTCTTTTCAAGATCTACCAGGCGGCCGCCGACCGTCTGCATGTCGGATGCCTGGCGCAGTCCGAACACGCGGTTGACCAAGATCCCGCAATTGAAACCGAGGCCGTGGGCCAGGGTGAGCACGCGGCTGTCGGCCGCCACCGCGGTCTTGCCGGCGTCGAGGTAGCGCGCGTAGTCGATGATGCCGACCAGGTTGCCGCGGATGTTGGACAGGCCGAGGTACCAGGGCTGGGTCAGCGGCACCTGGCAGATCGTCGCCAGCGGCACGATCTCTCCGGTCTGGGTCAGGTCGAGCAGGAAGCGCTCGCTTCCGATCATTACCCCAAGCTGCTGCAGGCGTGCGCCGCCGCTGGCGCGCGCGGCCTGCATGCGTTCGATCAGCTGGTGCTGGTAATCGCGCAGGCGTGCGCGGCGGCCCGCGGCGTCAGGGCGCGCCTCGCCGAACCTGGCCCGCGCCGGGGCCGGCTGTCCGTGCTCGTCCATCGCTTCAGGCACCCAGTGCGGCGATCCGCGCCAGCAGCTTGTCCGGGTCGACCGGCTTGACCATGTAGTCCTTGGCGCCCTGGCGGATGCCCCAGATGCGGTCGGTTTCCTGGTCCTTGCTGCTGCAGATGATGACCGGGACATCGGCCAGCTCCGGGTCGCGCGTAATCGCGCGCGTCACCTGGAAGCCGTTCGCGCCAGGCATGACGACATCCATCAGGATCAGCTCAGGCTTGTCGGCCTTGATCTTGGCCAGTGCGTCCTCGCCGTTTTCGGCGGTGGTCACGGTAAAGCCGTTGCGCACCAGGATATCGCTCAGGTAGTAGCGTTCGGTGGGAGAGTCGTCGACGATGAGGATTTTTTGAATGGCCAAAGGGCGCTCCAGGATTCGGTAAGGGGTCAGGCTTGCGACAAGGCCGGCGCCGTGTGCTCGCGCACCGCCGACAGCAGGCTGTCTTTGCTAAATGGTTTGGTGAGGTAGGCGCTCGATCCGACCATGGCGCCACGGGCGCGGTCGAACAGGCCGTCCTTGGAGGACAGCATCACCACCGGGGTGGCGTGGAAGCGCGCGCTTTTCTTGATCAGGGCGCAGGTCTGGTAGCCATCCAGGCGCGGCATCAGGATGTCGCAAAAGACCAGCGCCGGGTGGTGGTCGTTGATCTTGGCGAGGGCGTCGAAGCCGTCCTCGGCCAATACCACCTGGTACCCAGCCTGGGTAAGGAATATCTCGGCTGAGCGACGGATCGTACTGCTATCGTCGATCACCATGATTTTCAGGGCTGTCGGTTGCGGCGATGTCGTCATATAAAGTTCACTCGGCAGATTCAGCACCATAGCATAGGGATTGCCCCCTGTGTACATATCTGTTGCGTAGAGTCAACTTTTATTGGGGCGCCGCAGCGCCCCGGCTGCAATCAGATTTCGGTCATCTCGAAGTCGTCCTTGCGGGCGCCGCATTCAGGACAGGTCCAGTTCATCGGCACGTCGGCCCAGCGTGTGCCGGGGGCGATGCCTTCTTCGGGTGCGCCAACGGCTTCGTCGTAGACCCAGCCGCAGATCAGGCACATCCAGGTCTGGAAAGCGCCGCTTGATTCTTTGCTACTCACGTTGTTGATCCTTCTATCTAGTAAAATGCCGAATCAGGTATCTTAATCTACTGGCCGTGCAAAACCAATCGTCTCCACTCATACTTTGTTTCGGCGTGTCCGATCCGGCCGGCGCCACGGGCATCCAGTCCGACCTCGCGTGCTTTTCCGCGCACCGCTGCCATGGCCTTTCTGTCACTACCGCCCTGCTGATTGCCGACACCGCGCGCGTCGATGACATGCACGAGATCGACGCCGACTGGGTGATCGACCAGGCCCGGGTCCTGCTGGAGGACATGCCGATCGCGGCGTTCAAGGTCGGCGCGCTGGCCAGCGTCGAGCAGGTCGCCGCGGTGGCCGAAATCGTCTCCGACTATCCCGCCATCCCGATGGTGCTCGACCCGTTCCTGTCCAGCCTTCCCGACTCGGGCCTGCTGGACGACGACATGCTGACCGCGGTGCGCCAGATCCTGGTGCCGCAGGCGGCGATGCTGGTGCTGTCGCAGGTCGAACTGGCGCGCATGGCCGAAACCTGGCGCGACGGCCCGGCCACGCTGGCCGAGGACGTGGCCGAACTGACCGGCACCGGCTGCGGCTACGTGCTCGTTACCGGCACCGGCCCGGCCGGCGCAACCTTGTCCGATACCCTGTTCGGCGAAGACGGCGCGATCGCCACCTACACCAGCGCCCACCTGCCGGGCCCCTTCATCGGCGCCGGCTGCACCATCTCGGGGTCGCTGGCCGCGTTGCTGGCATCTGGCGTCGAACCGGTGCGGGCCACCGAGGCGGCGCTTGCATTCACCGCCGGCGCGCTGGCCCACGCGCAGCGCTTCGGCATGGGCAAGCTGGTACCGAACAAATTCTTCAACGCCGCGCAAGCGGCGGCATCGCAACCATCCACCACACCGATCGAGTAAGCCATGACTGAGCACACCTCCAAAAACGACACGCTGTTCGCGCGCGCGCAAAAGACCACGCCAGGCGGCGTCAACTCGCCGGTGCGCGCCTTCCGCTCGGTCGGCGGCACCCCGCGCTTCATCACGCGCGCCGAAGGCCCGTACTTCTGGGACGCCGACGGCAAGCGCTACATCGACTACATCGGCTCCTGGGGTCCGGCCATCGTCGGCCACGCCCACAAGGACGTGGTGAAGGCGGTGCAGGAAGCGGCTGCGCGCGGCCTGTCGTTCGGGGCGCCGACCGAAGGCGAAGTCGAGATGGCCGAGGAAATCTGCCGCCTGGTGCCGTCGATCGAGCAGGTGCGCCTGGTCTCGTCGGGCACCGAAGCGACCATGAGCGCACTGCGACTGGCGCGCGGCGCCACCGGCCGTGACAAGATCGTCAAGTTCGAAGGCTGCTACCACGGCCACGCCGACTCGCTGCTGGTCAAGGCGGGCAGCGGCCTGCTCACCTTCGGCAACCCTACCTCGGCCGGCGTGCCGGAAGACTTCGTCAAGCACACCCTGGTGCTCGACTACAACAACGTGGCCCAGATCGAAGACGCATTCGACTCGATGGGCGACACCATCGCCTGCGTGATCGTCGAACCGGTGGCCGGCAACATGAACCTGGTGAAGGCCAGCCCTGAGTTCCTGCAGGCGCTGCGCACGCTGTGCACGCGCCACGGCGCGGTCCTGATCTTCGACGAAGTGATGTGCGGCTTCCGCGTGGGCCTGGGCGGCGCGCAGGAACTGTACGACATCCAGCCCGACCTGACGGCGCTGGGCAAGGTCATTGGCGGCGGCTTGCCGGTTGCCGCCTTCGGCGGCCGGGCGGAGCTGATGCAGAAGATGGCGCCGATCGGCGCGGTGTACCAGGCCGGCACGCTGTCGGGCAATCCGGTGGCGGTCGCCGCCGGCATGGCCACGCTGAAGATCATCCAGGAGCCGGGCTTTTACACCCGCCTGGCCGAGCAGACGGCAAAGCTGGCCGCGGGCCTGGCGGAGGCCGCGCGCGAAGCGGGCGTGACGTTCTGCGCCGACTCGGTAGGCGGTATGTTCGGCATCTACTTCAGCGAAGAAGTCCCGGCCAGCTACGCCGAGATGATGGCCGGCGACAAAGCCAAATTCAACGCGTTCTTCCACGCGATGCTCGACGAAGGCGTGTACTTCGCGCCGGCGGCGTTCGAAGCGGGCTTCGTCTCGGCGATGCACGACGACGGCGTGATCGAAGAGACGATCGCCGCGGCGCGCCGCGTATTCGCCAAACTGGCCTGATCGGGAGCGCCCGTGTCGGTCCAATCCAGGAATAACGTCAAGTGTTACGGCAACGGCCCGGTGTCGATGCTGTTCGCCCATGGTTTTGGCTGCGACCAGAGCATGTGGCGCCTGGTCGCGCCGGCCTTTGCCGAGCGCTTCCAGGTGATCACGTTCGACCTGGTCGGCAGCGGCGGTTCCGACCTGGGCGCGTATGAACGTAAAAAATACAGCTCGCTGCAAGGCTATGCCGACGACGTCCTCGAGATCGTCGACGAATTCGCCACCGGCCCGGTGATCTTCGTCGGCCATTCGGTCAGCGCCATGGTGGGCGTGCTCGCCACGGCCGCCGCGCCGGAACGTTTCGCGGCGCAGATCATGGTCGGGCCATCGCCGTGTTACATCAACGATGGCGACTACCTGGGCGGCTTCAGCCGCGAGGACATCGACGAGCTGCTCGAGACGATGGACGCGAACTACCTGGGTTGGTCGAGCAATATCGCCCCGGCCATCATGGGGGTGCCGGACCGGCCCGAACTGGGTGTCGAGCTGACCACCAGCTTCTGCCGCAACGACCCGGAGATCGCCAAGCACTTCGCCCGCGTCACATTCCTGTCGGACCACCGCGGCGACCTGGCAAGGACGCGCACGCCCGCGCTGATCCTGCAGTGCAGCGACGACATGATCGCACCGCGCGCGGTGGGCGACTACCTGCACCGGCAGCTCCCCGACAGCAAGCTCGAAGTGATCGACAACGTCGGACACTGCCCGCACCTGAGCGCCCCGACTGCGAGCAGCGACGCCATCAACTCCTTCCTCGCGCGGGTGCTGGACCGGTAATGCCAGCCGACCAGCCTTCAGCGGAAGCGCTTTACCAGCATGCGGCATGCGGGCTACTGCTGACCGATACGGATGGACTGATCCAGCGCGTCAACGCAACCGCCTGCGGCTGGCTCTTGTATGAAGCGTCCGAACTGGTCGGCCAGGTCCGGGTGCAGGACCTGCTGACGGTTGGCGGACGCCTGTTCCACCAGACGCACATCACCCCGATCCTGCAGCTGCAGGGATCCGTCGGCGAGGTCCAGCTCGAAATGCGCCGCCGCGACAAGACCCGCGTCTCGCTTTTGATCAATATCGTGCGGCGCCGCCAAGGCGATACCCTTTACGACGAATTTGCGCTGCTGGTGGGCGAAGACCGGCGCGCCTACGAACGCGAGCTGCTCCTTGCGCGCAAGGCCGCCGAAGCGGCGCTGGACGCGCGCCATGGCGCCGAGGCCAAGCTGCATGCGCTCAACGAGCAGCTGTCGCTGGCCGACCGCCGCAAGGATGAATTTATCGCCACGCTCTCGCACGAGCTGCGCAACCCGCTCGCGCCGATGCACAGCGCGCTGGAAGTGATGAAGCTGAAGTCATCCGGCTACGCGGCGCTGGAACCGGTGCTGCCGGTCTTCGAGCGCCAGCTCAATCACCTGACGCACCTGGTCGACGACCTGATGGAGATCTCGCGCATCACCGAGGGCCGGATGGAGCTGCGGCGCGCACCGCTCGACCTGGTCACGGCGGTGCGCGCCGCTGCCGAGGATGTAGCGCCGCTGATCGAAGCATCCGGCCATACGCTCGCCGTGTCGCTGCCCGGCGAGGCGTGCGTGGTCGACGGCGACATCACGCGCCTGACGCAGGTGATCGTGAACCTGCTCACCAACGCGGCGAAATACACCCCGCACGGGGGCCGGATCTGGCTGGAGGCGAAGCGGCAGGATGGCGCCGCCGCGATCTCGGTCCGCGACAATGGCATCGGCATCCCGGAGGGATCGCTGGCGTCCGTGTTCAACATGTTCTCGCAGCTCGAGCCGGCGCTGGACCGCTCCAAGGGCGGGCTTGGCATCGGCCTGGCGCTCGTCAAAGGCATCGTCACGCTCCACGGCGGCAGCATCCGCGCGTTCAGCGAGGGTGTCGGCAAGGGTTCGGAGTTTGTGGTGCGGCTGCCGCTCAGTGCTGCGGCCGTTGCCGGCGAAATGGCGCCTGAGGAAGCGGCCAGCATCGATGCGCTGCGCGTGCTGGTCGTCGACGACAATGCCGACGCGGCCGACACGCTGGTGATGGCGCTCGAACTGCTTGGCTGCGAGGCGCGAGCCGTCTATACGGCAGCGGCAGGAATCGAGCAGCTGACCAGTTTTGCCGCGCAAGTCGCGCTGCTCGACATCGGACTGCCGGACATGAACGGCTACGACATGGCGCGCCAGCTTCGCGCCAGCCCGGCCGGCGCCGCGATGACGCTGGTTGCGGCGACCGGCTGGGGCCAGTCCACCGACAAGCAGCGCGCGCTTGAAGCCGGCTTCGACCACCACCTGACCAAGCCGGTCGACTTCGACAAACTGCAGTCGATCCTCGCGCTCGTAAAACAGTCCTAACAATCAGGAAATTTATTTCAGCCAGCCGCGGTGGCGGAAGTAGAGGAATGGCGCGATCGCCGAGGTCAGCATCAGGCCGAGCGCCCACGGGTAGCCCCAGGCCCAGTCGAGCTCGGGGAACCAGCGCTTGAAGTTCATGCCGTAGATGCTCGCGATCAGGGTCGGCGGCAGGAAGGCCACCGACGCCACCGAGAAGATCTTGATGATCTTGTTCTGGTTAATGTTGATGAAGCCGACCGTGGCGTCCATCAGGAAGTTGATCTTGTCGAACAGGAAGGAGGTGTGGCCGTCGAGCGATTCGATGTCGCGCAAAATCTGGCGCGCTTCCTCGAACTGGTCGGCATTCAACAGCCGGCCGCGCATCAGGAAGCTGACCGCGCGCCGCGTGTCCATCATGTTGCGGCGGATCCGGCCGTTCAAGTCTTCCTCGCGCGCGATCGCGTTCAGCGCGTCGGCCGCGTCCTGGTCGGTGAAGTTCTTTTGCAGCACGCGCCGGCTGACTTCTTCCAGGTCCTGGTAGATGCCTTCCAGCGCGTCGGCAGAATATTCGGCGTCGGTGGCGTACAGGTCGAGCAGCACGTCCATGTAGTCGGCGATCGAGCCCGGGCGCGAGCGGGCGCGCATGCGCACCAGCCTAAATACCGGCAGGTCGTCGGTGTGCACCGAGAACAGCATCTTGCGCGCCAGGATGAACGCCACCGTGACCACGCGCGACGGGCCGTCGTCTTCTTCGAGCAGGAAGTCGGTGCGCAGGTGCAGGTCGCCGTTTTCCGCTTCGTAGTAGCGGGCCGACGCTTCGATGTCCTTGACTTCGTCCTCGCCCGGCAAAATCACGCCGTAGATCGCCTTGACCCAGGCGCGCTCGTCTTCATCCGGATCGGTCAGGTCGACCCAGACAGGCGCGACGTTTTCGAGATCCTCGCGAGACTCGATCGGTACCTGGTTGAGGCGGCCATTCTGTAGGACAAATACGTTGATCATGCGCTTTTCTCGGCCGCGTTTCGGAACAGCGCAAGTGTAACCGTTACCCCCTGCCCCGAACACCCCGAAACGAAAATTTTGGCGGCAGGAAGCTGATTATTTACCAATTAACGCTTATGGCAGGTCGGCCGAGTTCATCCGGATCAGGATCGTGCTGGTGCGCCGGCCAAGATAGCGGGTGTCGCGGTGGCGGTCGTAGTAGCGCGGGTTCGGCAGCATGACGGCCAGCCTGGCCGCCTGCGCGGTGCCCAGTCCGGCGGCGCTGGTCTTGAAGTAGTAGCGCGCCGCCGCTTCCGCGCCGAACACGCCGCGCCCGAATTCGACCACGTTCAGGTAAATCTCGAGGATGCGCTCCTTGCTCATCACCGTCTCGAGCATGAACGCGATCACCATCTCCTGCCCCTTGCGCACGTAGCTGCGCGATCCGGACAGGAAAAGATTCTTGGCCAGCTGCTGCGTGATGGTCGATCCGCCGCCGACCACCTTGTGGCGGCGCGTGTTCTTTTCGTAGGCTTTTTGCAAAGCTTCCCAGTCGACGCCGTCATGCTCGTTGAAGTTGGCGTCTTCCGATGCGATCACCGCGCGTTTCAGGTTGTTCGAGATGCGCGCGTACGGCACCCACTCGTGGCGCAGCTTCGCCTTCGGGTTCTTCTCCTGCAGCGCCGACATCTGGCTGCGCATCATGCTGGTCGACGACGGATTGAACACGGTCCACCAGCAGATCATCATGAAGAAGTACAGCTGGATGAGCAGCACGATGGCGATTGGCCCGAAAATGAGCCATTTGATCCAGGGACGGCCCGCCCGCGCCTTGCCCCCTCTAGCTTTGGCCATACGATTTATAGTTATAGTGATGTACGCAGTTGCCCAAGGACCGGTGCAGTCTCGGGGCGCACCCCGCGCCACACCGTGAACGCTTCCGCAGCCTGCTCCACCAGCATGCCCAGGCCGTCGCGCGCAATGGCGCCGCGGCGGCTGGCAAACTGCATGAAAACGGTAGGCTGCTTCGCGTACATCATATCCAAAGCGAGTGTTTCTTGGCAAAAAGTTTCTGGCGGTATCGGCGGAAGATTGCCGGCCAGGCTGGCCGATGTGGCATTGATGACAATGTCGAACGGCCCGGTGATGTCGCCGAAACCGCAGGCGCGCAGCAGCGGCGAGTTAAATTCCGTGACCAGCGCATCGGCGCCGGCGCGGGTGCGGTTGGCGATCACCAGTTCAGCGGGCCCCTGCTCCAGCAGCGGCAGGATCACGCCGCGCGCCGCGCCGCCCGCGCCCAGCAGCAGCACGCGCTTGCCGGCGACCGGCACGCCCGCGTTGCGCGTGATGTCGTTGACCAGTCCCGCGCCATCGGTGTTGTCGCCGACGATGCCGCTGCCATCGAAACTGAGCGTGTTGACCGCGCCGGCCGCGCGCGCCCGGGACGTCAGGCTGGTCGCCAGCGCCGCTGCGTCCAGCTTGAACGGCACCGTGACGTTGGCGCCCTTGTAGCCCTGGGCGACCAGCGCGCGCACGGTGTCGGCGAACGCGTCGAGCGGGGCCAGGCAGCGCTCATAAGCGAGAACCTGCCCAGTCTGCGCCGCAAACGCGGCATGGATCTCCGGCGACCTGCTGTGCGCGACCGGATTGCCGATGACGCAGTAGCGGTCCATTACTGGGCGGCTCCGCGCAGGTCGGCTTCCATGCGCTCGTCGCGCGTGAACTTGAAGCGCGTGATGATCACCCACAGGTCGTCCTTGTCGGACGAGAGCATGTTGGGCGGGAAGCGGCCGAACGGCGCGGCGCGGCGAACGATGGCCAGCGCGGCTTTATCGAGGTCCGCGTTGCCCGAGCTTTTCTCGATGCGCGCGCCACCGTCCTTCTGGTAGATGGTCCCGTCCTGGAAGATCGGGATGTAGACCACCAGTTCTCCGTACAGTTTGCGCCCCCGCGCCTGCGGGAAGTTGAGCGTGCCGATCTCCTCGACGCGGCGCTGCATCGTCTTGTAGTACATCGCGTAGCCGACTTCGCGCGTCGATGGCGTGATGAAGGTTTTGCGCGGACGCTTGTTCTCGTCCTCGATGCGCTGGGTGATTTCGGCGGCGGTGCGCGCGATGGCCTTGCTGCTTTCGACCAGGTCGGCGCCGGTGCGGTTCGGGTCCGGCTTGTCGCGTTCCGTGACCGGGGCCACGTTGAAGTTCGAGCTGCGCGCGCGCGTCAGCAGGTTTTGCTGCACCTGTTCGAGTTCGGCGATGCGGCGCTGCGTGGCCTTGACGCTTTCGCCGGTTTCCATGCGGCGCAGGTCCGGCAGCGGCGACTTGGCGCGGCCTTCGGACGCATTGCCGCCGCCATCGAGGTTGGCTTGTGCGAGGGCCTGCGCCTTGGTTGGCGCTTTATTGTGCTTGGCGTTGACCAGGATGACTTCGAGGCCAGGGTCGGTCGGCTCAAGGCGGAACGCGTCCGGCGCAACGAAGCGTACTGCCAGCAGGGCTGCGTGGACCGCGACCGACACCGCAAGCGCGATTGTCAGTGTTTTATGTTGTCGAAAATACTTCACGCGGTGCTTCGCTTGGAACTGAGAATGGGCAATTCTAACCCGTGAGTGGTGGCGTGGCGCAACTGATTTCCACCGCCACCACGTTATGAGGCCTCCGGCTCCGGATCGGTCGTGACCACTGCGACAACACCCTCCGCCTCAACCACTTCCTCAACCGCGGCTTCACCCGCATCCGGCCCTTCATCCTCCTCGAAATCGAGGTCGACTTCCGCCGGCGCCACTGCCGCCACTTCGAGCAGCCTCGCCTCGATCGACAAATCGACTTCATCCCAACGGATGATGTCTAGCTTGACCTGCGCGCCGCGCGCTACCGGCGGCATGCCCGGCAGGCGGATGATCAGCGGAATATCGACCAGCCGCAGCACGTCCTCTTTCAGCACCACCGCGTCGACCTGCTTCGCCTCTTCCTGCCCCAGCCAGCGCAGGCACCAGTAGCGTTCCATGTTCTGCTGATGCTCGTTGTATGCCGCATACGCCGCATCGAACGCCGATACGATCGCGAACAGGTTCGCGTCGCGCGGCTTGAACGGCGCGACCAGCGGCGCGGTCACGCCATGCTCGGCGCACGCCAGGATCTGCCATTGATTGACCAGGTCGGGATAACGGCGCAGCGGCGACGTGCTCCACGCGTACTGGTCGACGCCCAGGCCCTGGTGCGGCGCCGCGTGGGTCACCATCCGCACCTGCATCTTGGCCGCCCAGCCGGCGCCCGTGCCGCCGCCCTGCGAGCGGTAGATGCCCGGCACGCCGCTGTCGTGCAGCAGCTTGCCCCAGGTGCTGTTCGCGAAGATCATCAGCTCGGCGACGATCTTGTCGAGCGGCGCGCCGCGCTTGCGCCGCACCACCGACACCACGTCGTCCTCGACATAGAAGTTGAAGTCGACGCGGTTATTCTGCTCGGGCTTGAGGCCGAAGCCTTCACGCTTCTTCATGCGGCCGTCTTCCAGCTGCAGCGCCCATTGCCACAGCAGCGCCAGCTCCGGCTTGTGCGGGTACTCGCCCTCGCCGCTGGCCAGCGTCTCTTCGTTGACCAGGTCATCGAGGTCGTTGTGGCGCAGGTTGCTCTTGATCGGCACCAGTTCGGCGCGCGTCACGGTCGACAGCACCGACCAGTCGGCCGGGTTCAGGGTCGCATACAGCGACACTGCCGGGCAGTTCTTGCCCTCGGCAAGCGTGAACGCGTTGACGATATCGTCGGGCAGCATGGTGATCTTATCGCCAGGCATATACACGGTCGACATGCGCGTGCGCGCCATCTTGTCGATCGCGTCGTCCGGCTTGACGCCCAGGCCAGGCGCGGCGATGTGGATGCCGACCACCACGGTACCGTCGTCCAGCGTGCGCACCGAGAACGCGTCGTCGATCTCGGTGGTGGTCACGTCGTCGATCGAGAACGCGGCCACGTCGGCCACCGGCAGGCTGGCCGGCGCCGATGGCGCCGGCACGCTCGGGAAGCCGGCGCCACGAGGGAAATTCTCGAACAGGAAGCGCGCCATGTGCAGGTCTTTTGGCGAGGCGACGCCGCCCACCTGCAGCATCAGGCGATGCGGGGTGGTGTGCAGTTCGTCGGAGGCCGCTTCCAGCGCCTTGTATTCGATGGTGTTCTTGTCGGGCTTGAACAGCAGCTGGCTGACCATCGGCTGCATCGCCTGCGGCAGCTTGCCGGCCTTGAGTTCGTCCACATACGCGGACTGGATCACCAGCTGCTGCTTTTTCTTTTCGATGCCTGCCTGCGCCGCGCGCAGCGACTGCTCGGGGGCTGCCTTGTAGCGTCCGCGCCCCTTCTTGTAGAAGTAGATCGGCGAACCATGCAGCGCCAGGATCAGGCCCGCCGCTTCGACCGGCAGCGGCGCGTGGCCGAAGTATTCGGCGCCCAGCTCCGCGAAGCCGAACTCCTCCTGGCCCGCCACCTCCCACAGGAATTCGAGGTCGGCCTCCTGCGCCACGACCCTGGCCTGGTCCAGCAGCTCCTGGGCGGAAGGCTTTTCGAACTGGAGCAGCACGTCCTTGGCCTTGACCTTGGTCCGCTTGCCGCTGGCAAGTTCAACCTGGTAGGCCTCGCCTGCGTGGGACAGTACGGTGCCAGCCTTGAAATCGCCGGACTCTTCGAAGAATAAATTCATGGTGCCTTTTATTTGTAGTGTTTGTTGGGCGCCAGCGTGGTCACCGGGGGCAGGAACACCTCGGTCACCAGCAGCGTTCCATTGCGGCGGCGGTACAGGCAGCGGCGCGCATAGTAAACAGTGTCGTCCACTCCTTCCAGCACCGCGCGCGCGCGCTCGAGCAGGGGGTGGCCGGCGCGTATCCGCGCAAATTCAAGTTCGCCGCGTGTCACCAGCGGGTCGTAAAACAGCGTGCTGCCCAGCGAGCGTTCGCCCAGCGCGGAAAACAGCGGCCAGTCCGACGCGGTGCTCGATGCCGGCACCACCGTGTGGGCAAACACCACCGGCACGCCGTCGCAGCGCAGCAGCACTTCACGCTCCCACACCCGGCCCGGGCGGTGCATGCCGATCGCCTGCGCTTCGTCGGCCAGGCACAGGCCGGAGCTCTGGTGCAGGCGCTGCACGCGGAACGCTTCGCTGTGCGCGACCAGGCGCGCGGTCAGCGAGCCTTGCGTGACGAGCCAGTCGCGCATCGCGGCCGGCGCGGCAACGCCGTTGATGTGCCGGTGCCATGTGGCCCGGCGCAGCGAACCACTCCTCACCGGCCGGCTTCCGCCAGGCAGAAGTCCAGCACTTCGTCCACATACTGCGGAAACTCTGAAATCGCGTGGTCGCTGCCCTCGATCACGTGCTGCTGCGCGCCCGCGTAGCGCGCCACCATGTCGCGGTAGTCGAGCACTTCGTCGCCGGTGGCAGCCAGCAGGAAGTAGCGCCCCGGCTTCGTGATGCGGTCGACTTGCAACTCGCCCAGTTCGCCAATGTACTCGCGCTTGAATTCGAACGGTTTGTCGGAGTGGTATTCGGTGGTCACGCCGACATGCTTGTCGAGGTCCTTGAGCGGATCGACCGCGGGGTTCAGCAGCGCGGCGCGGCAGCCAATGCGTTCGGCCAGCCAGGTCGCGTAAAAGCCGCCCAGCGACGAACCGATGACGGCCAGTTCGTTGGCCGGGTAGCGCTCGACCAGGGTCAGCACCAACGCCATCGCCTGTTTTGGCGAGGCTGGCAGCTGCGGGCAAATCAGTTCATCGGCGCGGCCCAGGGCCTTCATTCGCTCGCCGACGACGCGCGCCTTGAACGAACGCGGCGACGAGCGGAAGCCGTGCAGATACAAAATCATGCCAGCGCTTCCAGCAGCTTCTCGTGGATGCCGCCGAAGCCGCCGTTGCTCATCACGAGGATGTGGTCGCCCGGCTGGGCTGCGTCGACGATCGCCTTCAGCAGGAAGTCGATCTGGTCGAAGCTGTGCGCGATGCCGCCCAGCGGTTTCAGCGCATCGGCCAGGCTCCATCCCAGCGCCTGCTGGCTGCCGAAGCCGAACACCAGGTCGGCGTCCTTCAGGCTGCCCGGCAGCGCATCCTTCATCGCGCCCAGCTTCATCGTGTTCGAACGCGGCTCGAGCACGGCCAGGATGCGGCCCGAGGCGCCGGTC
>DASWSX010000289.1:0-11574 GCA_036402435.1 Telluria sp. | reverse complement strand
TGCGAGAACTGGTTCACAGCTGCGTTGACGTTGGTCTCGATGGTCTGGGCAGCTTGCTTGGCGGTCTTGGTGAACTGCTCGTAACCGGCGCTGGCGTTGTTGATGCCTGCCTTGAACGCAGCAACTGCGTTTTCGGTGCCGGCTGGCGCATTGCGGCTCACTTCGTCAACCAGGGTCAGTACCTTGCGGCCGGTCTCGGCGATCTGCTCTTCAGCAGCGCGGGTGAACTCTTGCTGGGCGCCCGAAGCGATTGCAGCGACCTGGCGGCTGTACGACATTGCCTTCTCAGCCGTTGGCTGGGCTTGTGCCGCCGACATGGTGAAGAACTCTTGCGGGTTCTTGGCACTCAGCAGCTGCTTGGCGGTCTGGGTCGACTCTTCCAGGGTTGCCTTGGCAGCGGTGATGTTCAGCTCGACCAGCTTTTCCATGCCTTCGAAGGCTTTGGCGGTCAGCGAGGAAAACATTGCGAACTGTGCGTCGAGGTTGGCTTTGGTGGCGTTCGAAAACTGCTCAGGAAATGCAAACATGTATATTCTCCAGAATGTGTGGTGGTACTGTTTTAGGGTCAATGTTGACAACTACCAGTGATGCAGGAAATCTCGAAATCTGTGTCCGGGTGTTGTGCACCGCAACAAAGTCCTATTTTAATGAAATTGAACCGCAAGTCAAGCGATGATTGTGCGGTGCACCATTAAATTTTCACTCATTTCCGAATGCCATTTCTTTAGAGAATTTATCGGCCTTTGAAATGATTTTCCCAGAGAAACGTTGCGGATCGAACGGCGCACTTCGCCCCGTGCTAGACTGAACTTTTGCGCATCCGCATAGTACTTCAGCGCACTGCAACGCTTTCAAGCGCCTGAGCGCTCATTGATCTATGTCAAACAGTCCAGTCAAGAATGTTGCGCCGCGCCACGCCGAGTCCTGGCTGTCTCCCATCCCCATCTTCTTTGTATTCCTCTGGAGTACTGGCTTTGTGGTCGCGAAGTTCGGCCTGCCGTACGCACCGCCCCTGACATTCATCCTGTTGCGCTGCGCGCTGGTCGTTGCCGTGCTGATTCCGTGGATCGTGCTGGCCCGCATCGCGTGGCCGAAGGGCAGCGTCCTGCATCTCGCCGTGGCGGGGTTGCTGTTGCAGGCCGGCTACCTGGCCGGCGTGTGGTGTGCGATCAAGATTGGCATGCCTGCCGGCCTGTCGGCGCTGATCGTCGGCATGCAGCCGATCCTGACCGCGGCCGCGGCGCCCCTGATCGGGGAAAGCGTGCGGCGCGTGCAATGGTATGGGCTGGCACTCGGCCTGGCGGGCGTGGCGCTGGTGGTGTACTCCAAGCTCAACCTGGCCGGGCTGACTCCGCTGGCGATCGGCTACTGCCTGTTCGCGCTGGCGTCGATCACGGCGGGCACCATGTACCAGCGCCGCTTTTGTCCGAGCTTTGACCTTCGCACCGGTACCGCCATCCAGTTTGGCGCGACCGTCGCGGTCATGCTGCCGCTTGCCATTTGGCTGGAGCACCTCGACCCTGCCTTCAGCACAGTAAAATGGACCCCTGAGTTTGTCGGCGCCTTGCTGTGGTCGGTTTTTGCGCTGTCGATCGGCGCAATATTCCTGCTCTTCAAGCTGATCCGCCGTAGCGAGGCCACCTCGGTCACCAGCCTGATGTACCTTACGCCGCCGACGACCGCCGTCATGGCGTATTTTGTGTTCGGCGAATCCTTGGGCATAGCCGGTGTGCTGGGCATGCTGGTGGCCGTCGCCGGCGTGGCATTGGTTGTTAAAAAACAGGAGAAGTAATGATCGCAAGCCAACTGCAGGAAGCCGTCGATGCGGCCATCACCTCGCGCCGCTCCATCCGGGCATTCCTGCCAACGCCGGTCGCGCGTGAAGACATTGAGCGGATCCTCGACGTGGCGTCGCACGCGCCGTCCGGAAGCAACACCCAGCCGTGGAAGGTGGTCGTCCTGACCGGTGCGGCCAAGGAACGCCTGTCCGACGCCATCACGGCCGCCTACGCCGATCCGGCCCAGGCGCGCGAGCATACCGAAGAGTACGCGTACTACCCGCGCGAATGGGTGTCGCCCTACGTCGAGCGCCGCCGCAAGGTCGGCTGGGACCTGTACGCGCTGCTTGGCCTGACCCGCGACAACAAAATGGGCATGGCGGCGCAGCACGCGCGAAATTACAGATTTTTTGACGCTCCCGTTGGTCTTATCTTTACGATCGACCGCGTGATGGACCAGGGTTCGTGGCTGGATTACGGTATGTTTTTGCAGAACATCATGGTGGCGGCGCGCGGACGCGGACTCGACACCTGTCCGCAGGCGGCGTTTACACAGTTTCACCGGATTATTGAACAGCAGCTCGGACTGCCACGCGAACAGATGCTGGTGTGCGGCATGGCGCTGGGCTATGCGGATAAAAGCAAGATTGAAAATTCACTCATAACCGAGCGCGAACCGGTCTCTGGGTTCACGCGATTTTTGGAGTAAACGCGTATAGTGTTGATATAGAAGAGATTATTTGTTGCGCACGGCTCATGTAATGTTGCACTAAGGCTCCGTGGAATGTTAAATTGGTTGTGCTCGCCGAGTGCTTTGCTACACTGCAACTAGAAGTAAATCCGTAGGCTTCAAAGGAATTTCCAGATGTTCAAGTTTGCGCTGAGTGCTCTCATTTCCCTGCTGTTCGCCATGACCCCTGCAGAGGCGGCCAAGGTGGAGCAGCGCGGCAGCACCGCGACCGTCAAGAAACAGGTTGTCAAAAAACGCGTGGCCAAGAAGCCCCGCTACAAGCGCCGCGAAGCGATAGGCGCCAAACGGGTCACGGTTAACAAGCGCGACAAGACGGTCCGCCGCGTCATCATGGTGCGTGGCAAGCGCAAGGTGGTGTACCAGCGCATGGCCCCGGCCGCGCCAGTGTTCCGCACGTTCACCGCCGGCGACAAGGCCGGCCTGAACCTGACCCGCGACCCGCTCGACCTCTCCTCCAGCGTCGCCCTGGTGCTGGACCAGACCAATTCCGAAGTCCTGTTCGAGAAGAATGCCGGCGTGGCGTTGCCGATCGCATCGATCACCAAGCTGATGACCGGCCTGATCGTCGTCGAGGCGCAGCAGGACATGGACGAAATGCTGACCGTGACGGACGACGACGTCGACCGCGAAAAATTCACCACCTCGCGCCTGCGCGTCGGTTCGCGCCTGTCGCGCCGCGAAATGCTGCATATCGCCCTGATGAGTTCGGAAAACCGTGCGGCGGCAGCGCTGGGCCGCAACTATCCGGGCGGCATTCAGGGATTTGTGGCGGCGATGAACGCCAAGGCGCGCGAGCTGGGAATGAACGACACGCGTTACGTGGATTCAAGTGGTTTATCCAGCCGCAACGTGGCGAGCGCACGCGACCTGGCCAAGCTGGTCATGGCGGCGCACCAGCAGCCGCTGTTGCGCGAATTCTCCACCGATCCCGGGTCGACCGTGGCGGCCGGCGGACGCACGATGCAGTATCGCAATACCAACTACCTCGTATCGCTGCCGGACTGGGATATCGGACTGCAAAAAACCGGCTTCATCAATGAAGCAGGGCGCTGCCTGGTGATGCAGACGATCATCCAGGGACGCGCGGTGATCATGGTGTTCCTCGATTCCAAGGGCAAGCAGTCGCGTACTGCCGATGCCGGCCGCATGCGGCGCTGGCTCGAGGCGCTCAAGCCGCCGGGTTTGTCGTAAGCAAAAAAAAAGCGGAACAGATGTTCCGCTTTTTTTATCGTTGGCCTGGTGCTTACCGCACCGGCGCGTACCCGAGCGTTGCCGAAATCTGTGCCGCGGTGCTGACCAGGTCTTCCAGCCATTCTTCCTGCAAGCGGTCGGCCGGCGCCGAAATCGACAGCCCGGCCACCAGCTTGCCGCTATCGTCGTGAATGCCCGCCGCCATGCAGCGCACGCCCAGCTCCAGCTCTTCATTGTCGCGCGCATAACCGCGCGCCCTCACCAGGCTCAGTTCGCGCTCCAGCTTGGACAGGTCGGTAATCGAATTCTTGTTGTGTCCGGCCAGGCCGGTCCGCGTCGCATAGGCGCGGATGGCTTTTGGTTCGTCGACTGACAGGAACAGCTTGCCGGTGGAGGTCAGGTGCAGCGGGCCGCGCCCGCCGATAGCGCGCACCACCTGCATCCCGGAACGCTCCGAGAAAGCGCGGTCGATGTAGACGATCTCGTCGCCCTGGCGTACCGACAGGTTGATCGTTTGCTGGGTCTTCTTGTGCAGGGCACGCATGAAATCGAGCGCCGCTTCGCGCACGGACAGCCTGCTCTTGACCACATTGCCCAGTTCCAGCAGCCGCATCCCCAGGCGGTAGGTGCCCGGCTCGACCCGGTCGACGAAGCGCGTTACCACCATGTCGTTGAGAATCCGGTGAGCGGTGGAAGGGTGCAGTCCAGAAACCTTCGACAATTCCTTCAGGCTGACCGGATCGGAATAGGTAGCAAGCGCGTCAAGCAGGGCAACCATTCGTTCGATGACCTGGATTGACGTCTTCGCGGGTTCGACAGTTTCCATTTTCATGATGTGGTTGGTGCGGTGCAGTATAAGTAAACACTTTATACCATAATGTGAAAAGAACTGGCAATCGCCGCATTTTCAGGCGTGGATTGCCCGCTCGTCTAAATGCGGCATGCGGGGCATAATGGAGCACTTACATGCACATTTGGAAACCCATGGAACAACCCCCAGTCAGCGAATTTAAAAGTACAGGCGGCTTCAGGCGCATCATCGCGGCGTTCGTGAACTCGATCGACGGCTTCCGTGCAGCCTGGCGCAACGAATATGCTTTCCGGCAGGAAGTGCTCGTCGCCATCGTTGCGACTGTGGTGGCGCTGCTATTGCCGGTCTCCGCCTTCCAGAAAGTGTTCCTGATCTCGGTCCTGCTGCTGGTATTGCTGGTTGAAATCATCAATTCCGCCATCGAAGCCGTGGTCGACCGCATCTCGCTGGAGCGGCACCCGCTGTCGAAGCGCGCCAAGGACCTCGGCAGCGCTGCGGTCGCGTTGTCGATCACCATTGCCGTGCTGGCGTGGGTGGTCGTCCTGTCCAATCGTTATTACTAAATAACGACATAGTTAGTTCAAGATCTTCGATCTGGCGCAGAATACAAGCTGGGCATTTTTGCCATGATCAACGGCTTGATTACTTTTCTACGACTGGGAGATGATGATGACACTACGCTTGGGCGACACCGCACCCGATTTCGAGCAAGACTCTTCGATTGGCAAGATCCGTTTCCACGAGTGGGCGGGCGACTCGTGGGTGGTGCTGTTTTCGCACCCGGCCGATTTCACGCCGGTCTGCACCACCGAGCTGGGCCTCACCGCCAAACTGAAGCCGGAATTCGACAAGCGCAATGTCAAGGCGATCGCGTTGTCGGTCGACCCGGCCGATGCGCACAAGACCTGGATCAAGGATATCGAAGAGACGCAAAAAACCGTGGTCGGTTTCCCGATCATCGCCGACGCCGACCGCACGGTATCCACGCTGTACGACATGATCCATCCGGAAGTATCGGCCACCGCCACGGTGCGTTCGCTGTTCGTCATCGACCCGAACAAGAAGATCCGCCTGACCATTACCTATCCGATGAGCACCGGCCGCAACTTCGATGAAGTGCTGCGCGTGATCGACGCGTTGCAGCTGACCGACGCCTACACGGTGGCCACCCCTGGCAACTGGAAGGACGGGGATGACGTGATCATCCCGCTGACGGTGCAGGATCCGGAAGTCATCAAGCAGAAATATCCGAAAGGATTCACGGCGGAGAAGCCGTATCTGCGCATGACCCCGCAGCCAAACAAGTGAGCTGAAAGACGGCGGAAGAGGGCGTCAGCCCGTCATCCGCCATCTTCGCGTTCCCCGCATTCACGCAGAACCGCATAAGCAAATGAGGAAGCTGTTGTTTGGTTTACAGCTGAGCCCCTTTACCCTGAAGCTTACTTTGGGGGCTTTCCATGCTGTTGACATATATCGTTTCGGGCTTTGCCGTCGGCCTGCTGGTCGGGATGACCGGTGTCGGCGGCGGCTCGCTCATGACGCCCCTCCTGACCCTGCTCTTCGGCGTGCCGCCATCGGTTGCCGTCGGCACCGACCTGGCGTTCGCCTCGATTACCAAGGGCGTCGGCACCGTCACCCATCGCGTGCGCGGCACCGTGCACTGGGACATCGTCAAGTTGCTGTGCATCGGCGCGCTGCCTGCCGCCATGCTCGCCACACTCGCGCTGCGCCATTTCGGCACGCTCACCCCGGAAATGGGCCAGATCATCCGCTATTCCATCGCCGGGTCCGTGCTGCTGACCGTCGTGGCGCTGCTGTTCAAAGGGAAGATGCTGGCGTGGATAAATGCCAAGCCAGAACGCCAGTTGCAGGGAAGGGCCTTGTCGAGCGCCACCATCGTCTCCGGCGCGGTGCTTGGCACCCTGGTCACCGTGTCGTCGATCGGCGCCGGCGCCATCGGCGCAACCTTGCTGGTGATGCTGTACCCACGCCTGAGTTCAGCCGAAGTGGCCGGTACCGACATCGCGTATGCGGTGCCGTTGACGGCGATTGCCGCCGCGGGCCACTGGTGGCTGGGCTCGATCAACTGGGAATTGCTCGCCATGCTGCTGATCGGCTCCGTCCCGGGGATCACGCTGGGCTCGTGGGTGGCGCGCGCAGTGCCTGAACGTTTCCTGCGCGGCCTGCTGGCCATGACGCTGACCGGCGTCGCCGCGAAACTGATTTACTGAGCGCCTAAGATGGGATTCATCTATGCAAATGACGATTACTTCGTTTGCCATTTGACCACTACGTGAGACGATTGTTCCTTATCTGCACCATGTGAGCAAAGGGAAGCAATGCCCGTATCGATTACCACGCCGCGCGCAGCACCGTACCGGGTCATGCCCGGGTTCGGCCTGACGCTCGGCTTCACCATCCTGTACCTCGCGCTGATCGTCCTGATCCCGCTGTCGGCGGTGTTCCTGAAAACCTTCACGATGACCTGGGAAGCCTTCTGGAGCGCGGTAACATCCGAGCGCGTGATGGCATCCTACCGCCTGACCTTCGGCGCATCCCTGATCGGCGCCTTCATCAATGTCATTTTCGGCGGCATCGTCGCGTGGGTGCTGGTGCGCTACCGCTTTCCCGGCAAGCGCTTTATCGACGCGCTGGTCGACCTGCCGTTCGCACTGCCGACCGCGGTGGCCGGCATCACGCTGACCGCGCTGTACTCGTCCAATGGCTGGATCGGCCAGTACCTCGAAAAGGTCGGGATCAAGGTCGCTTTCACGCCGCTTGGCGTGGTGGTCGCGCTGACCTTCATCGGCCTGCCGTTCGTGGTGCGCACGGTGCAGCCGGTGCTCGAAGAAGCCGAGCGCGAACTCGAAGAGGCCGCGGCCAGCCTGGGCGCGTCGTCGTTCCAGACCTTCGTGCGTGTGGTGTTCCCGACCATTATGCCGGCCCTGCTGACGGGCTTCGCGCTGGCCTTTGCACGCGCCACCGGCGAGTATGGCTCGGTCATCTTCATCGCGGGTAACCTGCCGCTGGTGTCCGAGATTACGCCGCTGTTTATCATCACCAAGCTGGAACAGTACGATTACACCGGCGCCACCGCCATCGCGGTCGTGATGCTGCTGGTGTCGTTCCTGCTGCTGCTGTCGATTAACCTGCTGCAGGCGTGGACGCGTAGAAGGGCAGGCAAGAAATGAGCGCCGTGATCCCTGAAGCCAGGCCGGTAGCCGCGCGCCGCGGCGAGCTGCCGGCGTCGTCGAACGTGTTCGAACCGGCGTGGGTGCGCTACACGCTGATCGGCGTCGCGCTGACCTTCCTGACGCTGTTCCTGTTCATTCCGCTGGTTGCCGTGTTCGCGCAGGCGTTCGCCAAAGGCTGGGACGCGTACGTGGTGGCCATCGTCGACCCGGACGCCATCTCCGCGATCAAGCTGACCTTGATCGCCGCCGCCATCTCGGTGCCGCTCAACCTCGTGTTCGGCGTCTGCGCCGCATGGTGTATCGCGAAGTTCGAATTCCGCGGCAAGAACGTGCTGCTCACGCTGATCGACCTGCCGTTCTCGGTGTCGCCGGTGATCGCGGGCCTGATCTACGTGCTGATGTTCGGCGCCGAAGGATGGTTCGGCGCCTGGCTGATGGAGAACGACATCAAGATCCTGTTCGCGGTGCCCGGCATCGTGCTGGCCACCGTGTTCATCACGTTCCCGTTCGTGGCGCGCGAACTGATCCCGCTGATGCAGGCGCAGGGCAACGAGGAAGAGGAAGCGGCGCTGGTGCTTGGCGCTTCCGGCTGGAGCACGTTCTGGCGCGTGACCCTGCCGAATATTAAATGGGGCCTGCTGTATGGCGTCATCCTGTGCAATGCACGCGCGATGGGCGAGTTCGGCGCGGTGTCGGTGGTGTCGGGGCACATCCGCGGCGAGACCAACACCATGCCGCTGCACGTCGAGATCCTCTACAACGAATACAACTTTACCGCGGCCTTCGCCGTCGCCTCGCTGCTGGCATTGCTGGCGCTGGTGACCCTGGCGATCAAGACCTTCGTCGAATGGCGCCTGCACGAGTCCACGCCTACCGAAGCCGCAAGCACGCATCCTGGAGCACTGACATGACGATCGAAGTCAAAAACATCAACAAACGGTTTGGCGAATTCGTCGCCCTGGATAACGTCTCGCTGCAGTTCCCGCAAGGTGAACTGACCGCGCTGCTCGGCCCTTCGGGCTGCGGCAAGACCACGCTGCTGCGCATTATCGCGGGCCTTGAACATCCGGATTCGGGACAGGTGCTGCTCGACGGCGAAGACGCTTCTGCGCGCCACGTGCGCGAGCGCCAGGTCGGCTTCGTATTCCAGCACTACGCGCTGTTCAAGCACATGACCGTGTTCGAAAACGTCGCCTTCGGCCTGCGGGTCAGGCCGCGCAAGGAGCGTCCGGGCGAAGACCAGATCCGCCAGAAGGTGAAGCAGCTGCTCGAGCTGGTGCAGCTGGACTGGCTGGCCGACCGTTATCCGCCGCAGCTGTCGGGCGGGCAGCGCCAGCGTATCGCGCTGGCGCGCGCGCTGGCGGTGGAGCCGCGAGTGCTGCTGCTGGACGAGCCGTTCGGCGCGCTCGACGCCAAGGTGCGCAAGGAACTGCGGCGCTGGCTGCGCCGCCTGCACGACGAGCTGCATGTGACCAGCATCTTCGTCACGCACGACCAGGAAGAAGCGCTGGAAGTCGCGGACCAGGTCGTACTGATGAATAAGGGGCACGTCGAGCAGCTGGGCACGCCGGACTCGGTGTACAACCATCCTGCGTCGCCGTTCGTGTACAGCTTCCTCGGAAATGTGAACCTGTTCCACGGGCGCGTGCACGAGGGCGTGCTAGCCAGCGGCGGCGTCAACTTCGACGTGCCGGACCACGCGCAGGTGCAGGACAGCGAAGGCATCGCGTATGTGCGCCCGCACGACCTGGATGTGGACCGTTACGTGGCGGGTGCCGAGGGGATCGTCGTCAAGCTGCGCCGCGCGCATGCGATCGGGCCGCTGGCGCAACTCGATCTCGAGCGCGAAGATAACGCGCAGCTGATCGAGGCGGTGATTCCGAATGAGCGCTTCAGGCAGCTGCAGCTGAAGGAAGGCGAGACCTTGCTGGTCAAGCCGAAGCGGATGCAGGTGTTCGTCGACCAGGGCGCGGCGATTTAGGTCGCAGACCGGAGGCGCGAATCAGTGGAAGATGCCGACGGCAGCTTCCGCCCAGATGATGAGGAACGCCAGCAGCAGAACACCGCCGACAATGACGCGCTGGCGCGTCGTGCCGGGCTTCCTGGTCAACAGCACGTACAACAGGCCAGTGACGGCCGTCAGCGTGCCTGCGAAGACGAAATCGGACCCGGTCCAGTTCATCTCAGTAGTGAACTGCATCGCCACAAACGGCACAAGCATGATCAATGCCGTCACGAGCGCGACGGCGAGCAGGCGTTTGGTCACTGGCTGCGGCGCTTTGATGCCGCCGGCGCTGGTCATGCTTTTCATTTCAGCTTCCTTTCCGTTATAGCGGACGCGGCGCGCCGCCGTTCCTTACCAACTTCCATAATGTACCAAATAGCCAATGCATGAGGCGGGAAAATGCCGCGATGACGAAGGCGATCAAGGTTGGCAGCACGCCGCCGAAAGTAAAGGTCATTGCCAGCACGAAGCCAAGTATGTATTCGCCGCGGTACGTCGGGAGCAGCAGCGACAGGACGAACGCGCCGAGGAATATGTAGGTGACCGCCTCGTGGTTCATGGCGAAGGCGGCGGCGAGCGCGGCGCCGTACGCCACCGAGCCGAGGAAGCCGCCCAGCGCCGCGCGTGTGCTTGCGCCGCGCTGGAGGAGTCGGCGCTGGATTCGGCCGGCCAGGACCCAGGTCAACGCAGGAATCACGATGAGGCCCCACCAGTTCGAGATGGCAGGCAGGTCGGCGCTGTTGAGGAGGTGGTGGGCGGGCACACCGCCATGGGTGTGCTCCCAGCCGAGATGGGCAAGCTCGAAGATGAATGCAAGCGCCGTAATGAGCATGCGCGTGACATGGGAAGGGAGGGCATTCATCGCATGTTCCTTTGTCGTTAGAATCAGTTGGCCGGCCAGGCGTGACGACTCTAACTCATTTGACAACGGATGTCAGCAGCATCTCGATACATATGCGCACATGTCAATGGTGGAGCTGACGTAGCCGGCCTACGCTCCCGGATTGGTGATGCGCAGGTGGATCGCGTTGATGGCTTTGACCACCTCATCGGACAGCGTCACCTGGGCTGCGTCGATGTTCTCCTTCAGCTGCTCAAGCGTGGTGGCGCCGATGATCGTCGAAGCGACGAACCATCGCGAATAGCACCACGCCAGTGACATCTGCGCCGGCGTCATCCCATTCGCACGCGCCAGGCCAGCATATTCCTTCACCGCCTGCATTACCGAAGGGCGCAGGTAACGCGGACTCCATGTCGGCGGGAAGATCGACAGCCGCCCATGCGCATTCGGATTGTCGATGTACTTTCCGCTCAATTGGCCAAACGCGAGCGGGCTATACGCCAGCAGGCTCACGTTCTCGCGCATGCACGCCTCGTCGAGCAGGCTGGTCTCGAAGCCGCGCGCGGTCAGGTTGTACAGGTTCTGGATCGTTGCAATGCGCGGCAAGCCTTTCATCTCGGCCTGCTTGATGTATTCGCATACGCCCCACGCGCTTTCGTTCGACACGCCGATGTGGCGGATCTTGCCTTCTTCAACCAGGCCGGCTAGCGCGGCCAGCGTGTCTTCAATCGCGATGCAGGCACGTTCCTTGGCAGGGTCAAATGTACTGGCGCCGAAGATCGGCGTGTTCCGGCTTGGCCAGTGAATCTGGTACAAGTCGATGTAATCGGTCTGCAGCCGCTGCAGGCTGGCGTCTACCGCCGCCCGGATGTTGGCCGCATCGAGGTTATTCTTACCGCCACGGATCCAGTGCATGGCGGCGTTGGGACCAGCTACCTTCGTCGCCAGCACCACCTGGTCGCGCTTGCCGGTCTTCTTCAGCCACGAGCCGATGAAGCGTTCG
>DASWSX010000288.1:0-14316 GCA_036402435.1 Telluria sp. | reverse complement strand
AGGACGGTCTCCATGGCGCTCATGTGAGAGCCCAACGGCAGCATTGGCGCGCGTCCCGGCAAGTGCGGTCAGAATCAGCTGTGCGGTCTCCCCCGGAGCATCCCAGTGCGGGAAATGGCCACAGCGATCGAACCAGTGCAGTTGAGCATCCGGGAACAAGGCCAGCGCGCGCTTGGCTTGACGCGGAAAGCAGACCCGGTCACGCCGTCCCCAGCCAATGACGAGCGGATGCGCGATGCTGTTGCGCGGAGCGCCTTGCTGCTCCTCACCGTAGGCGAGCTGGGCCAGCAGTTCATCAAAAGCCGGCGAGGCCACATAGCTGCACAATTCATCGCTCACGGTGTCCGGCGCCAGCTTTGTCGGCCGGGCAGAAAATTGTGCCAGCAACAAGGCGCGACCGAGCGGGTTGGCGCAGACCCTCGGCAATACCGGGCGCAGCAGCCGCAGCAGCCGGATCGACAGGTAGATCGAGCTGAAGAACGCGTGGCGCTCCCATCCCTGCCAGAAACCGCCTGGATTAAGCGCGACCACGCCGCCGACGATCCCACCGCGTCGTGCCAGCTCCATCACCAGCCGCGCACCCATCGAGCTGCCGACTGCATCGATGCCGCTCAAGCCATTGGCATGGAGGAAGGTGGCGGTCTCATTCGCCAGCGTGCGGATCGAGGTTTCGCCGGCTAGCCTCGGCGTCTGGCCGAAGCCGGGCAGGTCCACCGCGATGACTTCGCGCCTCGTCGCGAGATCGGCCAGAATGGGATTCCAGCTCTGCCAATGACCGCCAAGGCCGTGAATCAGTAGCAAAGGCTTGCCGGTGCCGCAACGAATGTGATGCATCATCGATCCTCCCATTGCACGGGTGTGCTTATGCTGCAAGCGTACCGCAGCGGGCACAACGACTGCGTTCGTTACGAATTCTTCTCGAGAACAACAACGCTGCCTCGGCGCTTTTTCGGTGGGCGTCCTTTCATGTTGTGCATTCGTTGATCGAGGGATGAAGATCCGGAAAGGGACTGGACGCAAGGACTGCGGACTCCACAAACGACAACGCCCCCTTCGATGGCAGTCGACCACCGTCACGCTGCCGGTCCCCATGATCATCGCCAAGTGCGCCCCCATCAGGCCCACGGGTCCGGCGCCGTACATGAGATGCGTCGCCGCCCCACGCCGGCCGATTCGGTCGCGTGCCAGCCGGTCGGGAAGAGGTCTGCGCACATCACGCAGTCGACTTGCATCTCCGCAGCGTCCGGCGGCAGCTTCAGGCCAGGGGGGCGATCTGAAGTTCCGAGGGCGATCTGAACGTGAACGGCACCGGACGCCGATGTCATGTGCACATCGCCGAGCCCAACAGCATTGCCAGCTATACCGTCGTCGACGAAACCGGCACCGGTTCCACTCATTGCTGGACCTCGCCGACGGGCAGGCCCGGGCGCTTGAATGCCGGCGTCGGCAATGGTCGGCACGCGGATGCCGGCCCGGCAATGGCGGCGCAGCCCTCGCGTCAAGCGCCTTCATTTCGCCGATAGGGGGCGTACCCGTACTGGCTCACCGGCAATGGCACGTCGTAACGCGGGACACTGCTCGGATTATCTACAACGAACCGGCAAGTTTCCGTACTTTTCCACGCTGGAATATGAATATGACAAACTTGGACGACAGACAGGCCGACAAATACGACGAACTTGTTGAAGTCCTGGCAGCGGTTCAAGAAGACCGCAAAATCGGATCAGCGTCTCCGGCGGTCACATTGCTAAAAATCTTCAAGGGTTGAAGAAGCGGCGGCTTACACTGGCGAGTCGCGCGAGCCGTCAACAGCTTTCCGGATTGCGGGATCTTTTGATGCTCCTGCCGAGACTCCGCTGCACTTGCTGCTTTTACTGCGGCGAAAGCTACGGATAATTTCAGGGGGCAGAAGCAGCTTGATGATGCGGCGATGACGACTGCGTCGCCGCGTCGAGCGCACCCTTGCTGAGCAGTGGTGACTGCGGGCCGGCCGGCAATAGACCGGATACGAGGGCTACGAATCCAAAAACAAAAACGCCAACCAGTGATGGTTGGCGTTGCGTAAACGATGTTCTTGGTGGCCCGGGGCGGAATCGAACCACCGACACAAGGATTTTCAATCCTCTGCTCTACCAACTGAGCTACCAGGCCAAGAGGCATGATTATAGTCAGCCGTTTGACGGATTGCAAGGGTGGGGCAGCATTTTTTGTAAAAACACGGCGTTTCGTATCCAGAAACGTTGCTATTTCTAGCCGCTATAATGGCCGCATGAATACTCCAACTTCTCCTTTGGCGCACAGCCGCAGCGATGTCTGCATCGTTGGCAATGGCGCGATCGCCAAAACGGCAGCGCTTGGCTTTTCGCAGGCTGGCCACAGCGTCACGATGATTACGCCACCGGCCGCTCCGGCTGGCGCTGCACAGCCGGCGACCTCCGGCGAGCAGCCATGGGACGTGCGCGTCTACGCGCTGAACCACACCGCCAATACGTTGCTGTCGTCGCTGAAAGTGTGGGGCGCGCTTGACCAGTCGCGCGTGCAGGCGGTCGACGCGATGGCCGTCAACGGCGACGGCGAGAAGGGCGGCGACCTGGCGTTCGACGCCTTCGGCGCCCATGTCGGCGCGCTGGCCTGGATTGTCGAGGACCGCAACCTGTGCCAGGCGCTCGACGCGGCGCTCAAGTTCGCGCCGAACGTAGATATGGTCAGCGGCCGCGCGGAACGCATCGAAGCCCGTGAAGACAGCGCCACCATCCACCTCGAAGGCGGTACCGCGGTTGAGGCTTCGCTGATCGTCGGCGCGGATGGCGGCCACTCCTGGGTGCGCGGCCAGTGCGACATCGGGCTCGATTACCGCTCGTACCACCAGCGCGCCGTGGTCGCCAACTTTTCGTGCGAGATTCCGCATCACGGCGTCGCACACCAGTGGTTCACCTGCGCCGAGGGCATCGTGGCGCTGCTGCCGCTGCCGGGGAACCGCGTATCGCTGGTCTGGTCCGCGCCCGATGCGCTGGCCGACACCCTGATGCGCGAGAGCCTGGGCGAACTGGCTGTCCGCCTGGCCGAACTGTCCGAAGAAAAGCTGGGCGTGCTGCGCCCGCTGCAGCCGGAATCGGTCAAGGACTTCCCGCTGGCGCTGATCCGGCCGCACGCGATGACCGCGCCACGCGTGGCGCTGGTGGGCGACGCCGCCCACGTGGTGCACCCGCTGGCCGGGCACGGCATGAACCTCGGCTTCGCCGACGTCGCCGAGCTGCTCAAGGCGGTGGCCGAACGCGAGCCGCAGCGCGGCATCGGCGACGAGCGCGTGCTGGCCCGTTACGCCCGCGCGCGCAAGGAAGACGTGTTCCTGATGCTGTTCGCCACCGACAGCCTGGCGCGGCTTTTCAGCACCGACCTCGAACCAGTACGCATGGCGCGCAATTTGGGATTAAACTTGCTGGATAAGTTGCCGATGCTCAAGCGTCGGCTGATCACGCACGCAATGGGCAAGTGAGCCGGACAGGCGCGCATTCAAATGCAGTAAAACGGAGAATTCATGGTAAAAAATAAACTCGCACTATTGATGTTGACCGCGCTGGTCGCGTCCTGCGGCAATGCCCAAACGCCCGTCGAAGCGAACATCAAGAAAGTGATCGAGCCGCGCCTTGGCGGAGGCGTCAAGATCGATTCGGTGAAGGCCACGCCTTATTCGGGGCTGTATGAAATCCGCGCCGGCGGCGACATCATCTACACCGACAAGAAAGGCGAGTTCCTGTTCATCGGCCAGGTCTTCAACGCCAAAACCTCGCAGAACCTGACCAAGGAACGCCTCGACGAAATCAACAAGATCAATTTCGCCGATCTGCCGATGGAAGCGGCCTTGAAGATGGTCAAGGGTAACGGCAAGCGCGTGATGGCGATCTTCGAGGACCCGAACTGCGGTTACTGCAAACGCTTCCGCCAGACCACGCTGCAGGAGCTGGACAACGTGACGGTCTACACTTTCATGTACAACATCCTGTCCGAAGACTCGGTCGCCAAGTCGCGCAACATCTGGTGCGCCGCCGACCGCAACAAGGCGTGGGACGACTGGATGGTCTCGAACAAGGCAGCACCCGCGGCACCGGCCAAGTGCATCGACCCGCACGAGAAGATCTTCGCGCTGGGCCGCAAGCTGCGCATCGAAGGCACGCCGGCGATCTTCTTCACCGACGGAACCCGGATCCCGGGGGCGGTTGATCTGAAGGCGATCGAGGCGAAGTTCGCTACGATCAAGTAAAAAGTACGCGGGCCTTCGGGCCCGTTTTTCCCATCCGCGCGTATCGTTAAGGAGCAGCATGGCGATTGTTGGCATCCTGCTGGCGGCTGGACGGGGGCGCAGGTTCGACCCATCCGGCGCGCGCAACAAGCTGCTCCAGCATCTCCCGAGCGGCGACGCCGTCGTCGTCGCGAGCGCGAAGAACCTGCTCGCTGCATTACCGGCGGTTGTCGCGGTGGTGGGGCCCGAAGGCGAGGGCGTCGCGGGCGCATTGCGCGCACTGGGTTGCGACGTGACCGTGTGCCCGGATGCCGATGCTGGCATGGCCGCATCGCTGGTACATGCAATCGGCCATTCGCAACTGCGCGCCGACGGATGGCTGATCGCACTGGGCGACATGCCGCATGTGCTGCCATCGACGATCGCCGCTCTCGCCCGGGCGGTTGAAGATGGCAACGGCATCGCAGTGCCTGTGATGGCCGGGCGGCGCGGCAACCCGGTGGCGTTCGGGCGGGCGCACCTGCCCGCGCTGCTGGCGCTGGAGGGCGACCAGGGCGCGCGCCAGATCGTCAAGGCAAACCCGGTGCGCGAGGTCGACGTCGACGACCCGGGCATATTCGCGGACATCGACACCGCAGCCGACCTGAGGGCGCAACGCGATTCAGGCTAAACTATTCGTCAGCGACGAACCACAGGACAAGTATGAAGAAGACATCGACCAAAAAAGCGCCTGCCATCCAGTACAGCATCATTCCCAAGAACCTCGCAGGCCACCTGTTCGACGTCACCGTGACGGTAGCCGCGCCCGCGGATGACGGGCAGTTGTTCGCGCTCCCCGCGTGGATCCCGGGCAGCTACATGATCCGCGAGTTCGCACGCAATATCGTCCAGATCCGCGCCGAGTCGAACGGCAAGCCAGTGACGCTCACCAAGGTCGACAAGCACACGTGGCGCGCAGCGCCGGTGCCTGGCGCGCTCATTGTGCAGTATGAGGTGTATGCGTGGGACCTGTCGGTGCGCGCCGCCCACCTCGACCAGACCCACGGCTTCTTCAACGGCACCAGCGTGTTCCTGCGCGTAGTGGGGCAGGAAGACCTGACCCACGAAGTCGACATCCGGCGCCCGCTCGATCCGGCGGCCGAGACCTGGCGCGTGGCCACTGCGATGGCGGAGCTGGGCGCGAAGCGCTACGGCTTTGGAACCTACGCCGCAGCGAATTACGATGAGCTGATCGACCACCCGGTCGAGATGGGCGATTTTGCGCTTGGCACCTTCAAGGCGCACGGCGTCCCGCACGACATCGTCATCACGGGCCGCGTGCCCAACCTCGACATGGCGCGCCTGCAGGCGGACCTGAAGGCGGTGTGCGAAACCCAGATCGCCTTCTTCGAGCCGCGCACCAGGCGCGCACCGATGGACCGCTACGTGTTCATGACGATGGCGGTGGGCGATGGCTACGGCGGGCTGGAACATCGCGCGTCAACTGCGCTGATCTGCAACCGCAATGACCTGCCGACGACGGCCGCGGCCAAGTTCTCGGAACCGGGCGACGGCTACATCAAATATCTGGGCCTGTGCAGCCACGAGTACTTCCACACCTGGAACGTCAAGCGGATCAAGCCGGCGGCCTTCGCGCCCTATGACCTGCAGGCGGAAACGTACACGCCGCTGCTCTGGCTGTTCGAGGGCTTCACAAGCTATTACGACGACCTGCTGCTGCTGCGCAGCGGCCTGATAACCGAAGCGGCATACCTCAAGCTTCTCGGTAAATCGATCGGCGGCGTCCTGCGCGGCAGCGGCCGCACCAAGCAGAGCGTGGCCGATTCGAGCTTCGACGCATGGAGCAAATACTACCGGCAGGACGAAAACGCGCCGAACGCGATCGTCAGCTACTACGGCAAAGGTTCGCTGATCGCGCTGGCCTTCGACCTGACGATCCGCGCAAAGACCGAGGGCAGGAAGTCGCTGGACGACATCATGCTGGCGCTATGGCAGCGGTATGGGCATGACTTCTATCCGACGGTCGGGCGTGGCGTGACGGAAGCTGAGGTGGAGGCGCTGTTCGACGAAGTCAGCGGACTGAAACTCAAGCCGATGTTCGACCGCTACGTGCGCGGCACCGAGGACCTGCCGCTGGCGAAGCTGTACGCACCGTTCGGCGTGAAGCTGGCGGACGAACGGAAGAACGCAAAGCCGTCGTTCGATGTGAGCATCGGGCGCGAGGGCGCGGACTGCAAACTGACCCAGGTGCACGAGGACGGGGCCGCGCATCGCGCGGGCTTGTCGGCGGGGGACTTGTTGGTGGCTG
Source organism: Telluria sp. (assembly GCA_036402435.1). Classification (GTDB taxonomy): domain Bacteria; phylum Pseudomonadota; class Gammaproteobacteria; order Burkholderiales; family Burkholderiaceae_D; genus Telluria_A. The sequence goes on along the minus strand of DASWSX010000288.1, from coordinate 7,768 downwards.
TGGATGGACTGCGCGTGTCGGGCAATCCGAGCAACCTCGATGGACTGCTGTCGCGCTTCAAGGTTGGCGATACGGTGACCGTGCACGCGTTTCGGCGCGATGAGCTGATGACGTTCGAGGTGATCCTGCAAGGGGATCGGGTGCCGGGGATTACGCTGGCGGCGCCAGACAAGAAGGTCAAGGGTTTGATGCGGCCAAGCGCCGCGCGTTAGGTTTAACATCGGCGGATGCGGCCTTCGGCCTTATCCGCCCTACGAAATGCCATGCACGTAGGGCGGATAAGCGCTCGCGCGCATCCGCCGTTTTTATCCGAACAACCGCTCTAGTTCCACGCCCGGATCCGGCGCGCGCATGAACGCCTCGCCAACCAGGAACGCATGCACATTCGCGTCCCGCATGCGCTTCACGTCGTCCGGCACCATGATTCCTGACTCCGTCACCACCAGCTTAGCGGCGGGTATGCGCGGCAGCAGCCCAATCGTAGTCTCCAACGACGTCTCAAACGTGCGCAGGTTGCGGTTGTTGATCCCGACCAGCGGTGTGCGCAGCTTCAGCGCCGCAGTCAGCTCATCCCCATCATGCACCTCCACCAGCACATCCAGCCCCAACTCGTGGGCACAAGCTTCCATCTCGGCCATCAGCCCGTGATCGAGCGCCGACACGATCAGCAGAATTGCGTCGGCCCCCATCGCCCGCGCTTCATAGATCTGGTACACGTCGACCAGGAAGTCCTTGCGCAGCACCGGAATCTCCACCGCAGCGCGCGCCTGCTTCAGGTACTCCACCGATCCCTGGAAAAAGTTCACATCGGTCAGCACCGACAGGCAGGCCGCACCATGCCGCGCGTAGCTCTCGGCGATGTTCGCTGGCCTGAAGTCCTCGCGCAGCACGCCTTTCGACGGCGACGCCTTTTTCACCTCGGCGATGACGCCAGCATTGCCCGCAGCGATCTGCTTGCGCAGGCTGGCCTCAAAGCCGCGCAGGTTGCGCCTGCCCTCGGCATCAGCCTCGACGTCGCGGCGCAGGCTCGCCAAGGCGCGATATTTTTTGGCGGCGGCGACTTCGTCGGCTTTGACTGCAAGAATTTTGTTGAGGATGTCGGACATGGTTCTTTAATTCTTACCGAGTTGCTGGGTGATCTGCACGAACTGGTCAAGCTTGGCTTTCGCCGCACCGGAATTGATCGCAGCGCGCGCCTTGGACAGGCCGTCTCCGATCGATGCGGCGACTCCGGCCGCATACAGGGCAGTGGCTGCGTTGAGGCACACGATGTCGTAGGGCGCGCCCGGCTCGCCGGTAAGCGCTTCCATCATCATCGCCATCGACTCGCCTGAATTAGCCACCTTCAGATTGCGGCTGGCGATCATCTGCATGCCGAAGTCTTCGGGATGGATTTCGTATTCGCGGATCTCGCCGTTGACCAGTTCACCGACCATCGTCGCCGCGCCCAGCGACACTTCGTCCATGTTGTCGCGGCCCCAGACCACTACCGCGTGCTGTGCGCCGAGGCGCTGCAGTACGCGCACCTGGATGCCTACCAGGTCGGGATGGAACACGCCCATCAGGATGTTCGGCGCGCCGGCCGGATTGGTGAGCGGGCCGAGAATGTTAAAGATCGTGCGCACGCCCAGCTCTTTGCGAACCGGCGCGGCATGCTTCATCGCCGCGTGGTGGTTCGGGGCGAACATGAACCCGATGCCGGTCTGCGCGATCGATTGCGCGATCTGCTCGGGCTTGAGGTTGATGTTCGCGCCCAGCGCTTCAATCACGTCTGCGCTGCCGGAAGACGACGACACGCTGCGCCCGCCGTGCTTGGCGACCCGCGCGCCGGCCGCCGCGGCGACAAACATCGACGCGGTCGAGATGTTGAAGGTGTGCGCGCCGTCGCCGCCGGTGCCGACGATGTCGAGCAGGTTGGTGGTGTCGGCCATCGGCACCTTGGTCGAGAACTCGCGCATGACTTGCGCCGCCGCTGCGATCTCGCCAATGGTTTCCTTCTTGACGCGCAGGCCCATGGTCAGTGCCGCTACCATGGTCGGGGACATTTCGCCCGACATAATCTGGCGGAACAGGTGCAGCATCTCGTCGTGAAAAATCTCGCGGTGGTCGATACAGCGCAGCAGGGCTTCTTGTGGGGTGATAGGCATGGTGGCTCCTGGGTTATCGCGCTTTGCGCTCGAGGAAATTCTTCAGTAGTGCGTGCCCGTGTTCGGACAGGATCGATTCGGGATGGAACTGGACGCCTTCGATGTCGTACTCGGTGTGGCGAACGCCCATGATTTCGCCGTCGTCGGTCCACGCGGTCACTTCGAGGCAGGCTGGGAGCGATGAACGCTCGATGGCCAGCGAGTGGTAGCGGATGACCGTGAACGGGCTCGGAAGATCCTTGAACACGCCTTCGCCGGTGTGCGCGATCAGCGAGGTCTTGCCGTGCATGACCTGCTTGGCGCGGATTACCTTGCCGCCGAACGCCGCGCCCATCGCCTGGTGGCCGAGGCACACGCCCAGGATCGGCAGCTTGCCCTTGAAGTGTTCGAGGATCGCGATCGAGATGCCCGCCTCCGCCGGTGTTTTCGGGCCGGGCGAGATGCAGATGCGGTCCGGCTTCATCGCCTCGATCTCTTCGATCGTGATTTCGTCGTTGCGCACGGTGCGCACTTCCTCGCCCAGTTCACCGAAGTACTGCACCAGGTTGTAGGTGAAGGAGTCGTAGTTATCGATCATCAGCAGCATGTCAGAACTCCCCATCCAGGCCATCTTGCACTTGTTCGGCCGCGCGCAACACGGCGCGCGCCTTGTTTTCGGTTTCCTGCCATTCCATCTCGGGGATCGAGTCGGCAACGATCCCGGCCGCGGCCTGCACGTACAGCATGCCGTCCTTGATCACGCCGGTACGGATCGCGATCGCCACGTCCATCTCGCCGCCGAACGACAGGTAGCCGCAGGCGCCGCCGTAGATGCCGCGCTTGGTCGGTTCCAGTTCATCGATCACTTCCATCGCGCGCACCTTCGGCGCGCCGGTCAGGGTCCCCGCAGGGAACGTCGCGCGCAGCACGTCAAGGTTCGACATGCCTTGTTTTAGCTTGCCTTCGACGTTCGAGACGATGTGTTGTACGTGTGAGTACTTTTCGATGACCATGCGGTCGGTGACGGCGACGCTGCCGATCTCGGAGATGCGCCCGAGATCGTTGCGGGCCAGGTCGATCAGCATCACGTGTTCTGCGACTTCCTTCGGGTCGGCCAGCAGCTCGTCGGCCAGCTGCGCGTCGCGCTCGGGCGTGGCGCCGCGCGGACGGGTGCCGGCGATCGGACGCAGCGTTACCTTGCGGCCGCCGTCGGGCAGGGTCTCGTTGCGCACCAAAATCTCGGGCGAGGCACCGACGATCTGCATGTCGCCGAAATTGTAGAAGTACATGTACGGCGACGGATTCAGCGAGCGCAGCGCGCGGTACAGCGTCAGCGGATTGTCGACGTAAGGCTTGCGGATGCGCTGGCCAATCTGTACCTGCATCAGGTCTCCGGCCATCACGTATTCATGCGCGCGCGCGACTGCCTTCAGGTAGTCTTCCTTGCTGAAGTCACGTACCGCTTCCGTGCGCACCGAGCTTGACGTCACTGGCGCGTCGACGCCGCGGCGCAGCATCATGCGCAGGTCCTTCAGGCGCTGGCGAGCCTTTGAGAACGACTCCGGCTGGCCGGTGTCGGCGTAGACGATCAGGTACAGCTTGCCCGACAGGTTGTCGATGACGGCAAGCTCCTCGGTCACCATCAGCTGGATATCGGGCAGGCCCAGGTCATCTTTCGGCGCGCCGCCGGCCAGCTTGCGCTCGATGTGGCGCACCGTGTCATAGCCGAAGTAGCCGGCCAGGCCGCCGCAGAAGCGCGGCATGCCGGGACGCAGCGCGACCTTGAAGCGCGACTGATACTGTTCTATGAAGTCGAGCGGATTGCCTTCGTGGGTTTCGATGACGCTGCCGTTCTTGACGATTTCGGTGCGGCTGCCGAAGCTGCGTAGCACGGTCGTCGCCGGCAGGCCAATGAAGGAGTAGCGGCCGAAGCGTTCGCCGCCAACCACCGACTCGAGCAGGAAGGTGTTCTTGCCGGCGTTCTGCGTCTGCGCCAGTTTGAGGTAGAGCGTGAGCGGGGTTTCGAGATCGGCGAAGGCTTCCGCGATCAGTGGAATGCGGTTGTAGCCTTCAGCGGCGAGCGATTGGAATTCGAGTTCGGTCATGCTTTTCTCCAGGCCGCCAGATACAGGTATGGGTGGCGGTGGGTTCAAAAAACCTGTCGGCGTGCGGAAGCAGGCGACAGCAATCAGGCGGGTTACTTAGCCCAGGATTGCCAGCGTCGCCAAAGCCAGGCCTCAATCGAGCCGGCTTGCGTGACATTGTGTTTTTTGATGAAAAACATGCGTTTGATTTGTTCAGTGTGCGCTGCGGTTATGCGTTTGAATCAGGGTGGCTGCGTCAAGCAACGATTCAACTATACCATCGGAATCCGTTTCGTGTATAGACACTCCGTGGTTATAACCATATGGCACAGTAAGCACATAACAGCCTGCCGCGCGGGCCGCTTCGGCGTCGTTGGACGAGTCGCCGATGGCCACCACTTCATGCGGCTTCAGCCCGAAGTCGCTGCACACCTGCAGCAGCGGCATCGGGTCGGGCTTCTTGCGCGGGAACGAGTCGCCGCCATAGACGACCTCGAAGTAGGGCGCCAGGCCCTTTTGCGCCAGCAGCGGCAGCGCGAACGCCAACGGCTTGTTGGTCACGCACGCCATGCGCAAGCCCTGCGCGCGCATCGCCTTCAGGCCGGCCTCGACGTCGATGTAGAGCGTGCTGTGCTTGCCGTTGATGTCGAGGTAGTGGCGCTGGTAGGCGTCCATCGCTTCGCCGATCCGGTGCTCGACGCCGGCCGCGTCGAAGTCCTGCGCCAGCACGCCGCGGATCAGGTTCTCCGAGCCTTTTCCGACCATCAGCGCAATCGATTCCTGCGTGATCGCGTCCAGGTCGAACTCTTCGCGCATGCGGTTGATCGCGACGTGGAAGTCGGGAATCGTGTCGAGCATCGTGCCGTCAAGGTCGATGATCGCCGCGCGGATTTGGGAAGCGCCTGCCTTCATTACTTGCGGGCGCTGGCCAGCTGTTCGCGCATCGCGTCGATCACGCCCTTGTAGTCCGGCTGGCCGAAGATGGCCGAGCCGGCGACAAAGGTGTCGGCGCCAGCTGCGGCAGCGGCGGCGATGTTGTCGATCTTGATGCCGCCATCGACTTCCAGCATGATGTCGCGGCCTGATTCGTCGATCATCTTGCGTGCGTAGGCGATCTTCTTCAGCGCTTCAGGAATGAACGACTGGCCGCCGAAGCCCGGGTTGACCGACATGATCAGGATGATGTCGATCTTGTCCATCACGTGGTCGAGGTAGTGCATCGGCGTGCCCGGGTTGAACACCAGGCCGGCCTTGCAGCCGTTGTCGCGAATGAGCTGCAGCGTGCGGTCGATGTGCTCGGACGCTTCCGGGTGGAAGGTGATGATGTTGGCGCCTGCCTTGGCGAAGTCGGGAATGATGCGGTCGACCGGCTTGACCATCAGGTGCACGTCGATCGGCACCTGCACGTGCGGACGAATCGCCTGGCATACCAGCGGCCCAATCGTCAGGTTGGGAACGTAGTGGTTGTCCATCACGTCGAAGTGGATGATGTCGGCGCCGGCGGCGACGACATTGCGGACTTCCTCGCCCAGGCGGGCGAAATCGGCGGACAGGATGCTTGGGGCGATGCGGAATGTGGTCATGACGGTGGTCTTGCAAGGAATTGAAGATCCGCTATTTTACGCTGTTCGCCGCCGGCCATTGCGCTACGCCCAGATTCGGCAGCCCGTTGTATCATGTTTGGATACCCCGCCCTGCGGGCACCTTTAGTTCACAAGAGCAACACAAACAGCAATACGCGAGGGGCACCAATGGCCGTTTATGACTTCGCTGTTACCGTCAGGACCCAGTACCTGCCGGAACAGTCCGATCCAGGCAATAGCAGTTACGTCTTTACGTACACGATTACGATCAAGAATACCGGCAGCGTGCCGGCCCAGCTGATTTCACGGCACTGGGTCATCACCGACGCCAACAATCACACTGAGGAAGTGCGCGGCCTTGGCGTCGTCGGCCACCAGCCCCTGCTCAAGCCGGGTGAGCAGTTCGAATACACCAGCGGCACGCCACTGCCGACGCCGCAGGGCTCGATGACGGGCGAATACTTCTGCGTCGCGGAGGACGGTCATCAGTTCGAGGTCAAGATTCCCGAATTCGTACTGTCGCTGCCGCGCACGCTGCATTGATCAGCGGTCCTGTTCACCCGGCGCTTTGTCGTCGGCGGGCACGGGCGGTTTTTCGGCGTGCTGGTCGTCGCTCTGTTTCGGGCCCGAGTACATGGTCCACCACACGATGAACAACACCAAAAACAACGCGATACCCGCTTCAATCATTAGTAACCACATATAAATCCTTATGTTATCTACACGCAGCAGTTTACTCGTTTCGCTGGGAGTCGTCGGTTTGGCGCTGACGGCCTGCACCACGCCACCGCCTCCTGCGCCTGCGCCGCCAGTGATCATGCCCCCGCCGGTGAAGGTTGAACAGCCGGTGCCTCCGCCGGTGCCGGTCCCGCCCCCAAAGCCGGAACCAGCACCGTTGATGACGCCTTCCACGTTCAGCGCCTTGCCAGGCTGGGACCGTGACGACGTGCGCGAAGCGTTGCCGTCATTTATGAACTCGTGCATCGCGCTGGTGCGCAAGGCCGACTGGACCGAGGCTTGCACGGCGGCGCGCACGATCAACGCGGCTGACAGCGCCGCCGTCCGCGCTTTCTTCGAGCGCTATTTCGTTCCGAACCTGATTCGCGCGGAAGACGGATCGGATACCGGCCTGATCACCGGATACTACGAACCATTGCTGCGCGGCGCGCGCAAACGCGGCGGCGAATTCCAGACCCCTTTATATAAGGTGCCGGACGACTTGCTGACCGTGGAACTGGCCAGCGTCTACCCGAGCCTGAAGGGGATGCGCCTGCGCGGCCGCCTGGTCGGCAAAAAAGTCATCCCATACGACACCCGCGCGGAGATCGAACGGGCTGACGCCAATGGCAAGGAACTGCTTTGGGTCGACAACCCGGTCGACGCGTTCTTCCTCGAGGTGCAGGGATCGGGACGCGTGGCCCTGGCGGACACCGGTGAAACCGTGCGCGTGGCGTTCGCCGACCAGAACGGGCATCCGTACAAGGCAATCGGACGCTGGCTGGTAGAGCAGGGCGAACTGACGGTCCCCGAGGCAACCATGCAGGGCATTAAGGCCTGGATAGCGGCCAATCCGGGGCGCCGCCAGGAACTGTTCAATGCCAATCCGAGCTATATCTTCTTCAAGGAAGAGCGCCTGCCTGATCCGCGCGTCGGACCGAAGGGTGCGCTAGGCGTGCCGCTGACGCCAGGGCGGTCAGTCGCAATCGATCCCAAGTTCATTCCGCTGGGTGCGCCGATCTACCTGTCGACGACCGAGGCGGCAAGCGAGGTGCCGATGCAGCGCCTGATGATGGCGCAGGACACTGGCGGCGCCATCCGGGGCGAGGTGCGTGCTGACTTCTTCTATGGTTTCGGCAGCGAAGCGGGAGACAAGGCCGGCCGCATGAAGCAGCGCGGGCAGGTGTGGGTGCTGATGCCGAGGCGGGCGCAATAGGCAGGCGGGGAAACTGGCGCTACAATCGCGCATCCGTATCAA
>DASWSX010000287.1:0-13218 GCA_036402435.1 Telluria sp. | reverse complement strand
GCAGAGCTTTTCTACGAGGGCTTGCGATATCTGCAGGGGAGGGCGCCGAGTCCCGAAACCGGTGACCTCGCCGCCGATGACGGCTTCGCGATCTGGAATACACGCGACGACCCCGTGACTGAGAGTTGCCAACGGAGTGTCGCAGCGATGATCGGCCATTCGAGTTTTGTCTCCGACTGGTACGTTCCCGGGAATTCAAAGCCTGTCCAGGGCGACAAGGCGAGGGCGGCTGATGGTTTCCACGGTTCGTTCGACGTCGAGCAAGCGATGCGAAGTATGGGCGCGCTGGAGGACAGCTTGTCGAACGCGAAGGCATATGACAGCTACTATTTCGCCGGTGCCGCATACTGGGCGCACACCAACCCGATTCGCGCGGACGCAAGTACACCGCTCGATACGCTGGCGCTGGAGCTCGACGCGCCGGCCGGGAAGGGTTCGAGTGCGCTTGCCCTCGCCGCGAAATACGGCGCTTTCGTCGACCGCAATGGCGACAAGAATCCGTTAGTAACCGTGGCGGGAGAATCGCCTGGCATTGAATGGAGCCTGGACGGCAGCACTCCTGCAGGTCTGTTCGCGGGCGCTGATCCGCACGCGGTGGTCGCGGCGGTGCGTGAGCTGTTTGCGGCCGCGCGCCATCGACGAGGCGAGGTTAGCTCGCATGCAGCAAGCGGTCCGGGCTTCCTGGTGAGGGCAAGTTACGACCGCCAGCAATCGAGCGGCACGCTGCGGCGTTATGCCGTCGTCCGCGATACGGCCGGACAGTTGCAGATCGCGGACGTCCCGGCCTGGGACGCCGCGCAGGTGCTTCCGCTGGCGGCGAACCGGAAGATCTACACCCTCGCCGTTGACGGCGAAGGCCAGGGAGAGACCGTCGAGTTCAAGTGGGCCGGCCTGCCAGACAGTTTGATGAGCGAAGCGCAGGTCAACTTCCTGCGCGGCGAGCGCTCGCTTGAACTGGGCAACGCAGGCGGTGTCTTCCGCCGCCGTGCCACTGCGCTTGGGGATATCGTTCACAGCAAACCAGTCATCGTCGGCGCGCCATCACCATCGGTCCAGGGCATCGGTTACGCCAGCTTCCATGCGACCCACAAGGGCCGCCGCAGCGTCGTCTATGTCGGGGCCAACGACGGGATGCTGCATGCATTCGACGCGATTACAGGCGTCGAATTGTTCGCATACGTACCAGCTGCGCTCCATCCGTCGCTGGCTGAATTGAGCACGCCCGGGTACGTGCACCGTTCATACGTCGACGGCAGCCCAGGGGTTGGCGAGGCGCTCGTGCGCGGGAAGTGGCGCACCGTGCTCGCCTCGGGAATGGGGATGGGCGCGCGCGGCGTATTTGCCCTTGATGTCACTGTCCCGTCGAACTTTGGCGGCGCATTGTGGGAGTTCACTGAACGCGACGACGCTTCCATCGGCCATGTCACCCATGCCCCCTCGATCGCCAAAATAAAGATCGGCGTCGAGGATGAGACGCCGCAGTTCCGGCATTTCGTGGTCGTCGCAAGCGGCATTAACAACTACGTGCCCGACGGTGATGACGCCGCGGCGCGCGGCGCCCTGTTTCTCCTCTCGCTAGACAAAGCCCCCTCTGAAAAGTGGAAGAGGGGCGTCAACTACTACAAGCTGGTCACGCCGCTGCCGGAGGCCGGCACGCCCAACGCACTCGCACCTCCTGGCTTCGCGCTCGCACCCGACGGGAGCGTGCGTTTTGCTTATGCAGGCGATTTGCAGGGCAACATGTGGCGCTTCGACCTGTCCGGAAAACCGCCCTGGACCAAGGCCGTCGGACCGGGGGTGGACGGCCAGCCGCTGTTCGTTGCACGTGACCCCGACGGCAACCGCCAGCCAGTCACGCATGCGCCGCGTGTCGCGTTCGCGCCGGGCGGAGGCTATCTGGTGCTGTTCGGGACCGGAAAATTCATCGAGAACGCAGACCTCGATTCGTCGACCTTTTCCGTCCAGTCGCTTTACGCCGTCCGCGACAGCGTCGCCAAGCCGGCAGTGCTGGTCGGTGGCCGGGGCGAACTGGCGCGCCGGATCGTTTCCGGAACGGGGCCCTACACCATCGCGGGCGAGACTTTGCGCTTCGAAGGAAGCAGCGCCCGGAAAGGCTGGTATATCGACCTTCCCAACTGGCTCGGCGACGGCGAGCGTGCGGCCGCCACCCCGCTGCTTGTATCCGGGGCGCTGATCCTGGAGTCGATCGCGCCAGGGTCTGCGCCATGCGCGACGCGGGTGGGGCGCACCTATGTTATCGACGCAGTGAGCGGACTCGCATACACCAGCGACGGCACGCCAGCGAACGCTCAAGTAACCGGCCACGCCGTCGATCAGGCAGCCGCGCTATCTCCTCCGCTGTTATTCGATCTTGGGATGGTCGCCGGTCAGCGCGATCCGACCGGAGCCGTCGCCGCCATGCACAGCGTCGCCATCGTTCGGGCGCGCAGCGATGGGAAGCCGCCGCTGGCGCTGCCCGTCACCGTCAAGGCACTGGCCGGAAGGCTCAGCTGGCGCGAGGTCGCGAACTGGCAGGAGATGCATGACGCGGCCAAAAAGGAGAAAAAATGAGGCGCACCGCAGGATTTACGCTGGCCGAGATCATGATCGTGCTGGCGATCGTCGGCATCCTTGCATCGATTGCTTACCCGGGCTATGCCAGCTATCTCGCCCGGTCGCGCCGGATCGAAGGCCAGCTGGCGCTGATGGACATCATGCAGCAGCAGGAGCGGTTTTATTCGCTCCATAATACTTATGTCGCGTTTTCCGCCGCGTCGACCGATCCGGACGCACAGCGCTTCAAATGGTGGTCTGGAAGCGATGCGGCAGGCAGCGCCTACGAGTTGCGCGGCGACGCGTGCGCCGGCCGCGAGATCAGCGAATGCATCGAGATCAAGGCCGTTCCAGGCACGGAGCGGGTCGACGTGAAGTTCAGGGACGCCGATTGCGGAACGCTCAGCCTCAACAGCATCGGCCAGCGTGGTCCATCGGGCACGCCGCTGCGATGCTGGCCCTAGGCCCGTCCCGGCGCTGCGGCTTCACGCTCGTTGAGCTGCTGGTGGTCATTGCCATTACGGCGGTCCTGCTTGGGATCGCCGCGGGCGACATGCGCTCGCTGATCCGCGATCAACAGCTCAAAGCTGCTTTGTCCGACCTGTTCGGGGCAATCGACCTGACCCGGTCGCAAGCCATTACGCGCGGCCAGCGCGTCTACCTCGCGCCGGCCGGGAACGACTGGCAGGGCGGCTGGACGGTGTTCGTCGACGCCGACGGCGATGGCAGGCCTGGCGCCGCCGATGAACTGATCGCTACCCATGGACCGCTTGCGGAAGGCATCGCCGTCACCTCCGGTTTCACCAGCCCCCGCACACCTGATTACATTGCCTATAATGGTGGTGGGCGCAGCTGTAGCCATACCAGCAGCATGGCTGCGCGCTGGGGTACGCTGTCGCTGACCTTGGGCGATAGCACCCGGCGTATTAAAATCAATATGCTGGGACGCGCACGCGCCTGCGACCCTGCCCGCGACGGAGCCAGTTGCTCCGGGCCCGAAACCCCGTAACGGCGAGACCATTATCCCGAACACTGTGCAAATTCTGAACGATACCGACGCCATGGCGCTTGCGCTGGAGCTGGCCGCCAAAGGCATGTACACCACAACGCCCAACCCGCGCGTCGGTTGCGTGATCGTGCGGGACGGCGAAGTCATTGGCTCGGGCTACACCCAGCCGGCGGGCCAGGCGCATGCCGAGATCATGGCGATGCGCGACGCCCAGGCGCGTGGCAAGGATGTGCGGGGCGCCACGGCCTACGTCACGCTCGAACCCTGCAACCACCATGGCCGCACGCCGCCATGTTCGGACGCGTTGGTGCAGGCGGGGCTTGGCCGGGTGGTCGCCGCGATCACCGATCCCAACCCGCTGGTAGCGGGGCAGGGGATGGCCAAGCTCGCAGCTGCCGGCATCGAGGTCGCTTCCGGCGTGCTTGAGGATCAGGCGTACGAGATGAACATCGGCTTCTTCTCGCGCATGCAGAGAAAGCGGCCGTGGGTCCGCATGAAGGCCGCGTCCAGCCTGGATGGCATGACCGCGCTGCACAGCGGCGAAAGCCAGTGGATCACCGGGCCCGAAGCGCGCGCGGACGGCCATGCATGGCGCGCGCGCGCGTGCGCCATCCTCACGGGCATCGGGACCGTCAAGGCCGACGACCCGCAGCTGAACGTGCGCTCCGTCGACACGCCGCGCCAGCCGCGCCGGATCGTCGTCGACAGCAAACTTGAAATCAGCCTTGATGCGCGCGTGCTCGCCGGTGGCGGAACGTGGATCGTCGCCGCAGTCGGCAACGCGGCCAAGGAAGCGGCGTTAAAAGAGGCCGGCCACGAAGTGATCATGCTGCCCAATGCATCCGGCAAAGTCGACCTGCCGGCGCTGATGCTTGAACTCGGGCGGCGCGAAATCAACGAGCTGCATGTCGAAGCCGGCTCCAAGCTGAATGGTTCGCTGGTGCGCGAAGCTTGCGTGGACGAGCTGCTGTTGTACGTCGCGCCATGCCTGATCGGCGATGCGCAAGGCATGTTCGCCCTGGCGCCGCTCGACCGGCTGGACGCTAAAATACCGCTCAAATTTCACGAGGTCCGGCAGGTTGGCGCAGACCTGCGTATCCTCGCAAGATTCACCCAACAACAGGAATAGAAGCAGCATGTTTACTGGAATCGTCGCCGCTGTCGGCAAAATCACCTCCGTAACACCGCTTGAGGGCGGGCAGGACGCGGGCGTCCGCCTTGATATCAGCTCCCGCGGCCTGCCGTTGCAGGATGTCGCGCTGGGCGACTCGATCGCCATCAATGGCGCCTGCATGACCGTGGTGTCGAAAACCGATGAGGCCTTCAGCGTCGACGTGTCGCGCGAAAGCCTCAACTGCACCGCGGGCCTGGACGCGGAAGGTGAAGTCAATCTGGAGAAGGCGCTGACGCTGGCCGAGCGCCTGGGCGGACACCTGGTCTCGGGCCACGTCGATGGGCTGGGCCGCGTGCACCGGTTCGAGCCGGTCGGCGAATCGTGGGAGCTGGTGATCGACGCGCCTCAGGAGCTGGCGCGCTTCCTGGCATTCAAAGGATCGGTCGTGGTGAATGGCGTGTCGCTGACGGTGAACCGGGTTGAGGATATCGACAGCGAGGCAGGCAAGGCATGCAGGTTCTCGATCAACCTGATCCCCCATACGATTTCGGTAACCACCCTCAAGCACCTGCGTGAGGGCAGCAAGGTCAACCTGGAGATCGACCTGATTGCGCGTTACGTTGAGCGGATGCTGTCCCTGAAGGCGTAAGCGCTATTTTTCGGGGTACAGCACTACCTGCACGTAGTTGTTCATGTCGAAGTAGCGCTGCGCCGCTTCCTTGACCTGTGCCGGCGTGATCGCCGCGACCTGCTTCTCATAGCTCAGGATCGACGCCGGGTCGGTCTTGTGCAGCAGCGCCGTTTGCAGGTGATTGATCCAGTAGCCGTTTTCGCGCAGCGATTTCTGGTGGCTCTGGATCCAGTTCTGCTTGACCTTGTTCAGGTCCGCCACGTCAGGCCCTTTCTCCTTCAGCTGCTCGATCTCGGCAAACGTCGCAGCCAGCACCTTGTCGACATTCGCCGGGCCGGTCGGCAGCGATACCGCGATCGCGTAGTTCTCGTACGGGATCTTGCTAAGGCTGCCGTTCATGCCGCCGCCGTAGATCAGCGCGAGCTTCTCGCGCAGGATGTCGGTGATCCGGATGTTCATCACCTCGAGCATGGCCTCGAAGCGCATCTGCTCCTCCTCCGAGAAATGCGCCTTGCCGGTGAAGTTGATCGAGACGTTGCTCTTGGCCTCCGACCCGCTGCGCACTTCCTTCTTCACCACGCCCGCTACCGGGCGCACGCCCGTGTCCCTGGCTTCGACCGGCAGGCCGGCTACCGGCAGGCTTGCGAGGTAGGTCGCCAGCAGCGGCTTGATGCGCGCCGTGTCGAAACTGCCGACCAGAATGAAGGTCAGGTCCCTGGCGCTGGAGAAGCGCTGCTTGTAGATGTCGATCGCCCGGTCCATGTCGACTTTGCTGAAGTCTTCCGGACGCGGCGTGCGCGCAACGCGCGGGTGGTTGTCGTACAGCGTGGTCACGATCGCGTCGCGGAACACCTGTTCGGGCTGCGTCATCGCGTTGCGGGCGGCGTCCACCTGGCGCGCGATGAAGGATTTGTACAGGTCAGGATCGCGCCGCACGCCGTTGAACTGCAGGTGCACCATCTGCAGCATGGTCTCGACGTCGTTGCTGCCGGCGCTGCCGCTGACGATGTCGGTGTTGCTGCCAAGGCCAGCTCGCACGGTGGCCGATTTACCGGCCAATACCCTCTGCAGGTCGAGCGGCGAGTAGTCCTTCAGGCCCATGCTGGCGACGATCGAGCTGGCATAGCGCGAGTTGTAGGCGTCCGCTTCGTTGAACATCATCTGTCCGCCGAAGCGCACCGCGCTCATTAGCACCTGGTCGTTGCGGAAGTCGGTAGGCTTCAGGATCACCTTCACGCCGTTCGACAGCGTCAGGCGCGTGAGGCCAAGCGCGGCGTCGTGCGATTCGCTGACGATGCTGCCGGCTTTTGGCAGCTTGTCCATCAGGTCCTCGGCGACGGCCTTTTCGGCTGGCGCAGTCACCGTGGTCTTTTCGGCGGCGGCTACCGCCGCGAGCAGCCCGGCTCTGGTCGGGACCGGCGTCTCGCTGTTGGTGTTGCCCATGTAGACCACCAGCTTGGCCGAGCCATCGGGGATTGTCGCGCGGGTGTATTTGTTGATCTCGTCGAGCGAGATGCCAGGCACCAGCTCCTGCACATAGCGGTATTCGTTTTCGATGCCCGGGATGCTTTCCTGCTCGAGGAAGTTGCGGACGTATTCGCCGACGTAGCTGGCCGAGTCGGTTTTATCGCGCTCGTTGTAGGCCCGCTCGTAGAAGCGCATCAGGTTCTTCTTGGCGCGGTCAAACTCGCCGGCGCTGAAGCCGAACTGGCGCGCCCGTTCATTCTCCTGCACCAGCGCGTTGATGGCGGGCGTGGCGCCGCCTTTGCCCAGCGCGGCGAACGCGGTGTACGACTTGTAGCGCGCCGTGAGGCGGCTGATGTTACTACTGCCGCCGATGAAGGGCGGAGCCGCCTGCTGCGCCAGTTCCTGCATCCGCTGGCTGAGCATGGCGCCGAACAGGCCTTCGACCAGCTTTTCGCGGTAGTCTGCGAAAATCGGCTGCTCAATCGATTCCTGCACCGGGTAGCGGATCAGCAGGGAGTCGCTGCTCGCTTCCTTGTCGGTGATGACCAGCGCTTCGGTTTCCGAACGCGCCGGGATGGGCGCGTACACGCGCGGGCGCGGATTGGCCGGATTTTTCAGCTTGCCGAAGTGGAGCTTGACCAGCCGCTCGGCCTCACCCGGCTCGATGTCGCCGACTGCAACCACCGCCATCAGGTTGGGCCGGTACCAGTCGCGGTAAAAGCGCTTGAGCGCGTCGTACTTGAAATTCTTGAGCACCGTCTCGGTGCCGATCGGCAGGCGCTCGGCGTAGCGCGAGCCGTTGAACATCTTCGGCAGCAGTACCTTGTTCATGCGGTCGCTCGCGCCTTTGCCGAGGCGATGCTCTTCCAGCACGATGCCGCGTTCCTTGTCGATGTCCGCATGGTTGAAGGTCACGCCGCTGGCCCAGTCCTTCAGCACCAGGAAGCCTTTGTTGACGTCCGCCTTGCGGTTGGTCGGAATCGGCAGGATATAGACGGTTTCGTCGAAGCTGGTGTAGGCATTGAGGTCGGCGCCGAACTTGACGCCGATCGATTGCAGGTATGAGACCAGATCGTGCTTGCGGAAGTTGGCCGAGCCGTTGAAGGCCATGTGTTCGGTGAAGTGGGCCAGTCCCAGCTGGTCATCGTCTTCCAGGATCGAGCCGGCCTTGACCACCAGGCGCAGTTCGAGCTTCTTCTCGGGCTTGTCGTTCTTTTGGATGTAGTAGGTCAGGCCGTTGGCCAGTTTGCCGACCTTTACCTGCGGGCCGACCGGGATGGTGTCGGCCAGGTTGATCGCTGCCTGGGCGGCGACAGAATAAACGAACAGGAAAGCGCTAACGCATACTGTCTTTACGAAGTTGGTGGTCATCGGCACATCTTCCTGGCATCGGTCGTGGTGCGGAATTCTACTCCTTATGCTTGCCTCCCCGTTGTGCTCGCGGCGCCCGCCACCGGGTTCATCGTTGTTCTTTTGTAACAATTTGATCGGGCTGGCGCGCCCCAGCGGGCTTGATCAGGCCGGTGCCGGGCTTAATGCCGGTGGGAAGCTGGTAAATCCTTTAAAATAGCGGATTACGCTTTACGTGTCCGTATTAGAGGAATTCTGAATGTCTATCTCCAGCACCCAGGAAATTGTTGCCGAGTTGCGCGCAGGGCGCATGGTCATCCTGGTCGACGAGGAAGATCGCGAAAACGAGGGCGACCTGGTGCTCGCGGCCGATTTCGTCACTCCCGAAGCCATCAATTTCATGGTCAAGCATGCGCGCGGCCTGGTCTGCCTGACCCTGACCGAGGAACGCTGCCAGCAGCTGGACTTGCCGATGATGACCAGCCGTAACGGCACCTCGTTCGGCACCAACTTCACCGTGTCGATCGAAGCGGCGGAAGGCGTGACGACCGGTATCTCCGCTGCCGACCGCGCCAAGACCATCCAGGTCGCCGTCGCCAAGGGCGCCAAACCGGACGACATCGTCCAGCCCGGCCACATCTTCCCGCTGAAGGCCCAGAAGGGCGGCGTCCTGATGCGCGCAGGCCATACCGAAGCCGGCTGCGACCTGACCGAGATGGCTGGCTTGACGCCCGCCTCGGTGATCTGCGAGATCATGAAGGACGACGGCACCATGGCGCGCCTGCCGGACCTGCTGGAGTTCGCCCGGGAACACAACCTGAAGATCGGCACCATTGCCGACCTGATTCATTACCGCAGCGAGAACGAGTGCCTGGTCGAGCGCGTGGCCGAGCGTCCGATGAGCACGATCTTCGGCGACTTCCGCCTGATCGCCTTCCGCGACAAGCCAAGCGGCAGCGCCCACCTGGCGATGGTGCATGGCGACCTGGCGCCGAACCTCGAATGCCTGGTGCGCGTGCACCAGCCGGTGTCGATCCTCGACCTGCTCGAGAACAAGGCGACCACCCACTCGTGGACGATGGCGTCGGCGATGCAGGCGATCAAGCAATCCGAACGTGGCGTGATGGTGCTGCTCAACTGCGGCGAATCGGCCGACCAGCTGTTTGCCCAGTTCGCCGCGCTCGACACCACCGACACCCGTCCGCAAGCGCGCGCCGCCAGCATGGACCTGCGCACCTACGGTATCGGCGCGCAGATCCTGAAGGATCTTGGCGTCGGCAAGATGCAGCTGCTGGCGAGCCCGCGCAAGATGCCGTCGATGACAGGTTTCGACCTGGAAGTGACGGGTTATCTCGCCAAACCGGCCGCTTGACGCGGTACTATTCACTACTAACCAACATACAAGAGGCCGACAATGACCGTAGGAACCTATGAAAGCAATCTGACTGGCGCCGGCCTGCGCATCGGCATCGTCCAGGCACGCTTCAACGCCGACGTGGGCCACGGCCTGCTGTCGTCCTGCCTGGCTGAGCTGAAGCACCTTGGCATCGCCGACGAAGATGTCCTGCACGTCACCGTGCCGGGCGCGCTGGAAATTCCGCTGGCACTGCAGAAGATGGCCGAAACCGAGCAGTTCGATTCCTTGATCGCGCTGGGCGCGGTGATCCGCGGCGAGACCTACCACTTCGAACTGGTGTCGAACGAGTCGGGCGCCGGTATCACCCGCGTCTCGCTGGACTATGGCATGCCGATCGCAAATGCGGTGCTCACCACCGAGAACGACGAGCAGGCTGAAGCACGCATGGCAGAAAAGGGCGCCGAAGCGGCGCGCGTGGCCGTCGAGATGGCCAACCTGCTGCTGGCGCTGGAAGACCTGCAAGCCGACGAAGACTAAGAAGAACAGTATTAAAGAACGGGTAAGAAACCATGACTGACAAATCCCTGCACGCCAACCCTAGCAAGAACCGCACGCCGCGCCACCGGGCGCGCGAGTTCGCCTTGCAGGGCCTGTACCAGTGGCTGCTGAACAATGAACCGGCGGCTACGGTCGTCAACAACATCCGTGCCGCGCACGGTTTTGAGAAGGCCGACGCGGATTACTTCGCGGCGCTGCTGTACGGTGCGATCCAGGATTCGGTGTCGCTGCGCGAGACCTTCGCGCCGCTGATCGACCGCGGCGTAGCCGAGCTGTCGCCGATCGAGCACGGCGTGCTGCTGATCGGTGCCTACGAGCTGAAGAACAACCTGGACATCCCTTACCGCGTCGTCATCAACGAAGCGGTCGAGCTGACCAAGTCGTTTGGCGGTATCGACGGTCACAAGTATGTGAACGGCGTGCTGGACAAGCTGGCGCCGGTGCTGCGCGCCGATGAAGTGGCTGCGACTGTCCGCAAGTAAGTTGCAAGCGCTCTGACAAGAAAGCCACCGTGCGCTGCACTGGTGGCTTTTTTGTTGGCACTTGTGCCGAAGGCGCCAAAGAAAAAGGCCACCGCATACCGCCGGTGGCCTTCCTACATATATATATATAGCGCTGTTTTTTTACAGGCCGGCGATCTGCTCGTCCGGCGCTGCGCTCACCGCGGGCGCCTCAAGCTTTGGCTCTGGCGCCGCTGGTGCAGCGGCTGGTGCCGGTGCTGGCGTGGCCTTGTCGGCGACCATCGTGGCTGGGGCAGGGCGGGTGAAAATCGGTACGTCCTTGCCGCGCGCTACCAGTTTCAGCTTCTGGTACTCAGCCAGGACGCGCGAACCGTAGCCCGAGTCGGTTTCGAAGGCTGCCGCGCCAACGTAGCGCTTCAGGCCGGCTTCCACGGAACCGCCACGTGTGACGTATTCCTTCAGGATCTGCGAACCGACGCGGATATTGGCGACCGGGTTCAGCGCAGCTTGCATGCCGCCCATTTCCTGGAACTTATCCTTGTGGACCTTGGACATCACCTGCATCAGGCCCTGCGCGCCGACCGGGCTTTCCGCGAACGGATTGAAGCGCGATTCGATTGCCATCACAGCCAGGATCAGCAGCGGGTCAAGCTTCATCTCGTTTGCCGTCAGGTATGCGGTCGATACCAGCATGTTGGCGGCATCGCCGGCGACGCGATAGCGGCGCGACAGCCACGAGGTGACGAATTCTTGTTGCTTGCGGCTGCCGGCCAGGACTTTTTCAGCATGGGCCGGTTGCGCTTCATCAGCATCGGCCGCATTGGCCACTGGAGCGTGCATCAGCGCGTTCCTGGCAGGTGGTTCAATCACGCGTGCGACCGGCATTGGCTCCGGTGCGACGAACTGGTAGAACTGCTTGGCCAGGTCTGGATTGCCGTAGAGCAGAGCGATTACCGCTACTGCCGAGAGACCGAATACGGTCAGGGTGTGTTGTGCGGTGGTCAGCACGCCACGGGCCGCCTTGTTCACGGAACCCCACGTGATCGGCTGGATGGCCATGGTTTGGGCGAGCTTTGCTGCGCCGTTGAAACGATTTGTCATCGAATTCCCCTTTGTCGCGGAAAAAGTGATCCCGTCGCTGCCATCTAAGGGCAACGGTCTGACTAATGCCGTGCATCAGAAATATCGTTCATCAATCCGCTCGCTTGTCGCGATCCGGTCGATTTACGCCGTCATTGCTTGCTTCAGCTGGTGGTTCCCTAAGGTATTAGACCAGTAGCTAAACAACTTTTTTCGGGGGATTAGGCAGAAGCCTATTGGAAACACTCCTTAAAATGTCATTTGGGGCCCCCGACCCCGTGGAAGTATGAGACAGGCTAGAATCATGTCCTTGGACGTGGCTATCTCATCAATGTAGGACAAATTGTAGGGGGTGGCTTATATCAAGTCAATACTAACACGGTTGATCGTTATTACTTTTAGGTATGACTTTTCGTGTTGCGTCGCAACAATACCCTGTTAAATCAACTACTTGGGCTGGCTATTTGAACAACTGTGTTGCCTTCAAAAAAAGATCAAATTCATGAAATATTCTGATTTGCGTGATTTCATGTCGAAATTACAACAGATGGGCGAGCTCAAACGTATCGGCGTACCGGTGTCGCCGTACCTTGAAATGACAGAGATTTGCGACCGCACGCTGCGCGCCGAGGGGCCGGCGCTGCTGTTCGAGAACCCGGTCGGGCACCGCATTCCGGTGCTGGGCAACCTGTTCGGCACGCCACGGCGGGTGGCGCTGGGCATGGGCGCGGACGATATTTCCGAGCTACGCAAGATCGGCCACGTGCTGGCGCGCCTGAAGGAACCTGAGCCGCCGAAAGGCTTCCAGGACCTGATGGGCATGGGCTCGCTGGTCAAGGCGGTGTGGGACATGTCGCCGAAAGAGATGCGCGGCGCGCCGTGCCAGGAGATCGTGTGGGAGGGCGCCGACGTTGACCTGTCGCGCCTGCCGATCCAGCATTGCTGGCCCGGTGACATCGCCCCGCTTATCACATGGGGCCTGGTGGTCACCAAGGGGCCGCACAAGAAGCGCCAGAACCTGGGCATCTACCGCCAGCAGGTGATCGGCCCGAACAAGGTGATCATGCGCTGGCTGGCGCACCGCGGCGGGGCGCTCGATTTCCGCGAGCATGGCATCGCGACCAAAGGGCAGCCGTATCCGGTCGCCGTGGTGCTGGGCTGCGACCCTGCCACCATCCTCGGCGCGGTGACGCCGGTGCCGGACAGCCTGTCCGAGTACCAGTTCGCAGGGCTCTTGCGCGGCAGCCGCACCGAACTGACCAAGGCGATCGGCAGCGAGCTAAGGGTCCCGGCGTATGCCGAGATCGTGCTGGAAGGGCATATCTACCCGGACGAGAATCATCCGAGCGGCTACGAGCATGCGCTGGAAGGCCCGTTTGGCGATCACACCGGCTATTACAACGAGCAGGACAGCTTCCCGGTATTTACCATCGACCGCATCACGATGCGGCGCGATCCGATCTATCACTCTACGTATACAGGCAAGCCGCCCGACGAGCCGGCGGTGCTGGGCGTGGCGCTCAACGAAGTGTTCATCCCGCTGCTGCAAAAGCAGTTCAGCGAGATCACCGACTTCTACCTGCCGCCGGAAGGCTGCAGCTACCGCATGGCGGTGGTGCAGATGAAGAAGCAGTACGC
>DASWSX010000286.1:0-9840 GCA_036402435.1 Telluria sp. | reverse complement strand
GACGGCCTTCGGTACCGACTTCACGCGCCACACGCGTTACCTCGGAGGCGAAGGAGCGCAACTGGTCCACCATCACGTTGATGGTGTTCTTCAGTTCAAGAATCTCGCCCTTGACGTCCACCGTAATTTTGCGTGACAGGTCGCCGTTCGCTACCGCAGTCGTCACGTCCGCGATGTTACGCACCTGACCGGTCAGGTTGCCCGCCATCGAATTCACCGAGTCGGTCAGGTCCTTCCAGGTACCCGCAACGCCGGACACGTTCGCCTGACCGCCGAGGCGGCCTTCGGTACCGACTTCACGCGCCACGCGAGTCACCTCGGATGCGAAGGAACGCAACTGGTCCACCATCGTGTTGATCGTGTCCTTGAGCTGCAGGATCTCGCCGCGCACGTCCACCGTAATTTTCTTCGACAAGTCGCCGTTCGCCACCGCCGTCGTCACTTCCGCGATGTTACGCACCTGCGACGTCAGGTTACCCGCCATCGAGTTTACCGAGTCGGTCAAGTCTTTCCAGGTACCCGCCACGCCCTTCACCTGCGCCTGGCCGCCCAGCTTACCTTCAGTACCCACCTCTCGCGCCACGCGCGTTACTTCGGAGGAGAACGAGGACAGCTGTTCAACCATCGTGTTCGCGGTCATCGCCGCGCGCAGGTACTGGCCCTTCAGCGGATGGCCGTCCACTTCCAGCGCCATCGTCTGCGACAGGTCGCCTTTTGCCACCGCGCCGATGACGCGCGCCATTTCGGTGGTCGGGCGCACCAGGTCGTCAATCAGCGTATTGACGGAGCTGATGATCGTGGCCCAGCCGCCGACCATGTTCGGCACCGATGCGCGCTGCGTCAGGCGGCCTTCGCGGCCTACCACGCGCGACACGTCCGTCACCGTCCGGACCATTTTTTCTTTGGTCTCGATGATCTCGTTCAGGGTGTCGGCGATCTTGCCCGACACGCCGGTCCAGTCTGACGGCATGCGCACGGAGAAGTCGCCCTTTTTGAGCGCCATCAGCGTGGCTAGCAGGAGCTTCGCGTCAAGCTCTTCGGCCATTTCGGTCATGTTGTTCATCGACTCTGTCCTCGTTTTTTCGAAGTGGTAAGGTTGGCCCGGGATGGGGCCCGGTGCAGTTCTAAAGATATGTCGCGTCCCGCTCTTTCGAGCAGCGCCAGCATGGGCGCCGCCTGCAGGGCTTTACTAAATAATTCGCCATGATACTCGTCGCAGCCAAGCGACTTCAAAATGGCAAGCTGGTCGGTATTCTGGACATCCTTGGCCAGCACGCGCAGGCCGAGCGCGCGCGCCAGGTGGACCAGGGCGGCCAGCATGTCGGTGCCGCCGGGGGTGTCGACCGCGTGCACGAACGACCCCTCGATGCGCAGTGCGGTAAAGGGGAGGGTGCGCAGCAGGCCGAGGCCGGGGCCGGCGCTTCCGAAGTCGTCGACCACCAGCATCACGCCGCCCTCATGCAGCTCGCGCAGCACCTGCTCCGCGTCGCGCGGGCCCGCCAGCATTTGTTCGGTCAACTGCAGTTCAAGCGCAGCGGCTGGCAGGCGGCAGGCGCGGATGTGCCCCAGCACGCGCTCTGCCAGGGAGGCGCTGACCCCGGGCGCGGCCAGCCGCACCGAGACCGGAAGCGAAGGCAGCGGCGCTGCCGAGCCGCGCCATTTTTCCGCCTGCGCGCAGGCTTCGGCCACGGTCCATTCGTCGATCCGTTCAAGCAGTCCGCGGTCGGCCACGTCGGCCAGGTACTGGCGCGCCGGGACCACGCCGTCGCGCGGATGGCGCCAGTAAAGCTGCACCTCGATCCCGCGCAGCGCGCCATCGGCGGCGCCGGCGCGCGGCTGGAAGTACAGTTCCAGCTCGTCATGGTCGAGCGCGTGTTTCAGCTCCTTGGCCAGCTGCGCGCGTTCGGTCTCGCGGGTGTTGAGCTCCTCGCGGAAGAATTCGATGCCGCCGCGTTTGTTCTGCTTGGCGTGATACATGGCGCGGTCGGCGTTGCGCATCAGGGCGGCGGCATTGTCGGCGTCCTGCGGGTACAGCGCGATGCCGACGCTGGTGCCGGTCTGGACGCTGTGGCCGTCGATCTCGAACGGGCGCGCATGCGCTAGGCTGATCTTGCGCGCCACGCGCGCGGCATTCGCAGCTGCGCCTTTGCCCTCCAGGAGGACGACGAATTCGTCGCCGCCCAGGCGCGCCACCACGTCGGATACGCGCACCGACGCCAGCAGGCGTTCGGCGACCTGGCGCAGCAGTTCGTCGCCGAACTGGTGGCCGAGGAGGTCGTTGACCTGCTTGAAGCGGTCGAGGTCGAGGAACAGCAGGGCGCATTCGCCTTTGTGGCGGTCGCACGATGCCACCGCATGTTCGAGCTGCTGGATCAGCGAGCGCCGGTTCACCAGCCCGGTGAGGGCGTCGCGGATCGACAGGTCATGGGCGCGCTGTTCGGCCAGCTTGCGCTCGGCGACCTCCTGTTCGAGTTCGGCGTTGATGCGCTCGAGGTCCTGCATGCGCTGCACGCGCAGGTCCTGGTACAGCTGCGACAGTTCGGCCGTCTTGGCGCGCAGCTCGAGGTTCTTGCGGGTCAGGTCGACGAACACCGCGACCTTGGTCTGCAGCACCTGCGGGATCACCGGCGTAAACAAATAGTCCACCGCGCCCGACTGATAGGCCTTCAGGCGGTGCATTTCGTCGGCGTAGTACGCGGTGATGAAGATGATCGGCACCGTGCTGCTGCGCGGATGCGAGTGGATCGCCTCGGCGGTCTCGAAGCCGTCCATGCCCGGCATGTTCACGTCCAGCAGGATCACGGCGAATTCGTGGGTCAGTACCTTGCGCAGCGCTTCGTGTCCGGAAGTAGCGGTGACGAGCTCGTAAGGATTGAGCTCCATGTCGGATGTCAACAGGCTTTCGAGCGCAAAAAGGCTCGCCGCGTCATCGTTGACTAATAGTACTTTCGGAATCTGCACGCCAGACTGGACCTGTAAAGGGTGGAAACGTCATTTCGCAACAGCGTGGAACACTTGGAATGGGATCTACGCGGATTTAATAGCCTACACGAAACAAATTTTCCTGGACGCACGGTTCGGGTGAAGCGCCAATATCGCGTTGTACCTGCGCCACTTAGCAATAATTCTTGTCGTTATTTATATGACAGGGGAACGCTTCAGTATGGGTGAAATGCAGGCTGCATGGGGCGCTCATACCAATTTCGCGGCTTCTTGGCCAGTTCCGGTGGTTATTGGTGATTGAGTTTTGGTTATGCATGCACTAGGATCTGCCCGAAGCAATATTCGTTACGCATGATATCGGGGGAACAATGGTTGAAATGGCGCATCTGACGCAGCTGCTGAGCTGTACAGACGAGGCCGCCTGGCGGGACAACTTGTTTGCGCTGGCGCGCCGCGAGGGGTACGACCAGGTGTTATTTGGGCTGATCGGCTCGCGCCACGACAAGCTGGAGTCGGCTTTCCTGCAGAGTAACTATTCGGCCAGCTGGCGCGACCGCTACGATGCCGAGCGCCTGCACTATATCGACCCGACCGTCGCACACTGCATGTCCAGCTCGTTGCCGATCGTATGGCGGCCCGAAACCTTCAGCGGGCCGGGCCAGCGCGAGTTCTACGAGGAAGCCTGCGGGTATGGCATTCGCTCAGGCATCACGTTTCCGATCCACGGGCCCAACGGCGAATTCGGCTGCGTCAGTTTCGCGTCCGATTCGCCGCCTGACCCGCGCGAGGCAATGCAGGCGATGGCCAGCCTTGCGCTGATCCGCGACTATGCCTTCGAATCGTCGCTGAAGTTCGTGACGCCGGCCGCGGTGCAGGAGCGCCCGAAACTGACCAGGCGCGAACTGGAAGTGCTGAACTGGGTCATGGTCGGCAAATCGTCATGGGAAATTTCCAAAATCACCAATTGCTCCGAGGCGACGGTTAATTTTCACATCGGCAACGTGCGCCAGAAGTTTGGCGTCAGCACCCGGCAGCAGGCGCTGGTCAAGGCGATTGGCATGGGCATCCTTACCCCGGAAGATCCCCATCGCTCAGCTTGCCGTTGAGGTAGAGCTTGACCAGGATGGCCACTGGCGCGGGAACCCCCAGGCCGGTCTCGAAACGGCTGCCGCTCGACTGGGTGACCCCGAAGCGGCCCCAGAACTTCTCCTGGCTCTCGCGCTTGCTGATGCGGAACCGCTTCAGCTCGCTGCAATGCAGAGTGGCGGGAGCGGTGGCGCCATTGTCTTCCGACATTGCGCGCTGGTCCATGTCCGGTTCCTGGTAGGTGAAATCCTGAGCCATCTGTATTCCTTTCGGGTAAAGAAGCCAGTATTCCATCTACTGCTTGTATAGCCCACCTAGCAACCCTGATAGTTATCAAATTATCGGTTTGGCATGAACTTTTCATGCGGGGCGCATAAAACTACTTCAGCTGATTGAGCAGGAATGAATACGTCAGCGCCCACATTTGTGCCTGCTGGTCGTTGTTGGCCGCGCCCGCGTGGCCGCCTTCGGTGTTTTCCCAGTACAGCACGTCGTGGCCCTGTTCCTGCATCTTTGCCACCATCTTGCGCGCATGGCCGGGGTGGACCCGGTCGTCGCGGGTCGACGTGGTAAACAATACGCGCGGATAGCGCTTGTCGGCGAACACGTTGTGGTACGGCGAATAGCGCGCGATGTAGCTCCATTCGGCCGGGTCGTCCGGGTCGCCGTACTCGCCCATCCACGAGGCGCCCGCCAGCAGCTTATGGTAGCGCCGCATGTCCAGAAGCGGCACCTGCGAGACCGCCGCGTTGAACAGGTCGGGGCGCTGGGTCACAGCAGCGCCCACCAGCAGCCCGCCGTTACTGCCGCCCATGATGCCGAGGTGGCGCGGGCTGGTCACCTTGCGCTTGATAAGGTCCTGCGCCACCGCGATGAAGTCGTCGAAGGCGCGCTGGCGCTGGCTTTTCAACGCGGCCTGGTGCCAGCGCGGGCCGAACTCGCCGCCACCGCGGATATTGGCCAGTACGTACACGCCGCCCTGGGCCAGCCACGCTTCGCCCGCCACCGCGCTGTAGGACGGCTTGAGCGACACTTCGAAGCCGCCGTAGCCATACAGGACGGTCGGATTCTTGCCGTCCATACGCGCGTCTTTACGCATCACCACGAAGTACGGCACGCTGGCGCCGTCCTTCGACTTCGCCTGGAACTGGCGCACGGTGTAGGGCGCGGCGTCGAAGAAGGCTGGCATCGCCTTGAGCAGCGCGCGCTTGTCGTCGCCGACCTGCCCGAGATACAGCGTGGTCGGGGTCAGGAAGTCGGTCACGGTCAGGAAGTACTGGTCGGAGCCGACGGCGTCGACGGCCGTCACGCCGAGCGCGCCGAAGGCCGGCGTGCCGACCGCGCGGCGCTGCCACTTGCCGTCCACATGGCGCAGTTCGACCAGGCGGTTCCTGACATTGTCGAGCTCATTCACCAGCAGGGCGCTGCGGGTCACCGCGACGCCGTCCAGCGAGCGGGTTGGCGAGGGTGCGAACAGCACCTCGAACGCGCGGCCGCCCTGCATGAAGTCCTTGAAACTGGTCGCCAGCAGCGCCCCTTGCGGGTAGGTGGCTGCGCCGACGGTCCAGTCGGAACGCAGTTCCAGTACCAGCTGGTCGCGCACGGTGTAGGCGTTGGCGTCGTCCGGCTTGGGCACGCGCACCAGGGCGGCGCCGTCGCGCACGAACATCTCGCTGGTATAGAAGGTCACCTGGCGTTCGATGAATTCGTTTTCGTGGCCGGGGGTGAAATCCTTCCAGCCGTGCGCGGCCAGGTCGCCGGCCTGCGCTTCATAGACCAGGCGGGCATCCGCCAGCGGAGCGCCGCGCTTCCATTCCTTGACCATGCGCGGATAGCCCGAACTGGTCATCGAGCCGGGCCCGAAGTCCGTATTGACAAATACGGTGTCGCGGTCGATCCAGCTGGCGCCTCCCTTCGCTTCGGGCAGCACGAAGCCGTCCTTGACGAAGGCGCGCGCGGCCAGGTCGTATTCGCGCACGACGTTGGCGTCGCCGCCGCCGCGCGACAGGGCCACCAGGCAGCGATCTCCGCGCGGCTTGAGGCAGGACGCGCCGGACCAGACCCAGTTCTCGTTTTCGTCGCGCGCCAGGCGGTCGACGTCGATCACGGTCTGCCATTCCGGCTCCGGGCGCTGGTACGAGGCGAGGGTGGTGCGGCGCCAGATGCCGCGCACGTGGGTGGCGTCGCGCCAGAAGTTGTAGACGTAGTCGCCATGCATGGACACGAAGGGAATGCGCTCCTTCGCGTTCAGGATGGTCTTCAGGCGCGAATGCAGCGCCGGGAAGCGGGCGCCGGCTTCGAGCTCGCCGCGCGCTGCCGCGTTGCGTTCAGCGACCCAGGCCAGGGCGTCGGCGCCGTCGACGTCCTCCAGCCACAGGTATTTGTCGGCCGCTGCGGCCGGGCTTTGCGCGCGCGCGCCCGCCAGCGCTGCCAATCCCAGCAGTATCCCGGTTGCCACTTTTTTCATGGTCATATCCTCAATTTTTCGTCATTGCAATATGCACTTGCATGGCGCTGCCGTCAATGTGGCGCCGGTGCTGAATTGCGACAGAAGGGTTTGATTGCGTCGGGAAATTAATAGTATGCTGCACAGACCATTACAGAAACCGGCGCAAAGGCGCGACCGGG
Organism: Telluria sp.; assembly: GCA_036402435.1. Lineage (GTDB taxonomy): Bacteria > Pseudomonadota > Gammaproteobacteria > Burkholderiales > Burkholderiaceae_D > Telluria_A. Next base: position 3,183 of record DASWSX010000286.1, on the reverse strand, counting down.
CCCGAAGGCAACCAATGACGCGAGCAATCCCGCCCAGCTTACGCAATCCGGTCACGGGAGGGACTGCGTCGCGCATGCTGCTGCTGGGAGCCGGCCTGGTGCTGTCGATGCTGGTCGGCGCGCTGCTGTACCTGGCCGCCGCGCGCGCCACCAACGCCGACGCGCGCCTGCGCTTCGAAGGCCTGGCGCGCAGCGCACAATCGAGCCTGTCGGAGCGCGTAACCTCCTATTCGGGCGTCTTGCGCGGGCTGGCTGCGGTGTTCCGCACCCACGGGCAGCCGCTGACCCGTACCCAGTTCAGGGACTACGTCGAATCGCTCGACCTGGCGAAATACTACCCGGCCGTCGAGGGGGTGAGTTATGCGGTGCATGTCACCGACGACAGGCGCGAGGCATTCATCGCCTCGGTGCGCGCCGACCGCAGCCTCGACCCGCGCGGCTACCCTGGCTTCGATATCAACCCGCCCGGCCGCCGTCCCGAGTACATGGTCCAGACCTACGTCGAACCGATGCACGTCCTCGCGGACAAATTCGGCAACGACATCTCGGTGCGCCCGCCCGTCAAGCGGGCGTTGACCGAATCGCGCGACACCGGCCGGCTCGGCGCCTCCGGCCACCCGCTGATCATCACCAAGCCAACGCCCCACACCGGCCTCGGGATGCGCATGCCGATTTACCGCACTGGCGCCCCGCTTGGCAGTGTTGAGGAGCGCCGCCGCGCTTATGTCGGCTCGGTTGGCCTCAGCTTCGGCGTACCCGCACTGGTGCGCGGCACGCTGGAAGAACTGGCGGCGCCGGGCGTGAGCCTGTCGCTGTACGCGGACGTCACCCCTGGCACCTCCACCCTGGAGGTCGATGCGGCCGACAGGCTGCTGTTCAACGATAACGGCACGCTCCAGCCGACCCGCGTCAGCGAGGCCGAGCGCGGCCAGTATTTCGAGACCGTGCTGCCGGTGGACTTCAACGGCCGCCAGTGGAAGGCCCAGTTCCGCGCGGACAAGAGCGACCTGTATTCCAGCTTCGACCGCTGGTTCGCGCCGCTGTCGATGGTCACCGGCTTCGCCGTGACGATGCTGATCTACGCGTTTTTCTGCACCCTGCACTGGTCGCGCCGCACCGCGGTGGAGCACCGCGCGCTGCTCGACTCGGTACTCGACAGCGTCGACGCGCACGTCTACATGAAGGACCGCGACCGGCGCTACATCTACGTCAACGCCACCATGGCGGAGGCGATGGGCCGTCCGGTCGAGGACATCGTCGGCCGGCTCGACACCGAACTGATGGACCCGCGCCAGGCCGACCTGTACTGGGAACAGGACCGGCCGGTGTTCGAACATGGCGTGCGCCGGTCCGGCCAGGGGCAATTCGCCCTCAAGGACGGCGAGGTGCGCCAGCTGTGGACCGTGAAGGTACCGGTCATGCTCGACGGCCAGGTGACCGCCGTGATCGGCCTGTCCACCGACGTCACCGAACTGCACGAGCTGAAGGCGCAGGCCGACGCGGCCAACCAGGCCAAGAGTAACTTCCTCTCGAATATGAGCCACGAGATCCGCACGCCGATGAACAGCATCATCGGCATGTCGCACCTGGCGCTCAAGTCGGTCACGCATCCGAAGCAGCGCGACTACCTCGAGAAGATCTTCCACTCGAGCCAGCACCTGCTCGGCATCATCAACGACATCCTCGACTTCTCCAAAATCGAGGCCGGCAAGCTTGACCTCGAAGTGCTCGACTTCGACATCGGCACGCTGATGCAGAACATCGCCGCGCAGCTTGGCGACGGCGCCGACAACAAGGGGCTGGCGCTGGAGTTCGACATCTCGCCGCGGCTGGCGCGCCAGTTGCGCGGCGACCCGCTGCGGCTGGAACAGGTGCTGCTCAATTTCGCCGGCAACGCGATTAAGTTCTCCGAGAACGGCGCGGTGCGCGTCAAGGCCCATCCGGTCGAGGAGACCGACGCCGACGTGCTGGTGCGCTTCGAGGTGCGCGACAAGGGTATCGGCATGAGCGCGGACGAACTTGCGGAGCTGTTCCAGTCGTTCCACCAGGCCGACCCGTCGACCACGCGCAAATACGGCGGCACCGGGCTGGGACTGGTGATCAGCAAGCAGCTGGCCGAGCTGATGGGCGGCGAGGTGGGCGCCTACAGCACGCCGGGCAAAGGCAGCACGTTCTGGTTTACCGCGCGCCTCGGCAAATGCGCCTCCTTCATGCCGGCCGGGCCGCAGCAGGTGAAGCAGGAAGTGCTCGACGAAATCGAGGGCGCTTATATCCTGCTGGTGGAGGATAATCCGTTCAGCCAGCAGGTGGGCCAGGAACTGCTCGAAGACGTGGGTGCGACGGTGGTGGTGGCCAACAACGGGCGCGAAGCGATCGACCTGATGCTCAAGGAGCGCTTCGATTGCGTCCTGATGGACGTGCAGATGCCGGTGATGGACGGCTTCGAGGCCACGCGCATGATTCGCTCCGACCGGCGCCTGGCCGATACCCTGGTGATCGCGATGACCGCCAACGCCGGCAAGGAGGACCGCGAGCGCTGCATGGACGCCGGCATGGACGAATTCGTGACCAAGCCGATCGCGCCGAACCTGCTGTTCGAAACGATCGCGCGCTGCCTGTCGCTGCGCCCGCGCAGGAACGGGCGCCGCCGCTCGCCGCAGCTGGCCGATGCCGCCGCCACGCGCATGTCAGCCGCGCCGCGGGTGTCGGCCAACCCGGCGATGCTGGACATGGCGGCGCTGTCGGCAACCTTCGGCGGCAATCCGGGCAAGATGCGCAAGTACGCATTCATGTTCCTCGATTCGGCGCGCGACGGAATCGCCGAACTTGGGCAGGCGCTGGACCGCGACGACGGCGAGCGCGTGGCCGACCTCGGGCACCGCATCAAGTCGTCGGCACGGGCGGTGGGCGCGGTCAGCTTCGGCGAGCTTTGCGTGGCGCTGGAAGACATGCGCGGCAGCTTCGAACCGGAGCGCGCACGCGAACTGGTCGGCCGGATGTACGTGCTGCTCGACCAGCTCGAACGCCACCTGGCGCAGGAGCTGACGGTGCTGGAAGAGGATGGTGCATAAGCCGGTTGAACAGAGTATCCTGTGCGGTCCCGTCCGTACGGTATCATTGCCACAACATGCCCTCACCCGTAACGCCCGGCCTGCTCATTTTGCACGGCAACCAGATGGAACA
>DASWSX010000285.1:0-18832 GCA_036402435.1 Telluria sp. | reverse complement strand
ACGACTGCACGATCTACCAGGGCGTCACCCTCGGCGGCACCTCGCTGCACAGCGGGACCAAGCGCCATCCGACGCTCGAGCGCGGCGTCATCATCGGCGCCGGCGCCAAGGTGCTGGGGGCGTTCACCGTCGGCGAATACGCCAAGATCGGATCGAACGCCGTCGTGATCAAGCCGGTTCCTCCGGGCGCGACGGCCGTCGGCAACCCGGCCCACATCGTGCGCATGGACGTCGATGCGCGCAGCGCGCACCTGTTCTCAGCCTACGGCATCACGCCAAACGGTGACGATCCGATGTCGAAGGCCCTGCACGGCCTGATCAACCATGCGGCGCGCCAGGACGACCTGATGGAGCGCATGATGGCGACCCTGAAGGCGGCCGGCATCGCCTGCCCGCAGATGCCCGAGTGTGATAAATTGGATTCGGCAGAGTTGAACAAACTGGTCGAATAAGGACATCGATGACTATTGAAGAATCAACTGGCGGCGCGGAGAGCGCAGCCGAACTGGATCCGTTCGAGATCCGCGTGCTGGCGGTACTCGCCGAAAAAGAAGCCCTGACTCCCGATAACTACCCGATGTCGCTCAACGCGCTGACCAACGGCTGCAACCAGCTGTCCAGCCGCGATCCGGTCATGCACCTGTCGGATGAAACGGTAGCCGAAGTGCTGCAGCGCCTCATGCAGCGCAAGTACGTCAACGGCATTACCCAGGCGGGCGCGCGCGTGACCAAGTACGAGCACCGCATGCGCATCAAATGGACGCTGGAGCAGGACAAGCTGGCGGTGCTGACGATCCTGATGCTGCGCGGTCCGCAGACGGCCGGCGAGATTCGCGCCCGCAGCGGGCGCATTCATGAATTCAGATCGGTGGCCGAAGTCGAATCGGCGCTGCAGTTCCTGATCGACAAATACCCGCCGGTGGTGGCGCGCCTCGCTTTGGCGCCAGGAACCAAGGAGCCGCGCTACGGCCAGCTTCTCGGCGGCGAGGCGGCACTGGCGCGCGAGGAGTCGGCGTTCGGCGCCGTGTCTGCGCCTGCTTCAGGCGGCCGTACGGCGCAGCTGGAGCAGGAAGTATTGGCCTTGCGCCGCGAGGTCGATGATTTGAAAGCCCAGTTCGAGGCGTTCAAACAGCAATTCGAATAAACCGCAACATCCCTTCAGGTAGCGGTTTCGTTGTAAATCTCCCGCATCGCGCCGACCCGGCCACTCGACTCTTCTGGTAGCAGCATGCTTGTGCTTATCCGTTTTGCAAATATTATTTGCAACGGCGGCTATTCAACAAAATATTCCTCAACGCTATTTTTGACTGTTACGCCTGTCGCATCAGCTTGCCGTAGTCACGCTGTTCAGGCGGCGCGCTCACACCCAGCTACTCCCTTTTCGGATCTGCCAATGTTACCCTAAGGCATTATTGGGAAATTACATCAAATCGTCAGGCCGGCGGCACCCGTGTGCTTGGCGTTGGCCACACCCGGTTCCACCCCTAAATTGAAAGGCGTTTGAATGACTACGCTTCTACAGCTTGATAAGTTTGGCGCCGAATGGTTCAACGACCAGATGCGGCGGCGCGGGTTTGCGGTCGAACGTAAGTTTGTATTTTGGCGAAAGCGCGGTCCGCTGTTTGACATGTTCATGCCGCACATTATGAGCGGAGGAGGCCACTTGAAAGTCCATATCTCCATCTGGTCCCCTTGGGGAGACCATCCCGACACGGGCGAGCTGGGTGACTTCCCGCCGGCCTACACGTCGGTTGGCGGGGTACTTTCCGAAATGTTCCCGGATCGGCTTCGCGATGAATTTACTTTCGATATCTCGACCGAGGAAGAAACCTTGGCCAGCTTCCGGCAGATTCTTGCGCTAATTGACCAGCGCGCATTGCCCTGGTTCCGCAGCGTGGACTCATACGCGAGCTATGTCGCGTACATCGACGCGCGCTTGTTTGAGGGCACGAGCGAATGGCGAAATCAGCTAAAGAAGGGCATGGCCAAAGGGTTCGAGCTTGAACCGTTTTAATACCCTCGTCCAAAGCTCGATGCGAAGCCGACATGTAAATAAAGGTACAACCGTATCCTCGCCAACGACAATCGCGCAGGCACCAAAAAACATCCGGCAGTCAAGTTCTGGGGTCGTAGTCTCGCGGACGTAAAAAGGCGAGGCAAACCAGCCTCGCCCAGTCCTGCAGCTACGTTTAAAGATTACCCAACAGTCAGTGCTGGTCCCGGAACTGCCGGCGGTGGTCGCAGCTGGTGCAGCTTGCCGCCGCCTCGTTGGTCCAGTACACGTGCGTGACCGTGATCGAGCCATCCTGGTTGTGCCGCTGGTAGGTTGAGCTGCGTCCGTTGGCCGACTGCTTCACCAGGGCGCCCCAGCTGTTCGGATCACCAGTGATGTCCTTGTCGATGTCGCCGCCGGCCGCTACGGGGGTAGGCCCAGGAACGCTCATCAGGGTGGTGAAGGAATCGAGGTGCGCGTAGATACTGTTGAGCATGGAGAAATCGTGCGAGTTCGGCTTCGTGCTCAAGGTGCTGCCGGCGTTGACACCCGTGTTCGAGAAATAGTCCATGCACGAGTTCTGCGAGCTGCCATCCTCGGACTGGTGGGCCAGGCCAAACGTGTGCGCCACTTCCTGGCACATCACGTGTTGGCGCTCATTGACGTTGTTGTAGGTCGCCGTGTTGAAGTACGTGTCGTTCATCTTGGCGGTGCCCCGGGTGATATGGTCGCCGTTGATGTTGATCGACGCCAGTCCAAGCCAGCCGTTGTTTCCGTACGTCGAGTTGCAGACCTGGGTGGTGCCGGCGACCATCTTGCAGCTATTGCCCGCCGTGCCTGCGACGATAGCGGTCAAGACCGGCGTGTTGCCGGCATTCCAATCGCCCGACGCCTGGTTGAGCCGGCTCGTCCAGTTGGACGTTTTCAGGTTGTTCCCAAGTTTCAGGGTGAACTGTGGCGTGGTGCGCGCCCAGTGGTAATTGCCCCAAGCATGGCTGGCCAAGGCGACATTGCCGATCGAAGCCGCTGCCGCGCCGATGGCGATGACAAGCGCAAGCCGTTTGAATATCTTTTTCCGCATAACAATTCCTCTTTTTTTTGTGGATGGATTGAAAATACATACATCAAGATACGAGACTGCTTCAGCAGAATATCCTGAGCCGTGTCAATATCCTAGAGACATTGTTTTGCGTATTCTTTTCGCGACAGAATGGCCGTGCGCCGGCTCGAGCTCGTGCGAATTGGCCTGAAACGTAGTTCGAATAAGCTGCCGGTCCCGCGCTGCCGCAGAGGCTTGCGCGGGGCCGGCGCGGGATCAGCCTTCCGTGTTAAAGGTCAATTCGATCAGCGTGTCGTCCGGCCAGGCCGGCGCGGCGATCGGCACTTTCACTTTTCCATTCTCTGTTTTCAAAGCCAGCTTGCGCTCGCCGTGCACCATCGTCGCGGCGCTGACCGGCGCCGCAGCTGCGACCTCGTAGTCGGCCTTGTCCCCGTTGAATATGCTGCACCAGTCGCGGGTCAGCATCACCGAGTTGGCCGCTGCTACAACCCAGAACGGAGCCTCGTCCTTGGCGATTGCGACCATGACCTCGCATTCAAGCCGCAGATCACCAAGACGGCGCACATTGGCCGGCAAGCCAGGGGTCCGTATTTCGGGCCAGATCCGGTACGTATTCTTCTTCCGGTTCATGATGAGGGCCGCGTCCTCGTCGATCGCTTGCTGGATTCGCGGTATGGAGAAGCGTCCGTCCGGGCCGATAGGAACGTATTGAGAAAGCTCTTCCCCGGCGATGCGCAGCACCGGCGCCTCGTCCGGGGCAATCCGGTCGCCGCGCATCTGAAAGAGAAACCGCACTTCCGGCACCGCTGGCGCCAGATGGTGCAGCTTGTCGAAGATATCAAGCCCCTTCACCACCGCCCGGTACGAGTGCATCTGTGGACTCTTCATGCCGTCGATCTTGACGACTGGGGCATTACCGTCCTGGGCAGAAGCGGACATCAGGCTAAAGACCAGCAGTAAACATGCTACATGCTTGGTCAGAGGTCGCACGATCAGCCCTCGTCTTTCCAGCGGCGCAGGCGCATCGCCGCGAAGATCATCAGGCCGCCGGCAATGGCGCCGATCCACACGTTCGGTCCGGCCAGCGTCTGCCACGACTGCGCAAACAGAATGCCAAAGTCCATCGTGCGGCCCTTGCCGAGCAGCTCTGGCGCGACTTGTTCGAAGCCGAACCATGCGCCTGGCAGCAAGCTAAGCAGGCCACGCGCAACGACGTTCTGGATGAACCAGTCGGCGTTCAGGCCGGCGCCCATCAGCTTCTCGGCCCACTTGACGACGATGATCGCGATGACCGGGGTGCCGACCGCCCACAGGAAGACCTTCGACTTGGCCCAGGCCGACACCATCAGCAGCCAGCCAACCGTCGGCAGCGCCCACAGCATGTACACCGGCAGCATGCCGGCGACCTGCAGCGGCGCCAGGTAGACCTGCGGCGAGGTCAGGACTGCGCCGAACAGGTTGATGCCGTTAAAGCCCATCGCGGCGCAGGTGATCAGGAGGATCAGGATCGACGTGAAGGTCGCCACCGCAATGGTGATCACTGGCGCGACGATCAGCGCGGTCGCCACTTTCGACAGCACGGTTTCCTGGTCAGAGACCGGCAGCGACTTCCAGAACAGGATGCTGCGGTCGCGGCGCTCTTCGAACATCGCGCTCAGGCAGTAGAAGAACACGATCACGCTGAGCATGATGTACAGCGGGGCGGCCGCCGCCAGGTAACCGCTCGACATCGCATTGACGAACATCTCCTGGTCCTGCGCAGACAGGCTGTTGAAGGCCATCGTCATGTTCGCGTCGCGGCCGTTGATGGTGATCTGCCCGCCGAACTTGCCCATGCTGATCGCGTACATGATGGAGCCGCCGATGAACAGCACCATCGCGCCGGCGACGGCGATCGGCGCCCAGAAGATCGCGCCCTTGTGTTCCCAGAACTCGCGCTGGACCAGCCATTTCATCGTTTTCATGCGTAGCTTCCTTTCATGGTCGCTACGAACAGGTCGGCGACACTTGGGTTACGGGTTTCACCGAGAGCGGCCAGCTGGTGCCGCGGCACGCCGTCGAACAGCATCACCGATTTGCCGAACACGGTGCGCTGGTCGATCGGCTGCAGCGCGTTGGCTGCGTTGACCTTGTCGCCCGGGACCATCACTTCGGTATAGCGCTCGCCGACTTCGTCCATCGATGCGGCCAGGACGATCTTCCCTTCGCGGATGAACATCAGGTCGGTCAGGATGTGTTCGACTTCTTCCACCTGGTGGGTGGTGATCACGATGGTCTTGTGCTCGTCAAAATAATCCTCCAGCAGGTTCTGGTAGAACTGCTTGCGGTACATGATGTCGAGGCCAAGGGTCGGCTCGTCGAGCACCAGCAGCTTGGCGTCGATTGCCATCACCAGCGCCAGGTGCAGCTGGACGATCATCCCCTTCGACATCGACTTGACCTTCATGTCCGGGGTCAGCTTGGTGTTGGCGATGTAGCGTTCGGCCTTCTCGCGGTTGAAGCGAGGGTGCACGCCCTCGACAAAGTCGATCGCTTCGCGCACCCGCAGCCACTTGGGCAGGATCGCCACGTCGGCGATGAAGCACACGTCCTGCATCAGTTCATCGCGCTGGGTGCGCGGATCGAGGCCGAGCACCGTCAGCTGGCCCTCGAAGGGGATCAGGCCAAGCGCCGCCTTCAGTGTCGTGGTCTTGCCCGAGCCGTTAGGGCCGATCAGGCCGACGATGCGCCCGGCCGGGATATCGAAACTGATGTCGTCGACTGCCACCCGCTTGCCGTAGCGCTTGGTCATGCCGCGCGCGGACATCACGGTGCTCATGCCGCACCTCCCGGCGCCACCGGACGCAAAAGCTGGTCGAGGTTCAGGCCGAGGCGGCGGATACGTTCAACCATCGCCGGCCACTCTTCGCTCAGGAAGCGTTCACGTTCGCTTGCCAGCAGTTTCTCACTTGCTCCTTCAGTTACATACATGCCGATTCCCCTTCTTTTTTCTACTAAGTTATCGTCCACCAGTTCCTGGTAAGCCTTGGATACGGTGATTGGGTTGAGCTGGTATTCGGCGGCGATCTGGCGCACCGAGGGCAGGGCGTCGCCAGCTTTGAGCACGCCGTCGAGCATCATGCCGACGACGCGCTCCTTGAGCTGGCGGTAAATGGGGGTGTTGTCGTTCCAGCCGATGGTCATTGTCGACTCTCCTCTGATTGTGCAGCTTGGTGAACCATGATTCCTCCAGTGCTGTGGTGTGGTGTTCAAGTGGTGTTGTAGTGAACTATAACACTAGAAAAAAGCTTGTCAACTTGTTTTTGAACAAAGATTCGGGGGAGGATGAAAAACGCCGCTTACGGCTGGCTAATCCAGTGGGGGAGAAGGGAACGCGACCACGTGATCGATGGCGAGGCGGATACCGATATGTTCGCCGATGGCGTGGTTGTGATGGCTAGGCACCAGCGACAGCAGCAGCTCCCCGCTGGCAAGGCGCAAGGTGTACATGAACTCGGCGCCGCGGAAGGCCTTGGCGACAACCTCGGCTTGCTGCCCGCTGGCGTCGTCGTGGATCACGTCATCGGGCCGCAGCAGCACCTTGACCATCGCGCCCGGCTCGGCGCTACCGGTATCGGACGGCAGCACGCCCAGTTCGACCTGGATCCGGCCAGGCTCGATCACGGTACCGGGCAGGAACACGCCCTGTCCGACGAAATCGGCGACGAAGCGGTTCACCGGGCGGTGATACAGCTCGTACGGCGCGTCCCATTGCTGGATGTGGCCCTCGTGCATGACGCCGATCTGGTCGGCCAGCGCAAAGGCTTCGTGCTGGTCGTGGGTGACGAGGATGGCCGTCGTGCCCTCGGCCTTGAGGATGTCGCGCACTTCGATCGCCAGGCGTTCGCGCAGGTCGACGTCGAGGTTCGAGAACGGCTCGTCTAGCAGCAGCAGGCGCGGGCGCGGCGCCAGCGCGCGCGCGAGCGCAACGCGTTGCTGCTGCCCGCCCGACAGCTCATGCGGGTATTTCTCCCCTTGTCCGGCCAGGCCAACGGTTTCAAGAAGCTCGTCGACACGTGCGCGCCGCGCATCCGCGCTTGCGCCACTCAGGCCAAAGCCGATATTGGCGGCCACGGTCAGGTGGGGGAACAGCGCGTAGTCCTGGAACACCATGCCGATGCGGCGCTGCTCGGCCGGCACATGCACGCGCGCGCTGCCGATCAGCCGGTCGGCGAGGAATATCTCGCCCGCGCTGACGCGCTCGAAGCCGGCTATGCAACGCAGCACCGTGGTCTTGCCGCAGCCGGAAGGGCCGAGCAGGCAGCCGATCTGGCCAGCCTCCAATTGGAACGACAGGCGGTCGACGACAAGGTGCGCGCCGTGCGAGTAGGAGATGTTTTTCAGTTCGAGCAAAGGCATGGCTGTACCGTTTATTGACGAGTAATCAATTATAATTCTCATTTTCGGGATCGGCCTTGCATACACCTCGGTTTTTCGACATGAAGCGTTTCGCGCGCCGCGGTTTCCCGGCGCTGGTTGTCGCCGCCATGCTGGTCGCCGCGCTGATCGCGGTGCCGATCCTGAGCGTCACTGCCAACCTGTTCCTGTCCGGTTCGGGCGACACGTGGAGCCACCTCGCGTCGACCGTCCTTCCCGACTACATCCTCAACACGCTGATCCTGTGCGTGGGCGTGGGCCTCGGCGTCATCATCGTCGGCGTGTCCACTGCCTGGCTGGTGAGCATCCACGATTTTCCGGGCCGCCGCATCTTCGAGTGGGCGCTGGTGCTGCCGCTCGCGGTGCCGGCCTATGTGATGGCGTATGCGTACACCGACCTGCTGCAGTTCGTGGGGCCGGTGCAGACCTGGCTGCGCGAGACCTTTGAGCTGGTCCCCGGCCAGTACTGGTTCCCCGACATCCGCACCGTCGGCGGGGCGTGCGCGGTGTTCGTGTTCGTCCTCTATCCATATGTGTACCTGCTGGCGCGCGCTGCCTTCCTTGAGCGCGCCAGCGGCATGCTCGAAGCGGGGCGGTCGCTGGGCCTCGGGCCGTGGACGAATTTCTTCCGCGTGTCGCTGCCGCTGGCGCGGCCCGCGATTGCGGCAGGCGCCGCGCTCGCGCTGATGGAGACGCTGGCCGACTTCGGCGCGGTGACTTATTTCGGCGTGCCGACGTTCACGAGCGGTATCTACCGCGCCTGGTTCTCGCTCGGCGACCGTGTCGCGGCAGCGCAGCTGGCCGCGTTGCTGCTGGGGTTCGTGGCGCTGGTGCTGTTCCTTGAACGGCTCTCGCGCGGGCGCGCGCGCTTTCATAACACGACGGGACGCAACCGGCCGATGCCGGGGTACCGCCTGCACGGCCTGAAGGCTGCCGCAGCGGTGCTGGTGTGCCTGGTGCCGCTTGCGCTGGGCTTCCTGATCCCGGGCGGCACGCTGCTGCAGATGGCGCTGTCGGAGGGCGATGCGCAGTTCGGCGAGCGCTTCATCCAGCTGTCGCGCAACAGCTTCGTGCTGGCGACGGTGACGGCGCTGGCGGCGGTGGCGGTGGCGGTGCTGCTCGCGTATGCCGCGCGGCTTACCGGCACGCTGCTGCCGAAGATGATCAACCGCTTTGTCGGCCTTGGCTACGCGGTGCCAGGCTCGGTGATCGCGGTCGGGATTTTGATTCCGGTGACGCGGCTTGATGTATGGCTGTCGGCTCAGGTGCAGTCGATGACAGGCTATGCACCCGGCTTGCTGCTCACCGGCGGAATCGGCGCGCTGGTGTATGCGTACCTGGTGCGCTTCCTTGCGGTGTCGCTGCAGACTGTCGAGACCAGCCTGGCCAAGATTACGCCGGCGATGGATGATGCTTCACGCTCGCTCGGGTTCGGGCATGCGGTGACGCTGCGGCGGGTTCACCTGCCGCTGCTGCGCGGCAGCCTGCTCACGGCCGGGCTGCTGGTGTTTGTGGATGTGATGAAGGAACTGCCGGCCACATTGGTGATGCGGCCGTTTAACTTCGATACGCTGGCCACGCAGGCGTTTACGCTGGCCTCCGATGAGAGGCTGGCCGAAGCATCGACGGCAGCACTGGCGATTGTCGCCGTGGGCGTGCTGCCGTTGATCGTGATGTCGTGGCAGATTGCGCGGAACAGGAAAGGATCGGGCGGACGGAACGCCTGATTACTTCCAGCCGGCCCGGTCAAAGATCTTCTGCACCGCGGCCTGGTTCTTGGCCAGCTTCCCAACGTGGATGGTATCTGCCTTGAACGCGCCCATTGCTTCCAACCCCGGGTTCTTGACCTTCACGCTCGCCACCACCGGCCACTCGTTATTCCCATCGGCGAAGTACACCTGCGCCTGGTCCGACGCCAGGTACTCGAGGAACTTGGTCGCAGCTTCCTTGTGCGGCGCGTTCTTCAAGATGCCGCCGCCGGAGACGTTGATGTGCGCACCCGTCGTCTTCTGGTTCGGCCACACAATGCCGAATCCGGCGGCATACTTCTTGTCCTCCGGCTTATCCGAGCGCAGCATGCGCGCCACGTAGTAGCTGTTGGCCAGCGCCACGCCGCATTCGCCCGCCGCGACCGACTTGATCTGGTCGGTGTCGCCGCCTTTTGGGGCGCGCGCGAAATTGGCGACCAGGCCCTTGGCCCAGGCCTCGGTTTTTTCAGCGCCGATGTGTTCCAGCAGCGCAGCGCCCAGCGACAGGTTGTATGGATGCGATCCGGAGCGCACGCATACCTTGCCCTTCAGTTTCGGGTTCGCGAGGTCCTGGTAGGTCTGCACATCGGCCGGATTGACGGTCGCCTTGTTGTAGACGATCACGCGGGCGCGTGTCGAGAATGCGATCCAGTCTTCAGTGCGCAGGTGCGCAGGAATGCGCGATTCGAGCACCTTCGATTTCCACGGTGCGAACAGCTGCAGTTCGTCGGCCTTGGCCAGGCGCGCCGCATCGACCGTGATGAAGATGTCGGCCGGGCTGTTGGCGCCTTCGGTCTTGATCCGCTCGAGCAGCTCGTTCTCGCCCGCTTCGATGCGGTTGATCTTGATGCCGGTCTGCTTGGTGAAGTTCGAATACAGCGCCTCGTCGGTCTGGTAGTGGCGCGCCGAGTAGAGGTTGAGTTCGTTTTGCTGTGCGTGGGCTGCACTCGCGCCGGTGGCAAACAGAGCGGCGACGGCGCCGAGTCGGAACATGTTCATGGCTGGTCCTGGTGGATGAAGTATCAAAAACTTGATTCTAAATGATAATCATTACCATTGCACGTTTTTGAACGAAATCAGTCCAGCGGCTGTCCATCCAGGTTGTGGCGCGTGATCAGGCCATTGCTGTCGACCGAGATCCAGCCGCCGCGCGGCGGTTCGGCGTCCACTTCCCAGTCCGGCAGCACGAAGCGGCGGCGGCCGTCCTGCCGATGAAGGGCGGGGCGGTGGGTGTGGCCGTGGATGATCGTGTCGCTGCCGGTGCGCTCGAACAGGTCGGCCACTGCGGCCGGGGTCACGTCCATGATCTCGTACGACTTGGTGCCGTGTGCTTCGCGGCTGCCTTCGCGCAGGCCGGCGATGATCGCCTTGCGCTGCGCCAGCGGCATCGTCAGGAACTGCTGCTGCCACGCGGGATCGCGCACCTGGGCGCGGAATTCCATGTATTTGGCGTCGGCGGTGCACTCGGCGTCGCCGTGGACCAGCGTGATGCGCTGGCCGCCGATGTCGATCACGTGCGGCTCGGGCAGCAAGGTTAGCCCGGCGACATCGGCAAATGCCTGGCCGACCAGGAAGTCTCGGTTGCCGGCGATCCAGTACACGCGTACTCCGGCGTCACTGACGGAACGCAGCGCCGCAATAATCGATTGGTGGAAGGGGGCGTCGAGGTCGTCGTCGCCGGCCCAGTACTCGAACAGGTCGCCGAGCAGGTACAGCGATTGCGAGCCCATCGCACGCTCGGCCAGGAAGCGGTGGAACGCTTCGGCATTGCGGGGGTGCGAGGGCTGCAGGTGCAGGTCTGAAATAAACAGCGCAAGCGTGCGGGGCATTGTCATCGCGACGCTACCCGATTCAAATGCCCGTGCGTCATTTAGATGACTTCAACGCTTTCGATGATGACTGGCTCAACCGGCACGTCCGAGAACATGCCGCTGCGGCTGGTCTTGACCTTCTTGATCAGGTCGACCACGTCCTTGCCTTCTGTAACTTTGCCGAACACGGCGTAGCCCCAGCCGTCCTGGCCTGGATAGTCGAGGAAGCTGTTGTTGGTGGTGTTGATGAAGAACTGGGCCGACGCCGAGTGCGGGTCGGAGGTGCGCGCCATTGCCAGCGTGTAGGTTTCGTTCTTCAGGCCGTTCTTGGCTTCGTTCTCGACGGTCTGGTCGGCAGGCTTCTGCTTCATGCCTGGCTCGAAGCCGCCGCCCTGGATCATGAAGTTGCCGATCACACGGTGGAAGATCGTGTTGTTGTAGTGGCCCTTCTTGGCGTAGTCGAGGAAGTTGGCAACCGACTTCGGTGCTTTTTCCGCGTCGAGTTCGACGGTAATGTTACCCATATTGGTCTTGATCAGTACGGCCATGATGTTTTCCTGTGAGGTGAATTTATTATTCGGTGAATGCGCTGAGGCGTTATTTTACAGCGTTGACGACTTTGGCCGATTCGATAACGACAGGAATCACCGGAACGTTCTGGAAGCCCGGCTTGTCGTCCACCAGCACGCCCTTGATCTTGTCGACCACTTCGTGGCCTTTGACGACCTTGCCGAACACCGCGTAGCCGTGGCCGTCCGAGCCAGGGAAGTCGAGGCCGGGATTATCGACCACGTTGATGAACCACTGCGAAGTGGCCGAATTGGGATTGTCGCCGCGCGCCATCGCTACCGAATAGGCCACGTTCGACAGGCCGTTCTTCGATTCGATCGGGATCGCATTGCGGGTGCGCTTGGGCTGCAGCTTGGCATCGTAGCCGCCGGCCTGGATCATGAAGCCGTCGATCACGCGGTGGAAGATGGTGCCCTTGTAGAAGCCGCTCTTGACGTAGGCGAGGAAGTTGGCGGACGATTTCGGCGCCTTTTCCTGGTCGAGTTCAAGCACGATTTCGCCCATGCTCGTCTTGATCGATACCTGTGGCGCCTCGGCCGCGAAGGCGGCGCCTGCAAGGGCCGCACCGGCACAGAACACGGCGAAACGGGACAGCAGGGACGTACGTAGCGTCAGGGTTTTTTGCATTTTGCTTTCCTTCAGTAGAGGTGCGGGCTGCAGCGGCACGCCGCCGCTGTCAAGGCTTTCACGGAAAAATAAACCTGCCCCGGTTGCGGCCAGTCGGTATTTTATCAATGCTATACTTTGCGCAGAACGTCCCATTCTATCAAGAAGAACAATACAGAGGGTACTGACGATCTCGACGCAAGCCACGTTTTACCGGCGCACACCCACGCGGTGCCTGCGCCAGGTTTCCGTATTGCCGTATCGCTTCAGCCTTCGCCAATTCAGCACGATAAAGCAAAGTCCGATGAGCCAATTAAAGATCTATAACACGCTGGCGCGTGACAAGCAGACTTTCATCCCGATCGAGGCCGGCAAGGCCAACATGTACGTGTGCGGCATGACGATCTATGATTACTGCCATATCGGACACGCGCGGATGATGATGGCGTTCGACGTGATTTATCGCTGGCTCAAGGCGTCGGGTTACGAGGTCAAATACGTCCGCAATATCACCGACATCGACGACAAGATCATCAAGCGCGCGGTTGAAAACGGCGAATCGATTTCGCAGCTGACCTCGCGCTTCGAAAAGTTCATGGATGAAGACACGAAGGCGCTGGGCATCCTGCCGCCGGACGTGGTCCCGCACGCGACCGACTATGTCCCGCAGATGCTGGGCATTATCGAACTGCTCGAACAAAAAGGCCTGGCCTACCAGGGCGACGACGGCGATGTTAATTACGCCGTCCGCAATTTCCCGGGCTATGGAAAACTGTCGGGCAAATCGCTCGACGACCTGCGCGCCGGCGAACGTGTCGACGTCAATACCGGCAAGCGCGATCCGCTCGACTTCGTATTGTGGAAGTCGTCGAAAGAATCCGAGCCTGATGAAGTGAAGTGGCCTTCGAAATGGGGCAGCGGCCGTCCGGGCTGGCATATCGAATGCTCGGCGATGTCGTGCGCGACGCTCGGCCAGCATTTCGATATCCACGGCGGCGGCGCGGACCTGCAGTTCCCGCACCACGAAAACGAGATCGCCCAATCGGAAGGCGCGTTCGGCCAGCCGATGACCAACTACTGGATCCATAACGGCTTTGTGCGCGTCGATAACGAGAAGATGTCCAAGTCGCTCGGTAACTTCTTCACGATCCGCGATGTGCTGCAAAAGTACGACGCCGAAGTGGTGCGCTTCTTTATCCTGCGCGCGCATTACCGCAGCCCGCTCAATTATTCCGACGCCCACCTTGACGACGCGCGCATGGCGCTCACGCGCCTGTACACCGCGCTGTCGGGCGTCGAAATCGATTCGGGCGAATGCATCGTCGACTGGAACGAGGCGCATGCGGTGCGCTTCCGCGAAGCGATGGACGACGACTTCAATACGCCGCTGGCGGTGGCCGCGCTGTTCGACCTGGCGTCGGAAGTTAACCGGACCAAGTCGCCGGCGCATGCGCGCCAGCTGAAGGCGCTCGCTGGCGTCATCGGCCTGCTTGGCCGTAGCGCACAGCAGTTCCTGCAAGCGGGCGTGGTGGAAGAGGGCGGCCTGGATGAAGCGGCGATTGCCGGTTTGATCGGGCAGCGCGCGGCAGCTAAAAAGGCGCGCAATTTCGCCGAGTCAGACAAGATTCGCGCCGACCTGCTGGCGGCCGGCATCGTCCTCGAAGACAAGCCTGACGGCAGCACCAACTGGCGCCGCGCATGATGGCGCTGCATAAGGACACGGCGGGGACCACCTCGCTGATTCTCGAGGTGCCGTCGTATTGGGAAGAAGCGAAAGCCGAACTCATGAAGCGCGACCGCATCATGAAGAAGCTGATTCCCCAGTTCGGCGACCTGCACCTGGTCGGCCATGGCGATCCGTTCACGACGCTGGCGCGGTCCGTGGTCGGCCAACAGGTCACCGCGCGCGCCGCGGATACGGCGTGGAACAAGCTGCTGGTCGTGTGCCCGAAGATCACCCCGGCCCAGGTCATCAAGGCCGGCGCCGAGCAGCTGTCGGCATGCGGGCTATCGAAGCGCAAGACCGAATACATCCTCGACCTGGCCGACCATTTCAAGGCCAAGCGCGTCCACGCCAACCAGTGGGACCAGATGGAAGACGAGGCGGTTATCGCCGAGCTGGTCCAGATCCGCGGCATCGGGCGCTGGACAGCGGAGATGTTCCTGATATTTAATCTGCTCCGCCCGAACGTTCTGCCGCTCGACGACCCTGGCCTGATCCAGGGCATTAGCCAGAATTATTTCTCGGGTGAGCCAGTTTCGCGCAGCGATGCGCGCGAAGTGTCGGCCAACTGGGAACCCTGGCGGACAGTTGCTACGTGGTATTTATGGCGTAGCCTCGATCCGGTTCCGGTAGAATAGCGAAAAATCGGCCGCCCGTCCTATCGGCGTCGGCCTGGAAATAACACGGAGTTATAATGACTAAAACAACTTTCCTCAATTTTGAACAGCCAATCGCAGAGCTGGATTCCAAGATTGAAGAGCTGCGCTTCGTCCAGGACGACTCGGCCGTCGACATCTCGGAAGAAATCGACCGCCTGGCCAAAAAGAGCCAGCAACTGACCAAAGACATCTACGCCAAGCTCACGCCTTGGCAGGTTTCGCAGATCGCGCGCCACCCGCAGCGTCCGTACACGATGGATTACGTGAACGAGATGTTCACCGACTTCCACGAACTGCACGGAGATCGTTCGTATGCGGACGATCTGTCGATCGTCGGTGGCCTGGCGCGCTTCAACGGCCAGGCTTGCATGGTGATCGGCCACCAGAAAGGCCGCGACACCAAAGAACGCGCAATGCGCAACTTCGGCATGCCGAAGCCGGAAGGCTACCGCAAGGCGATGCGCCTGATGAAGGTCGCCGAAAAATTCAACCTGCCGATCTTCACCTTCGTCGACACCCCGGGCGCGTTCCCTGGCATCGACGCCGAAGAGCGCGGCCAGTCGGAAGCGATCGGCCACAACCTGTACGTGATGGCTGAGCTCAAAGTGCCGCTGATCGCCACGATCATCGGCGAAGGCGGCTCCGGCGGCGCGCTGGCGATTGCCGTTGGCGACACCGTGCTGATGCTGCAATACGCAACCTACTCGGTGATCTCGCCGGAAGGCTGCGCATCGATCCTGTGGAAAACCTCGGAGCGCGCATCGGACGCCGCCGACGCGCTCGGCCTGACCGCGCACCGCCTCAAGGCAATGGGCCTGATCGACAAGATCGTCAGCGAGCCGCTGGGTGGCGCACACCGCGATCCGAAGCAGATGGGCGTGCTGCTCAAGCGCGCACTGGCTGACTCGCTGCGCCAGTTCCACGGCATGAAGACCAAGGACCTGATCGAAGCCCGCCATCAGAAGCTGATGAGCTACGGCAAATTCAAAGAAACGACGCCGGCAGAAGAGTGAAGCGGCAGCAGACTGGTTCCCTCCCGCTGACATTCGCGCGCGCGCTTGATGCGCTGCGCGCCGACGTCGTTCCAGCTTCCATCGCAATCGCCTACAGCGGCGGCCTCGACTCGTCGGCGCTGCTGCACCTGGCGCATGCGTACGCACGCGAGCACGGCATTGCGCTGCATGCATTCCATGTCCACCACGGCATCAGCGAGAACGCCGACGCCTGGCTGGCGCATTGCGAACAGGCCTGCGAGGCGATGGGCGTGCAGTTCACTGCGCGCCGCGTCACGCTCGGCAACACCAAATCCGGCGTCGAAGCCGCTGCCCGAAAACTGCGCTACGCGGCCTTGGGCGACATGGCGCGCGAGCACGGCGTACGCCTGATGCTCACCGCGCATCACCTTGACGACCAGGCCGAGACCGTGCTGCTCCAGCTGCTGCGCGGATCGGGCACGGCAGGGCTGTCGGGCATGGACACTGCCAACGCGGCGCCCGAACTGTTGGGCAACGCCGACCTCGTTATGGCGCGGCCCCTGTTGCCAGTCTCGCGTACCGAGCTTGAAGCTTACGTCGCCGAACACGCCATTAACTTCGTCGAAGACGAATCGAACACCCATCCGCGCTACGCACGCAACGCGCTGCGGCACCAGGTGATGCCGGCGCTGGCGCAGGCATTCCCCGGCTTTCAGGAACGCTTCGCGCGCAGTGCTGCCCACGCGCAGTCAGCCCAACGGTTGCTGAATGAACTCGCGGTGCAAGACCTGGCGCAATGCCTGGACGGCGACTCGATCGACGTGGCGAAGCTGCGCACGATGAGCCAGGACCGCGCCTACAACATGCTGCGCCACTGGTTCCACACGCGCGCGCTGCGCATGCCCTCAACCGCATGGCTGGCGGAGATGGTCACCCAGCTGGTGGAGGCGCGCCACGACGCCCAGCTGCTCGTCACGCACCCGGACTGCCTTATCCGCCGCCATCGCGACCGCCTCTTCATCACGCCCAAGCTGGAAGATCTTGCAGGCATGCGCGACCCGGACGAC
Source organism: Telluria sp. (assembly GCA_036402435.1). Classification (GTDB taxonomy): domain Bacteria; phylum Pseudomonadota; class Gammaproteobacteria; order Burkholderiales; family Burkholderiaceae_D; genus Telluria_A. The sequence continues at coordinate 2,205 of DASWSX010000285.1, read as the reverse complement.
GAAGGCATCTTCTTCAAGCAAGGGCAGGCGTTCCGCTGGACCGGCGAAGCGCAAATTGCGTTCCCCGATTACGGTGGCACGCTGCACTTCGACCAGGCCGCAGAGGGCTTCGACCCGGAATGGCTGCGCGAACAGCAATTGATGATCGATTTCCGCAAGGGCGGCGAGCGCCTCAAGCCCGCCCACAACCGGCCGACACGCGGCTTGAAATACCACTACCAGGCATGCAATGTACCGGCGTGGGAGCGGGGACGCCTGCCCATCGTGACCGCGGGACGGGAGCTGCTGTTTGCCGCCGGCATCGGCATGGACTGCCACCACGCGCGGCAAGCGGACGCATCCATTCGGCTGCGCTGGGAAGCCGCTAAATAATTGCGTTCCGAATATGTATATTCCAGTTTGTTATAGGAATATGCGCCATTTGACTTGAGATTTTGCAGCGCAACATGTAGAGTAAAGATCTTCATTTCTACACTTTTAGCGCGGATTTCCTCACACTTATGGCATTAATCGTCCACAAATACGGCGGCACGTCGATGGGCTCGACGGATCGCATCAAGAACGTTGCCGCCCGCGTCGCCAAATGGCATGACGCTGGTTACCAAATCGTCGTTGTACCGTCCGCAATGTCGGGCGAGACCAACCGCCTGATCGGCCTCGCCAAACAAATCATGGACCAGCCTGATCCGCGCGAGCTGGACATGATCGCCTCGACGGGCGAACAGGTTTCCGTTGGACTGCTGGCGATGGCGCTGCTGGCCATCGGCAAACAGGCGGTGTCGTACGCAGGCTGGCAGGTGGCGATCAAGACCGACTCGTCGTTCACCAAGGCACGCATCCAGTCGATCGACGACGCCAAAGTGCGCGCCGACCTGGACGCGGGCAAGATCGTCATCATCACTGGTTTCCAGGGCGTGGATGACGAAGACAACATCGCCACCCTCGGCCGCGGTGGTTCCGATACCTCGGCCGTGGCGATTGCCGCCGCGATGAAAGCGGACGAATGCCTGATTTACACCGACGTTGACGGCGTATACACGACCGATCCGCGCGTGGTATCAGAAGCGCGCCGCCTGAAGACCATCACGTTCGAAGAAATGCTGGAACTGGCGTCGCTGGGCTCGAAAGTGCTGCAGAGCCGTTCCGTGGAGTTTGCCGGCAACTACCGCGTCCCGACGCGCGTGCTGTCGTCGCTGACCGATCCCCTGATGCCGCTGGCCGAAGAAGCCGTCTCGGGCACCCTGATCTCGTTTGAGGAAGATACAAAAATGGAACAAGCAGTCATTTCCGGAATCGCATTCAACCGCGACGAAGCCAAGATCACCATCCTGGGCGTGCCAGACAAGCCAGGCGTGGCGTACCACATCCTTGGGCCGGTGGCTGACGCCAACATCGAAGTCGACATGATCATCCAGAACCAGTCGGTCGAAGGCAAGACGGACTTCACCTTCACCGTATCACGCGGCGAGTACCAGAAGGCGATGGGCGTGCTGGAAGGCGTCAAGACCGAGATCGGCGCGGCCAGCGTGGCCGGCGACGCCAAGGTGTCGAAAGTATCGGTCGTCGGCGTGGGCATGCGCAGCCACGTTGGGGTCGCCTCGCAGATGTTCCGCACGCTGTCGGAAGAGGGCATCAACATCCTGATGATTTCGACCTCGGAAATCAAGATTTCGGTGCTGATCGACGAGAAATACATGGAATTGGCAGTGCGCGCGCTGCACAAGGCGTTTGATTTGGAAAAAGAATAATTTTTTTCCAAAAACCTTACGGGTTCCCTTGACCAAACCTGCTGGTGAACTGTAACATTCCGGTCTCCTGATCTGGCGTTGCTGGACTGGGAAAGGAGACGTGGCCGAGTGGCCGAAGGCACATCCCTGCTAAGGATGCATACGGCTTATACCTGTATCGTGGGTTCGAATCCCACCGTCTCCGCCAAGTATTACTAAAAACCCGCTTCGGCGGGTTTTTTCGTATGGGCACCGGTCCCGCCTCCGACCGCGCACTAAATACAACGTATCCGTTATTAAAATAGTAGTGAATGTTCTGTAAATTGCCTCATGGCATGCAGGATTGCGTAAGGTGTGGGAGAATTTGGCTATACCGCATACCGCAAAGTTTGGCTGCGAATGGAGCTCTTCCAGGTCGCCTCCCCAACAAATGGACCATACCGGCGCGCGTTCACAACTTGCTTCGCCATAGCTGTCC
>DASWSX010000284.1:0-9729 GCA_036402435.1 Telluria sp. | reverse complement strand
GTCGCCACCCCCGAACTGTCGCTCAGGCCCCTGCAGTGGTGCTTCCCGGTGGCGGGATGCGTCAACTACCGCGGCTACTACAGCAAGGACGAAGCGCAGGCCTACGCGCAAGAGTTGCGCGCCGGCGGCCACGATGTGTCGGTGGGCGGCGTTCCCGCCTACTCCACGCTGGGCTGGTTCAACGATCCGCTGATTTCGACCTTCATCCACTATCCGGACGCCGAACTGGCGCGCCTGATTTTCCACGAACTGTCGCACCAGGTCATCTACGTGCCGGGCGATTCGCAGTTCAACGAATCGTTCGCCAGTGCGGTGGAGGAGGCGGGCGTGGAACGCTGGCTGGCCGGTTTCGGCAACGATGCCATGCGCCAGAACTACGCCCGCTTCGCGGCGCGCAAGAAGGACTTCCTCAATCTGCTGCTGGAGTACCGGCGCGCGCTCGAAACCACCTACGCCTCGAAGGCGCCGGCTGCCGAAAAGCGCTCAACCAAGGCGCGCCTGTTCGTCCGGCTGAAGGACGACTACCTCGTGCTGAAGCAGTCGTGGGGCGGCTTCGCCGGCTACGACCGCTTTTTCGCCGAGCCGCTGTCGAATGCCCACCTGGCCTCGATCGCCACCTACACCGATTTCGTGCCGGCGTTCCGCGCCCTGCTGGCGCGCGAACAAACCTTCGCCGGCTTCTATGCGTCGGCGCGCAAACTCGCCGCGCTCGATAAGGCCGAACGCCACCGCCGCCTCAAGACGCTCGCCGCGCGCGCCTGACCGACGCCTCTGCTGCATCGCATCAATCGTGGCGGTATAGAGGCATTGCTCAAATACCAGCAAAAGCGCTTGCGTAAGGCCACGTCGCCCGATAGCATCACACTGGGAATAGCCATATGCGCCCGCAAAACAGGCCTGAAATCATCCGCGACTGGCAGGTAAGCCAGATCCAATAACGATAACTACGAGACAGAGGCAGACATGGATAAATTTTGGTTGAAGTCTTACCCGCCGGGCGTACCCGCCGAGATCAATCCGGACCAGTATCGGTCCCTCGTCCAGATGTTCGAGGAGTCGTTCCAGAAGTTCGGCGACCGCAACGCCTTCGTCTGCATGGACAAGTTCCTGACCTACTCGGAACTGGACGCGTGTTCGAAAAAGATGGCGGCCTGGCTGCAAAGCCGCGGCCTGAAGAAGGGCGCGCGCGTCGCCGTGATGATGCCGAACGTACTGCAGTATCCGATCGCGATCGCCGCAATCCTGCGCGCCGGCTACACGGTCGTCAACGTCAACCCGCTGTACACGCCGCGCGAACTGGAACACCAGCTGGCCGACTCCGGCAGCGAGGCGATCATCGTGCTGGAGAACTTCGCGTTCACGCTGCAGCAGGTGCTGACCAAAACACCGGTCAAGCATATCGTTGTGGCCAGCATGGGCGAAATGCTAGGCGGCGCCAAGGGCATGCTGGTTAACTTCGTCGTGCGTAGCGTGAAGAAGCTGGTGCCTGAATATTCGCTGCCGAATGCTGTGCGCTTCAAGGACGCGCTGTCGCAGGGCGAGCGCATGACCTTTACCCCAGTCCAGGCAAGCAGCGCCGACGTCGCCTTCCTGCAGTACACCGGCGGCACCACCGGGGTGTCGAAAGGCGCCACGCTCACGCACCGCAATATCATCGCCAACGTGCTGCAGACTGAAGTCTGGGCCCAGCCGGCGCTGGAAAAGGCCCCGGTGGTCGAACAGCTCACCATCGTGTGCGCACTGCCGCTGTATCACATCTTCGCGCTGACGGCCTGCGCGATGTGGGGCATCCGCGTCGGCGCCCTGAACATCCTGGTGCCGAACCCGCGCGACATCGGCGGCTTCATCAAGGAACTGCAGAAGTACAAGTTCAACATGCTGCCTGCGGTGAACACGCTGTACAACGCGCTGCTCAACCACCCTGACTTCGACAAGATCGATTTCAGCGCGCTGAAGCTGTCGAACGGCGGCGGCATGGCGGTACAGCAGGCGGTCAACGACAAGTGGAAGAAGGCTACCGGAACCTCGATCATCGAGGGCTACGGCCTGTCGGAAACATCGCCGGTCGCCACCTGCAACCGCGCCGACATGACCGAATTCACAGGCACCATCGGCCTGCCGATTCCGTCGACCGACATCGCCATCGTCGACGACGACGGCCAGCCGGTCGCGCTCGGCGAGCCAGGCGAGATCGCGATCCGCGGCCCGCAGGTCATGGCGGGCTACTGGAACCGTCCGGACGAAACGGCAAAGGTGATGACGGCCGACGGCTACTTCAAATCGGGCGACGTCGGCGTGATGGACGCGAACGGCTACGTCAAGATCGTCGACCGCAAGAAGGACATGATCCTGGTGTCGGGCTTTAACGTCTATCCGAACGAACTCGAAGGCGTGATCGCGATGCATCCGGGCGTGCTTGAATGCGCCGTCATCGGCGTGCCGGACGAGCACGCGGGCGAAGCGGTCAAGGTATTCGTGGTGCGCAAAGACCCGGCGCTGACCTCCGAGCAGCTGATGGACTACTGCAAGCAGCAGCTCACCGGCTACAAGAAACCGAAGTACATCGAGTTCCGCGACGAGCTGCCGAAGACGAACGTCGGCAAGATCCTGCGCCGCGTGCTGCGCGACGAGCAGAAGGTCGAGCTGAAGGCCGAGAAGACGGCCGCGTAATACCAGTGGGACGAAAAGGCCGCCCGCATGCGGGCGGTCTTTTCATTTATGAATCGAACAAATGACAGAGGCATCAAAGATGGACAAGTTTTGGCTCAGGCAGTACCAACCGGGCGTGCCGGCGGAAATCGACATCACCCAGTACCGCTCGCTGTCGCACCTGCTGGAAGAGTCGTTCCGAAAATACGCGGACCGCAAGGCCTACGTCTGCATGGACAAGGCCATCACCTTCCGCGAACTTGACCAGATGTCGCAGCAGATGGGCGCATGGCTTCAATCGCGCGGCCTGAAGCAGGGCGCGCGGGTCGCCATCATGATGCCGAACGTGCTGCAGTATCCGGTGACGCTGGCCGCCGCCCTGCGCGCCGGCTACACCGTCGTCAACGTCAATCCGCTGTACACCGCGCGCGAGCTGCAGCACCAGCTGATCGACTCCGGCGCCGAGGCCATCGTCGTGCTCGAGAACTTCGCCCACACGGTCGAACAGGTGCTCGACAAGACCAGCGTGAAGCACGTGGTCGTGGCGACCATGGGCGACCTGCTCGGCGCAGTGAAGGGAACCATCGTCAACTTCGTGGTCCGCAAGGTCAAGAAGATGGTGCCGGCATTCGCGCTGCCCACTGCGGTCAGCTTCAACAAGGTGCTGGCGGAAGGCGCGCGCTTGCCGTTCAAGGCCGCCTCGCTGGGCCATGACGATATCGCCTTCCTGCAGTACACCGGCGGCACCACCGGCGTGTCGAAGGGGGCGGTACTGCTGCACCGGAACGTGATCGCCAACGTGCTGCAGAACGAGGCCTGGCTGCGTCCCACGCTCGACACGCTGCCGCCGGGTACCGAGCCGCAGTTCGCCTGCGCGCTGCCTCTGTATCACATCTACTCGCTGACCGTCTGCGCCCTGATGGGCATGCGCCTGGGCGGCATGAACGTGCTGATCCCGAACCCGCGCGACATCCCCGGCTTCGTCAAGGAACTGGGCAAATACAAGATCAACATTTTCCCTGCGGTGAATACGCTCTACAACGCGCTGCTGAATAATCCGGAGTTCGAGAAGCTGGACTTTTCGAGCTACAAGGTGTGCAACGGCGGCGGCATGGCGGTCCAACGGCCCGTGGCCGAGAAGTGGCTCGCCGTCACCGGCACCGCCATCGTCGAAGGCTACGGCTTGTCGGAGACCTCGCCCGTGGTGACCGCCAACCGCTGCGACATCAAGGAATTCACCGGCACCATCGGGCTGCCGTATCCATCGACAGAAATCGCGATCCTCGACGACGACGGCAACCCGGTACCGCTTGGCACCGCTGGCGAAATCGCGGTGCGCGGCCCGCAGGTCATGGCGGGCTACTGGCAGCGCGACGACGAGACGGCCAAGGCGATGACGCCGGACGGCTTCTTCAAGACCGGCGACGTGGGCATCATGGACGAGCGCGGCTACACGCGCATCGTCGACCGCAAGAAGGACATGATCCTGGTGTCGGGCTTTAACGTGTACCCGAACGAAGTGGAAGAGGTGGTGGCGGGCCACCCGGGCGTGCTGGAAGTGGCCTGCATCGGCGTGCCGGACAAGGCGTCCGGCGAAGCGGTGAAGCTGTTCGTGGTCCGCAAGGACCCATCGCTGACCGAGGAGCAGATCAAGGACTACTGCAAGGAACAGCTCACCGGCTACAAGAAGCCGAAGTATGTCGAGTTCCGCACCGAACTGCCGAAGACGAACGTCGGCAAGATTTTGCGCCGCGAACTGCGCGACGCGAAACCCCTTACATCCTGATGGCGAAGCGGCGGCGCGCGTCGGCGCTTGCCGCTGCCTCGAACACCAGCGTGCTGCTGCCCGCCTGGTAGTCGAACGGCACCGCGCGGCCATCCACTTCCACCTGGGCCGGCTTCCCGTCCAGGTTGTGCACCACCATCGACAGGCTGCGCGCGTGCCGCTTCCAGTTCGCGCCGGCCTCGCTGGCCACGGTAATGGCCAGCTCATTGCCTGTCATGCGGCTTGCGAACTGCAGCAGTTCGTACTTCCCTTTTTCGAATGCCTCCGGCGTCTCGCCATCGTCGTCGTACATTTTTCCGCTGCCCGCTGCGACCGAACGGTCGTGATAGTAGTGCAGTTCGATGTTTTTCGATGAGTAATCACGTGTGGTCTGAATCGCCCGGGCCATCGGGATGAAGGCGCCGGCGCGAACGAATGCCGGAATGCGGTCCGCCGCCAGCGCCACCTGCGCGCTGGTGCCACCCTCGTGCCGCTGGCCGGTATGGAAATCGAGCCACGCGCCAGTCGCCGGGAAGTACACTTCCTGCGTGGCCTTTTTCGCCTCCAGCACCGGGCTGACGAGAATGTCGTTCCCCCACAGGTAAGCCGACGACAGGTCGCGCAGCTTCGGGTTGCCCGGTTCTTCGTACATCAGGGGCCGCATCAGTGGCAGGCCGGCCTGGTTATTGTCGAAGGCGGCGGTGTAGTTGTATGGGAGCAGGCGGTAACGCAGTCGGATCGCTTCACGGGCGAGCGCCAGCGCGGCGGGCGAGCGGAACACCGGCTCCGACGCCACATCTTCCTGCGCATGCGGGCGGAAGATCGGCTGGAACACGCCGTACTGGAGCCAGCGCGTGTACAGCTCGTCGTCCAGCGTCGCGCCGGCGAACCCGCCCAGGTCCGAATGCATGTAGGCCGCGCCCTGCATCCCCATCTGCAGCGAAATCTCCGGCTGCGGCTTGAGGCCGTCCCAGCTGCGGCTGACGTCGCCCGACCATGGAATCATGCCGAAGCGCTGCGAACCTGAATAACCGGAGCGCATCAGGATGAATGGCCGCTGCAGCGGGAAGTCCTTGCGGTAGCCTTCGTGGATCAGCCGCGCCCACTCGTGGCCATAGATATTGTGGACCTGCGCCGCGCTGCCGCCCACGTGGCGGGTGGCGTCCGGGTGCACTTCGGGCTCGCCCAGGTCGCCCCACCATCCGGCCACGCCCAGCGGCGCCAGTTCCTTGTAGATGTCCCATAACCAGTTGCGCGCGGCCGGGCTGGTGATGTCGATCAGGCCCGTGTTCCCGAAGTAGAAGTCGTAGGTGAACGGCGCGCCCTTGTCGTCCGTAGCCAGCACCTTGCGCGCAACCGCCTCCGGCCAGCGCTTCGATGCGGTCAGAACGAACGGCTCGGTGATCAGGACCGTCTTGACGCCCTTCGCGGAAAAATCGGCCATCATCTGGCGCGGATTCGGGAAGTTGTTTTTGTCGAAGCTGAAGTTACCCATCGACCCGCGCATGTCGGGGCCGAACCAGTACAAGTCGAACACGATGGCGTCGAGCGGCACCTGCCCGGCGATGAACTTGTCGACTGTGGCGCGCGCCTCGGCTTCGCTGTGATAGCCGAAGCGGCTGGCGAAGTTACCGAACGCCCAGCGCGGCGGCAGCGGCTGGCGGCCGGTGAGGCTGGTGTATTCGTAGGCCAGCTGTTCCCAGCTGTCGCCCGCGATCACCTGGTAGGCCTTGCGTCCGCTCGACGGCTCGTACGACAGCACATTGGCCTTCTTCGCGTCGAGGTCGAGGAAACCGGTGGTCGGATTATCGAAGTGGACCATGTACATTTTCGAGGACAGCACCAGCGGCATCCCGAAGCTCATCTGCGCGGACTTCTGGCCGTATCCGTAGTGCGCCTTGTTGTAGAGGGGCAGGCGGTGACCGCGCCGGTTCATGCCCAGCGCGCGCGCGCCGCCGCCGTACAGGGCTTCGTCGGGCGCGAGGGCAAAGTCGATCGACTCCAGCTTGTCCTTGCGCGTGTAGCCGTTCTTCTCGGCCAGCAGCGGCCTTCCCTTGTACGAATAGCTGATGCCGAATGGCGAGCGGGTCACCGTCGCGCTGATGCCGGCGGTCGCGAATTCCACCGCGCCGCCGCTTGTCCTGAGCGTGCCTGCAGCCTTGGGCGCCATGACCACTGCATGCGAGCGCGCGTCGTACGCTTCTCCGCGCGGGACGAACACGGTCTCCATGATCCGGTCGGAATAGGGCGTGATGCGGTAGACGCCGTCGTTCGTCACCACTTCGAGCCGGTGTCCTTTCTGCTCGATGCGCTCCACCGTGCGGCTGCTGTTCTGGGCGAGGGCGAGCGAAGGGAGCATCAGCAGCAATGCTGCCGTGCCAAGCGTTGATCTGATCATGGGAGGAGGATGCGGGTGTGGAAAATGTAGTAAATGTACAGCAAGGCGCCGTTGCTTGTCATGCCGGAGTCTGCAATTGCGCTAAACTCGGCTTCCTCCTCATTGATGAACTGTTATGAAAATCTCGCAATCGCTGCCGCGCTGGTCGATCGCCGCCCCGATTTTCTCGTGGCTTCTGCTGGCTGGGCTGGCGGCCGGCGCCGGAGACGCCTTCGGTATTTACTACACGGTCCTTCTCGTGGGCGGCCTGTTCGGCGGCGTGCTCGCGGCGGTTTTCCATGCCGAGATCGTCGCGCACAAAGTCGGTGAACCGTACGGCACGCTGGTACTTGCCATTGCAGTGACCGCGATCGAAGTGGCGCTGATCGTGTCGCTGATGATCGCCGGCGGCGAAGCGACGGCCGGCCTCGCGCGCGACACGGTATTTGCCGCGGTGATGATCATCCTGAACGGCATGGTCGGCTTGTGCATTCTTGCGGGCGCGGGACGGCACGGCGAGCAGACCTTCGGGCTGTACGGCGTGTCCGCCGCGTTGGCGACGCTGGCGGCGATTTCGGTGTTGACGATGGTGCTGCCAAACTACACCACCACCACGCCCGGCCCTTCATACAGCGCCAGCCAGCTGGCTTTCATTGCCGTGATTTCGCTGGTGCTCTACGGTACGTTCGTACTGGTGCAAACGGTTCGGCACCGCGATTACTTTCTCCCGGAAGCCGCCCCCGGCAACGAAGACGTGCACGCGCCGCCCCCGCCGGTGAAGATGGCGTGGATCAGCGCCGGCTTGCTGCTGGCCTGCCTGGCCGGCGTGGTGCTGCTCGCGAAAGCGCTGTCGCCGGCACTTGAGGCGGCCGTGTCCGCAATCGGTGCGCCCAAGGCGCTGGTCGGCATCATCATTGCGGCGGTTGTGCTTCTTCCCGAAGGGATCGCGGCGTACCAGGCGGCGCGCGCCAACCGGCTCCAGACCAGCCTTAACCTGGCCCTGGGCTCGGCCCTGGCCAGTATCGGCCTGACCATTCCGGCCGTGGCGATCGTGTCGCTGGCCACGGGCTGGACCCTGTCGCTCGGCATCGACGTCAAGTCGACGGTGCTGTTGGTGCTGTCACTCGTCGTCGCCACGCTGTCGCTCGGCACCGGCCGCACGACTGTGATGCAAGGGACCGTGCACCTGGTGATTTTCGCCGTGTACCTGTTTACGACGATCGTCCCCTAGCATCAACTGCGGATTGCTCCCGGCTGGCCGTGTTCGACACGGAACCGGGCGACCGTTGCGGCGCCCGAACCGGCCTGCCTGACGTCGTCCAGCGCCACGAAGATGGCCTTCGCCTCGGCCGGCCCGACCTCCATCAGGATGAACCCGCGCTTGTCGCTGCGTCCGTATTTGACGTGCGGGTTCATGTCGACGAATTGAAGGGTGCGTGCCTGCGGGCGCGAGCTGGATGTAACTGAAGTACCGCAAAACTCGGTGGCGATCACCGGGTTCTGCCTCGATACGGGGCGGTTGAAATCGGCCTTCAGGTCGGTGGCATAAAACGTGTGAACGTCGCCAGCGAGCACGATCGGATTCGGTGCGCGCGTGCGTTCAAGCGCCTCGAACAGGCGCTGGCGGGCCCCCGGATAGCCGTCCCACCCGTCATTCCAGAAACGGCCATCGTCAGCCCGGATAACCGGGACCTGGCTCGACTGCGCCATCGGCGTTTGCTGCACAAGGAAGTTCCAGCGCGCGTTCGACGTCGCCAGGCCGTTATCCAGCCAGGCCTCCTGCTGCGCCCCGAGCATCGTGCGCGACGGATCGCGCAAGGCGCCGCAGCGCGAGCGCAGGACGGAGGTTGAGCCGCCCTTGCCGGCTGGCTGGCAGGCGTGGGTGGCGCGGTACTGGCGGTCGTCCAGCACGTGCAGGCGCGCCAGCCGCCCCCAGTCGAAGCGGTCATAGATGCGCAGGCTGCCGAAGCCATTGCGCCGCTCCGGCGCCACGCGCAGCGGCATATGCTCGTAGAACGCCTGGTACGCCGCCGCGCGCCGCTGCGCGAACACAGGGCTGAGTCGCTCGTCGCGGTCGCCGGCGTAGTCGTTGGCGACTTCGTGGTCGTCCCACGTCACGATCCACGGCGCGGCGCGGTGGGATGCCTGCAGGTCCGGGTCGCTCTTGTACTGCGCATAGCGCGCGCGGTAGTCGGCCAGCGAATAGCTTTCGTCGACGCGCAGCGCCCGCTCCGGATGCCGGAGCTGGTACGGGCCCCACTCGTAGATATAGTCGCCCAGGAAGGCGACCAGGTCGGGCGCGGCGTTGGCGATGTGGCGGTGCGCCGCGAAGCTGCCAAACTCCCAGTGCTGGCACGATGCGACTGCCATCTTCAGCATCGCAGGCATCGAGTCGGCGGCGGGCGCTGTGCGGGTCCGGCCCACCGGGCTCACCGCATCGCCCAGCATGAAGCGGTACCAGTACCAGCGGCCCGGTTCGAGTCCGGTAGCGTCCACGTGCACGCTGTGGGCAAGCTCGGGCACGGCGCTGGCGCTGCCTTTCGCCGCGATGCGCGTGAAGGCCTCGTCATGCGCCACTTCCCAGCGCACGGAGAACGCCACTGGCGGCGTGGCCGCTGCATTGAGCGGATCGGCGAGGATGCGGGTCCAGAGGATGACGGAATTGGGCAGTGGCGAGCCGGACGCGACACCTAGGCTGAACGGATACGGGCCCGGTGCGGATTTGGCCGCATTGCGCGCGAGCGTGCCTGCCGCGGCCAGCACCGCCAGCGTGCCTGCCCCCGCCAGGAAAATGCGGCGCTGTTCATCCATTGCCCAACCCCGTGTCAGCTGTCGATTAAGGACTCGAGCGGCGGCAGCTGGCGCGGCTTGCGGTCGGCCCCGGTGGCGACGTATGTCAGCGTTGCCTCGGTAACCTTGACCGTGTCCGCCTGCAGCC
>DASWSX010000283.1:0-14436 GCA_036402435.1 Telluria sp. | reverse complement strand
CCGGCAGCTCGCCCTTCATGCGGCGCTCGAGTTCGGCGGCCAGCTGCGGGAACTGCGCGCGGTAGCCTTCGAACTTGGCGTTCCAGTCGCTCTCGACTGCCGCGCCCTGCTGCTTCGCGTCCCATGCCTCGTAGATCGGCGCCGGGATGTCGAACGGGATCGCATCCCAGATCAGGTGCTCGCGAACGGCCGCCACTTCGGCGTCGCCCAGCGCCGCGCCGTGGACCTTGTCGCCGCCCTGCAGGTTTGGCGAGCCCTTGCCGATGATGGTCTTGCAGCAGATCAGGGTTGGCTTGTCCGACAGCTTGGCCTGCGCGATGGCCGCATCGACCGCCGCCACGTCGTGGCCGTCCACGTTCGGGATCACGTTCCAGTTGTAGGCCTCGAAACGCTTCGGGGTGTCGTCGGTAAACCAGCCTTCGACCTTGCCGTCGATCGAGATGCCGTTGTCGTCGTACAGGAAGATCAGTTTTTTCAGGCCCAGCGTGCCGGCCAGCGAGCACACTTCGTGCGAGATGCCTTCCATCAGGCAGCCGTCGCCGAGGAATGCATAGGTGTAGTGGTCGACCACGTCGTAGCCGGGCTTGTTGAATTCAGCGGCCAGCAGCCACTCGGACAGGGCCATGCCGACCGCGTTGGCGATACCCTGGCCCAGCGGGCCGGTGGTGGTCTCGACGCCCGGGGTGATGTCGACTTCCGGGTGGCCCGGGGTCTTCGAATGCAGCTGGCGGAAGTTGCGCAGGTCGTCCATCGACAGGTCGTAGCCTGCCAGGTGCAGCAGCGAGTAGTGCAGCATCGAGCCGTGGCCATTCGACAGCAGGAAGCGGTCGCGGTTGATCCACTTCGGATTGGCCGGGTTGTGCTTGTAGTGTCCTGCCCACAGCGCAACGGCGATTTCAGCCATGCCCATTGGCATGCCAGGGTGGCCGGAATTGGCTTTTTGAACAGCGTCCATTGCCAGTGCGCGGATCGCGTTGGCCATCAGGGTGGTAGGGAGCGTAGGTTTCATGGATTGAATCTGTGAGGTCTAGGATTGGGAATGCGGCTGCAGGGCCAGGCTTGCTTAACCAAGTATTTTACCAGAGCGGGGTGGCGCCGAATTAAAATGCCTTCATTTCCACCGATAAGTTGCAGGAATTTCAATGCCGCGTTTCTACTGTTCCGAGCCGCTTGCCGTCGGCGCCACCATTGCCCTGCCCGACGCGGTCGCCCACCATGTCCACGTGCTGCGCATGCAGCCGGGCGACGCGCTGTGCCTGTTCGACGGCGCCGGCGGCGAATACCGCGCCACCCTGGCCTCGAGCGACAAGCGGCGCGCCACCGCCGTCATCGACAGCCATGACCCGCGCGAGGCCGAGCTGCCTTACCAGGTCACTCTGGCGCAGGCGCTGCCCGAAGGCGCCAAGATGGACTGGATAATCGAAAAAGCCGTCGAACTGGGCGTGACGGCAATCCAGCCGCTGGCGGCCCGGCGCTGCGTGGTGCGGCTGTCGTCCGAGCGCGCCGAAAAGAAGCAGGCGCACTGGCAGGCGGTGATTGTGTCGGCGTCCGAACAAAGCGGGCGCAACCGGCTGGCGCAGCTGGGCGAGCTGACCGACTTCGACCGCTGGATCGGCCGGGGCGACATGGCCGACTGCGTCCTGCTGACGCCGCGCGCGACCCAGTCGCTGGCGGACTGGACGCGCAGCACGGCGCCGCGCGCGGTCAGCCTGATGATCGGGCCCGAAGGCGGCTATACCCAGCAGGAAGAAGATGCGGCGGTGGCGCGCGGGGCGCTGGCGCTGTCGATGGGCCCGCGGATCCTGCGTACCGAAACGGCGGGCCTGGCGGCGCTGGCTGTCATCAGCGCGGCCTGGGGCGGCATGTAGGCTGCCAGCCAGCGTCGCCGGGCCGGGCCGGGCGGTGCATTGTCGCCGCTGACAGTCACGGGGCGCAGCCCGGGCGATCGGTCGACATGAATTATTTTTCTCAAAAAAAAGCCCGCAAGAGCGAGCATGCGGGCTTTTCAGAAAGGGCGCCAGCCGAAGCTGGCGCCGCTACAAGATCGATCAGAACTTGTAGTTGTATTCCGCGGTGAAGCGGAAGTAGCGCGGCGTGGTGTAGCTGATCACGCGGTGGTACGTCGGCGAAACGCTTGCGCCGCTGTTGTACACCTCGTCCAGGGTCTGTGCGGCCTGGCGGTTGAACGCGTTGAACACATCCATCTTCAGCGACAGGCCCTTGACCTGCATTGGCTTGTAGACGAAGTTCATGTCCAGGCGGAAGTCGGTCGGCAGCTTGCCGGCGGTGCCGCGCGGAACCGGAATACCACCGCAGGTGCGGTAAGCGGAACCGTAGTTGACGTGGTCGTCGACGGTATCGTCGTTACCGATACAGTTAACCGGACGCCCCGAGGCAAGCAGCGCATTTGCGCCAATCTGGAACTGAGGCGCGATCTCATACACGCCGAACGCCTTGAGCTGGTGCTCGCGATGGTTCGGCAGCAGGCCGTAGGCGCCGGTCATCAGCTCCGGGTGGTCCCAGGTCTGGGTTGCGGCCACGTCGGTTTGTGCCACGTCGGACAGGGTCTGGCCTTCGGTGTTGCCTTCGTTACGCGACCAGGTGTAGTTCATACGTCCATACCAGCCATTGCGCATCGGGTGCTCGGCGAAAACGTCGAGCGCCTTGTAGATGCGCTTGGCTTTCGGCATGCCCAGGTCTTCCTCGCTCAAGTCAACGCGGGTGTAGGTCTGATTGCCAGCAAAGTCGATGAAGAACGAATTGGCTTCACCAGGGTTGAAGTTGGCGCAGCCGAAACCGCCGTAGTTCGACGTATCGATGTTGTTGCGCTCAGCAAAACGCTCCACCGGACGCGGATCGCAGAAGTCGTCGATCGTTGTCTGCAGGGTACGGTAGGTGCCCTTGACGCCGAAGTTCAACTCAGGCGAGAACGCCTTCTCGAAACCAAGGGTCAGTTCGTCCTGGAAGGTTGGCTTGAGATCGATTGCCGACAGGGTCTTGGCATCCTTGGCCTGGTAGTACTCGTTGTTGGCCGAGTACGCAGGGGTGATATTCACGCGGCCAATCGGCGCGCCGTTGGCATCAACGCCGGTGTACGTGAAGTACTGGGCCGTGTTCAGCGAACGCGAGGCGCCGCGCACTGCCAGGTGGGTCGGGATCTGTACGTGGTAACGGCCAGCGCTACCGAATACTTTCATCGATGCGTCGCCATTGACGTCCCACGATGCCGAGAAGCGCGGTGCGTACTGGTCTTTCATGTCCATGAACGCGACACCGTCGCCGTTCTTGTTGGTGAACTGTTCGTTGCGCAAGCCGGCCGTGAGCAGCACGTCCTTGGTGATCTGCCAGCGGTCTTCGATGTACTGGGCCGACTGATCCGAGTAAGCATTGGTGACCGTGTTCAGGATGTGTTCGCTGCCGTAGTAGCCCTGGGTGCCAAGGCCGCCGCCGGACGCGACTGCCACGCGGATGCCGCCAATCGAGATCGGGGTGGTCGGCGAAATGTTGCCCGGCAGTTTGCGGTAGATGTACAGGCCGCCACCAGCACGGAAGTCGCCGGCGTTGGTTGAGGACAGCTTGTTGTCGTCCAGGCCGGCGCGGATGGTGTGGTTGCCGAGCTTGTACTCGAGGTCCAGGCGCATCGACTTGGTCTCATCTTCCGCGCCCGGCGGGGTCAGGAAGCCGGACAGGGCCTGCGGGTTGTTGTAGGTGATGCCAGGCGCGCGCGCGGCGACCGGGGCACTGACCTGGAACAGCGGCTGGTTGATGTCGTAGCCGTCGAAGGTATTGATGTGCTTGGCTTTGTTCACGCCGTACAGGGCCTGGACCGTCAGGTTGTCGGTCAGGTTACCGGTATAGCGCAGAACCTGGGCCTTGCCGCCGTTGCCGCCGTCCTGGCTGGCGATGTTCGAGTAGTGCTCGGACGACTTGACGATGCCGTTACGGGCGCCAGTGGCGTAGTCGAAGCCCGACAGTTTCAGGTGGGTCTTCGGGGTGTCGCCAATCAGGGTCAGCTCGAGGCGGTGGTTGTCGGTGATGTTCCAGTCGAACTTGCCGAGGTAGCGATCGATCTTACGGTCCGAATCGGCCCAGCCGGTGGTGCCGGCACTGGTGCTGGCCGAGGACAGGTTGACGTATTCACGGTCGCTGCGAGTCTGCTCGGCAGCGACGAACATGAACAGCTTGTCTTCGATGATCGGGCCGCCGATGTATACACCAGCCTGGCTGCCCGTGGTCTTGTTGAAGCGACGGTCGAGATAGAGCTGGCCATCGGTGGCCGGGTTGGCACCGGTGTTCGGGTAATACCCGCTCTTCGGCGTCTCGCGCAGCGAGTCAGGGTCGACGCTCAGCAGGCCGCCTACTTCCCAGTTGTTGGTACCGCTCTTGGTGGTGATGTTGACCACGCCACCGACCGAACGGCCGAATTCCGCGCCGAATCCGCCGGTCAGGATCTGTGCCTGGGCGATCGCGCCGAACGGCAGTTCGGATGCGCCGAGCTGGGTCAGCGCGTTGGTTACCGGCATACCGTTGATGTAGTACGCGTTCTCGGAAGCGCCGCCGCCGCCGAAGGACGCGCCGCCTGCGTAGCGCGAATCGGCACGGGTGGTGTTCGGTGCCAGCTGGATGATCGCGTCGACATTCTTAGGAATCGGCAGCGCCTGCAGTTCGCGCGCGGTAAAGGTGGCACCGTTGTTCGTATTCGATACGTCGATGCGGTTGCGGCGGCCAGTCACCTGGACGGTCTGGACGGTGGCGCCGACGAACGACGCGTTCACGCCTTGGCCGATGATGACGTCGACTTCCGAAGACTGGACCACTGCGCCGTTGCGCACCAGGTCAACCTTGTAGCGGCCAAGCGGCAGTGCCGTGACGCGGTAGTTACCGCTCGCATCCGGCGTGATCGTACGCTTCAGACCGGTATCGGTGTTCAGCAGCGAAATCGATGCGCCAGCCGGGGCATCGACGCGGCCGTAAATGTTACCCGTCGCATTCGACTGCGCCATCACCGGTGCGGTAACAGCCAGGCTCAGTGCGGTTGCGCTGAAGGCCAGCGAAAGGGCGTGTACTAAAACGGTTTTTCTAAACATGTGATTTCCTAATTGGTAAGCATTTCTTGTAGATCTGCCTTGGGGTTTTGTTGTACGTCAATCACGTCTTACTTTTTGTCCCTGCTATTTTTGTTTCTCACCCAATGGGCTTTCAATCACGTGTTGATATGTATCAAACGCGGTGAATGATGCATCAGAACATAGCAAAACATTCAATGTCAATCCGCCACACCCGCATATGCATAGATACAACACATTTACAGTTAAACTAATTTTTGATGATAAATACACGAGGAAGCCAGTGCTTTGCAGCAAGATTGGGCTGTTCCTGCGAACAATCCCCGTTTTGGTGCGATATGGCATACATATCGGCATCTGGACCATCCCAAGCGCCCCAAACCAGCTCGGATGGCACCGTTTGAGGACATGCGGCGTGCAACCAGCGTCGCTGCCGCCAGCGACGGCGACCAGGATTACTTCGCCACGCCAACCCAGTTAAAATAGCGGGTTCGGCGCTCGCCACTATCTCGCTTTCTGGACGGACCAAGTACTATGCTGCGAATTAACGAATTGAAACTGCCGCTTGACCACACCGAGGCGGACCTGGACGCTGCCGTGCTGGCGCGCCTGGCGATTGGCAAGGATTCGCTGCGCGGCTACACGGTGTTCAAGCGCAGCTACGACGCGCGCAAGCGCAGCGCCATCCTGCTGATCTATGCGCTCGACGTCGACCTGGCGGACGAAGCGACGGTGCTGGCGCGCATGAAGCACGACCTCCATGTGCTGCCCTCGCCCGACACCAGCTACAAGTTCGTGGCCGGCGGCGAACAGCTGCAGGGGCACGACCGCAACTCACGCCCGATCGTGGTGGGCACCGGCCCGTGCGGCCTGTTCGTGGCGCTGGTGCTGGCCCAGATGGGCCTGCGCCCGCTGATCCTGGAACGCGGCAAGGAAGTGCGCGAGCGCACCGTCGACACCTTCGGTTTCTGGCGCAAGCGCGAGCTCAATCCCGAGTCCAATGTCCAGTTTGGCGAAGGCGGGGCCGGCACCTTTTCGGACGGCAAACTGTACAGCCAGATCAAGGACCCGAAGCATTACGGCCGCAAGGTCCTGACCGAGTTCGTCAAGGCTGGGGCCCCGGAAGAGATCATGTATGTCAGCAAGCCGCACATCGGCACTTTCCGCCTTGTGAAGATGGTCGAGCAGATGCGCGAAAACATCATCGCGCTGGGCGGCGAGTACCGCTTCAGCAGCAAGGTCGTCGACATCGAGGTGGAAGGCACGGGCGACGCGCGCCAGATCCGCGGCGTGCTGCTCGACAGCGGCGAGCGCATCGCCAGCCGCCACGTCGTGATGGCGATCGGCCACAGCGCGCGCGACACCTTCGAGATGCTGCATGCGCGCGGCGTGTATATCGAAGCCAAGCCGTTCTCGATCGGTTTCCGCGTCGAGCATCCGCAATCGCTGATCGACGTGGCGCGCTTCGGCCCGAACGCCGGCAACAAGATCCTCGGCGCGGCCGACTACAAGCTGGTGCACCATGCCAGCAACGGGCGTTCGGTGTACAGCTTCTGCATGTGCCCGGGCGGCACGGTGGTGTCGGCCGCATCCGAGCCGGGCCGGGTGGTCACCAACGGCATGAGCCAGTATTCGCGCAACGAGCGCAACGCGAACAGCGCGATCGTGGTCGGCATCACGCCGGAACAAGACTATCCCGGCCATCCGCTGGCCGGCATTGCGCTGCAGCGCCGCCTGGAAGAAGGCGCATTCGCGCTGGGCGGCGGCACCTACGACGCGCCGGGCCAGCTGATGGGCGACTTCGTCAAGGGCCGCGCCTCGACCGCGCTCGGCTCCGTGATCCCGTCCCTCAAGCCGGCGGTGCACCTGACCGACCTGGCCAGTTCGCTGCCGGACTATGCGATCGTGGCGCTGCGCGAAGCGTTCCCGGCGTTCGACAAGCAGATCAAGGGGTATTACAAGGAAGACGCCCTGCTCACCGGCGTCGAGACGCGCACCTCATCGCCGATCCGCATCAAGCGCAACGATGGCGACCTGCAAAGCCTGAACACGCGCGGCCTGTTCCCGGCCGGCGAAGGGGCCGGCTACGCCGGCGGCATCCTGTCGGCCGCAGTGGACGGCATCAAGGTGGCCGAAGCGGTGGCGTTGTCGATGGCGGCCAACAAGGCGTAAATATATTTGCATAAAGCATCATCTTTTACCCGGAGAGCATGCGAGAATCGTACATACACGTACATACGTTTCTAAGCGTAGTTCTCTGGGGGGAAGACATGCAGGACGCACCGGCGCTGCGCGTGGAAGTCGCGCAGCTGCAAGCGGCAGCCATGCAGGCGATGCAGGCAGGCAACGAAGACGAAGCCGGACAATTATGGGCGCACGTGCTCGAACACGATGCCAGCCACGGCCTGGCGCTGATTTCGCTCGGCAAGCGCGCGTTTCGCCACGGCGACCTGGGCACGGCGCGCCTGGCCTTCGAACGGCTCGTCGCGGCCCACCCCGGACATACCCAGGGCTGGATCAACCTGGCGCTCACCCACCAGGGCAGCAAGGATGAAGCAGCCGAGCAGTCCGCCATCGACAGCGCGCTGCGCACCGATCCGTCCGACCTGGTGGCGCTGATCCTGCGCGCCAACCTGCTTGAACGCCAGGGCCAGCGCCACAAGGCCGCGTCGGTGTATGGCGCGGTGGCCAGCGTGGCGCCGCCGCTTGCCGCGCTGGAGCCGGGCCTGCACGGCGCCGTCACCCATGCGCTGCAGTTCCGTGGCCGCTACGATGCCGATTTCGGCAGCTTCCTGGACGGCTTCCTGGCGGAGCACTACCAGGCGCTGGCTGGGGAAAACCTGCAGCGCTTTCGCGAGTCGGTCGACATCATGGTGGCGCGCAAGCGCCGCTACGAATCGAAGTCGATGGTGTTCCACTATCCCGGCCTGCTGCCAATGCCGATCCTCCCGCGCGAACGCTTCCCGTGGCTGGACGCGATCGAGGCCGGCACCGACGCCATCCGCGCCGAGTTCCTGCAGGTTCACGCCGCCGACCGCGGCTTCACGCCCTACCTTTGCTACCCGCCCGACATGCCGCACAACCAGTTCGCCGAGCTGAATAATTCGCAGCGCTGGAGCGCCTTCCACCTGGTCGCCGACGGCAAGCCGGTGCCGGAACACGCGCCGCGCTGTCCTGACACCATGCGCCTGCTGGCCGGCGCGCCGCAGCCGGACCAGCCCGGGCGCACGCCAAGCGCCATGTTTTCGCTGCTGGCGCCGCACACCCGGATTCCGCCCCATGTCGGGGTGAGCAATGTGCGCCTGGTGACGCACCTGCCGCTGATCATTCCGGAGCATTGCGGCTTCCGGGTCGGCAACGAGACGCGCGGCTGGAAACTGGGCGAGGCTTTCGTGTTCGACGACACCATCGAGCACGAGGCATGGAACGACAGCGGCCAATTGCGCGTGGTGCTGATCTTCGACATCTGGCACCCTGACCTGACGCCGCCCGAGCGCGCAATGATCACGGCGCTGACCGAAGGGATCCACCAGTTCCGCGATACGGCCGGCGAGTTCGCGCTGTAAGCCGCGCCCCTGTCCGTTCATGCCGCAGGTTCGCCGCGCGGCATTTTTTTCGCCCGCATTTTTGCTTTTCTCCAGGCGAAAAAAACGGCAAGCCGAAGCTTGCCGTTTTATCTTACCGCTGACTAAGGAACCGTCAGATTAGAACTTTGCGGTCAGGCCCAGGAACACTTTGCGACCCATTGCATCATAGACCTGTGGGTAGGTGTTGCCGTTGCCGAAGCCAGCGCCAGCCTGTGCCGTGATCGGTGGATCGCGGTCCAGGATGTTGTTGATACCGCCGCTCAGGGTCAGGTTCTTCGTGATGTTGTACGAAGCGCTGAAGTCCAGGTAGTTCTGGGCTGCCAGCTTGCGGTCGACATCGCGGGTGGTGCCGGTCAGCACGACGTTGGAGCTGGTCTTCTCGAACAGCACTTCGTCGATGTAACGCCACGTGAAGGCCATGTCCACCGCCCAAGGCGAGGTCCAGGTTACGCGCGCCTTGTGACGCCATTCCGGCAGCGGGATGCCGCAGGTCGGACCGTACAAGCCGACGCAGTCGTACATTGGCTCGCCCACCAGGTCAACCTGCTCGAACGTCTTCAGGTAGGTACCCAGGACCGTGAAGCCAAGGTTGCCCATGCCGGTTTTCATGCCGTAGTTGGCGCCGATATCCAGGCCGGTGGTCTTGCGGGTTGCCAGGTTGGCGTTCTCCGAACGGATGAACGCGCTGTTCTTCTGCCACAGCGAGCCAACATTGTCGCGCTGGATCAGGCTGCAGAACTCTGGGTTGCCGGTGTCCAGGCAGTTACGCAGGGTCGTCGATGGTGGGATGCTCGAGATGACATCCTTGACGTCGATGCTGAACGCGTCGAGCGTGATGCTCAGGTCCTTGATCGGGGTCAGCACCAGCCCGAGGGTGTACGAATCCGCCGTTTCCGGGTTCAGGTTCGCATTACCACCGGTGATCTGGTTGTACTGGCCAGCCGAGTTGTCGCGGATGTTGCCGTACTGGGCTGCCGTGACACCGGTGCGGGCGCACTCTGCCAGGGTTGCCGACGGCGTCGTGCCTGCGCATGGATCTTCATCGTTGTCATACAGGCTCAGGCCCGATGGGGTGAACAGTTCGACGATGTTCGCGGCGCGCGCTGCACGCTGGTACGATCCGCGGATCTTCGCCATCTTGACTGGCGCCCACTCGATACCTACACCGTAGGAATCAGTGGTCTTGCCGGTCGAGAAGTCGGAGTAGCGATACGAACCGTTGACGCTAAGCACGTCAGCAAACGGCGCGTTTTCGAGGATAGGAACGCGCACTTCGCCGAACACTTCGCGGACGGTGTAACCACCGGTCACGCCAAACGATGGGCCGCCCTGGCCAGCAAGGTCGCCGCTGGTGAACTGGGAGTCGGTTTCCAGTTGCAGTTTCTCGGACCGCTGTTCAACGCCGAAGTTCACGCCGACGCCGTTCGAAGAACCCGGGAACTTGATGCCGTAGTCGCCCAGGTCCGCGCCGATGTTACCGCCGACGATTTTCTGGGTGGTGAAGCCGTTACGCAGGCCAGGGGTTTGCAGGTAGTTCAGGGCTTCCGGCGTCACGCCGCCGAGGCGGAAGACATTGTAAGGCACGCAGGCGAGGTCGGTGCCGTCGAGGAACGAACGGCAAACGGTGTTGCCGTCTGCATCCAGCACTGCATCGATTGCCTTGAACGAACGGGCGATCGAGAATTCGTTACGATAGGTTTCGCTGTAAGCAACGCGGGCGCTCTGGCCGAACACGTCGTAGCTCCACGGACCGATGTCGCCCTTGAAGCCAACTTGCGCGCGGAACGAGTTGTTGGTGATGTCAGCCTGGCGGCCGCCACCTTCAACGTTACGGCGGTAGATCTGGGCATCGGCGCGGTCGCCAGGACCGGTCAGGCCGAAAGCGGTCTTCCATGCCGGGGTCAGCATTGGGTTTTCCCAATACAGTGCGTTGGCGCCTGACAGGTCGAGGCCGAACAGGCCCGACGGAGCAATCTGGGCAACGGTATGGTCGTTGTGCGCGCCGAGCGATGCGTAGACCGTGACTTTGTCGTTGATGTCGTAGTTCGCGGTCGCGTTGAACGTGTAACGCTTCGACGGACGCTGCAGGTAGTTCAGCGGGCCGTAGTTGTAGATGTCGCCGGCAGTGAAATTACGTGGATTGCCTGCAGCGTCGGCCACCGTGAAGTCGCCGTTGCCATCGTTAAAGAAACGGCCCGGGAAGCTGGTGCTCGAACCGCCGCAGCCGAAGCCTGCCGCGCTGGAGCTCAGTGCGCACGAGGTGAAATCGCGCTCCGATTGCAGCAGGGCCTTGTCTTCCTTGTAGCCCATGAACAGGGTCGCGTTACCTTTGCCGTCGCCAAAGTTACCACCCATCAGGATGCTGGCGTCTTTCGACTGGCCGTCGTAATTCTTGTCGTCAGGCAGGACGAAGTTGCGCGAACGGACAGCAGCCTGGGCCGCGTCGTTGCCTTGCTGGTGGTTGTAGCCGCTCATGTTGAAGTCGAGCTGCACGCCTTCAAAGCGGTCGTTCATGATGAAGTTGACCACGCCTGCAACAGCGTCGGAACCGTACACGGCGCCTGCACCGCCGGTCAGCACTTCAACGCGCTTGATCAGACCGGCCGGAATCTGGTTCAGGTCGGCTGCGGTCGACAGCGGGCTGCCCTGTGGCATGCGGCGACCGTTGACCAGCACCAGGGTGCGCTCGGCGCCAAGGTTACGCAGGTTGACAGTAGCAGTACCGGTCGCGCCGTTCGACACGCTGCCGCCCTGGTCCGCGAATACTTGCGGCAGGTTGTTCATCAGGCTTTCGACGTTCTTCACGCCGTCGCTCTTGATGTCGGCTGCGCCGACGACTGTGATCGGGCTGGAGCCTTCGGTGACGGTCGAGACGCGGATGCGCGAACCGGTCACGACGACCTTTTCGACCTCACCGGTTGGCGTCGCTTCTTGAGCGTTCGCGCTGTGCATGCCGAGCGCGAGTCCGCTCACGAACATGAGGCGAATTGACCGAGACAGTACTGTTTCCGTGATCATTAGTATTCCCTTGAGTGTAAATTGAGATCGACGCCCCGAGCCCCGGGGCGGGGCGTAATGCTGTCGTACTTATTGATGCCATACACACCAGATACAGGCCGGATGTGTCTTCTTGCCGGCGCCTGCAGGCTGCGGAAAAAGTTAGAAAAATAACTTCTTTGCAGTTACTACATAGAACCATGACGGCTTGATTTCTGTCAAACCACCAGAGGCGGCGATGCGGTGCACAAACAACAGATTTAGGTGTCAAAGAAATTCTTCAGGGAGGGATGGCCGAAGGTCATAGCGCGCGAAAGCGTATTTACCGGAGTTTAGGCGGTAAATACACTTGTTGAGCGTGAATAAATCGGTAATTGAAGGATAATTGCTGAACAACAGAAACATTCAGCTCATCAGGCGTCTTGCGGTTGTGCTATAGCCAGCCTGAACGCTTGAAGCGGTAGTACAGATAGCCACAGACGACGATCATCGCGGCGACCGCAGCCGGATAGCCGTAGCGCCACTTCAGCTCAGGCATCAGTTCGAAATTCATGCCCCAGATGCCGGCAAACGCCGTCATCACCGCGAAGATAGCGGCCCAGGCTGCCAGCCGCTTGTTGACGTCGCCCGCTTCGATCGCCACCATCGACAGGTGGACCTGGATGGCGGTGGCGATGGTGTCGCGCATGCCATCCAGCGTGGCCTGGATGCGGTAAAGGTGGTCATGCACGTCGCGGAAGTATTCCTGGGTGTCGTCAAAGCCGGGCGGCACCCGCCCGCCATACAGCTTGCCGACCTGGTCGACCAGCGGCGCGACCGCATGGCGCAAGGTCATGACCTTGCGTTTGAGCTCGTACAGGCGCTCGATGTTGTCGCGCGACTGCGAGCCTTCGGTGAAGATCCGGTCCTCGATCTTTTCGAGTTCGGATTCGAGCATGTCGACCACCGGGAAGTAGCGGTCGACGACGGCGTCCATCACGGCGTACAGCACGAACGACGAGCCCTTGGCCAACAGGTGCGGTTCGCGCTCGGCGCGCGCGCGCACGCCCAGGAAACCCTTGGTCGCATTGCGGCGCGCGGACAACACGTAATTCGGGCCGACAAACACGTCAAGTTCGCCCACGACCAGTTCGTCGCCCTCGAGCTCCACCATCCGCACCACCGCGAACAGCGAATCGCCGTATTCCTCGATCTTGGGGCGCTGGTTGCCGCGCAGGGCGTCTTCGACGGCCAGTTCGTGCAGCCCGAATTCATGCTGCATCGTCGCCAGTTCCGCCGGCTGCGGTTCGGCCAGCGCCACCCACACGAAGCAGCGCGGCTGCTCAAGGTAGTCGCTGATTGCCTCGACCGGGATATCCGATAGTTTCTTGCCTTCCTGGTAGGCGACGCAGTTGATCAGCATGACAGTCCTGTAAGCGGTGCAAAAGGCAGCAGCTTACTATAAGAAAGCCCGCCTACTCATCCTTTGCGCCGCCGATCCCCAGTTCCGCGATCTTGCGCGTGATGGTGTTGCGCCCGATGCCCAGCCGCACCGCGGCATCGTTCTTGCGACCATGCGTGTATTTCAGCGCGGCGCGGATCAGGGTCGACTCGAACTGCCGTCCCAGCACATCCATCACCTCGAGCTGGCCGGCGCCCAGCATCCTGGCGGCCTGCAGCTCGAGCAGGCTGGCCCAGTCGCCCTGCCCGGCCGCGCCCGCAGGTGCCGGCGCGTACGGCTGCTGCGGCAGCTCGAGCGGCGCCTGGGCCACGTTGTCCCAGCCGCCGCCGTTGCCATGCATCAGTTCCGGCGGCATGTCCTTGACTTCGACGGTCTGGCCGGGCGCCATCACGGTGATCCAGTTGCACAGGTTTTCCAGCTGGCGCACGTTGCCAGGCAGTTCGAGGCTGCTGAGGAACTGCATCGCCGCCTCGCTCATGCGCTTCGTTTCGACGCCCAGCTGGCGTGCGCTCTGCACCAAAAAGTGGCGCGCCAGCAGCGGGATGTCCTCGCGCCGCTCGCGCAGGCTCGGCAGGCGCAGCCGGATCACGTTGAGGCGGTGGAACAGGTCTTCGCGGAACAGGCCGTCGCGCACGCGCTGCTCCAGGTTCTGGTGGGTGGCGGTAATCACCCGCACATTCGCCTTGAGCGGCTGGTGCCCGCCGACGCGGTAGAAATGGCCGTCGGACAGCACGCGCAGCAGGCGGGTCTGCAGGTCGAACGGCATGTCGCCGATTTCGTCGAGGAACAAGGTGCCGTTCTCGGCCTGTTCGAAGCGGCCGCGCCGCGTTGCCTGGGCGCCGGTAAACGCGCCGCGCTCATGGCCGAACAGTTCGGACTCGAGCAGGTCTTTCGGAATCGCGGCGGTATTCAAAGCGATGAACGGCTGGCTGGCGCGCGGGCTGTGCTTGTGCAGGGCGCGCGCCACCAGTTCCTTGCCGGTGCCGGACTCGCCGGTGATCAGGACCGTCACGTTCGATTGCGACAGGCGCCCGATCGCGCGGAACACCTCCTGCATCGCCGGCGCCTGGCCGAGGATTTCGGGCGTATCGGACGGGCCCGATTCGACGCTGGCCTCGCGCAGGCTCTCTTCCTGCGCGCGGCGGATCAGCGCCACCGCCTTGTCGATGTCGAACGGCTTGGCAAGGTATTCGAAGGCGCCGCCCTGGAAGGCCGCAACGGCCGAATCGAGGTCGGAATAGGCAGTGATGATGATGACCGGCAGGCCGGGGCATTTCTCCTTGACCGCCTGCAGCAGTTCGAGGCCGGACTCGCCCGGCATGCGGATGTCGGACACCAGCACCTG
>DASWSX010000282.1:0-10162 GCA_036402435.1 Telluria sp. | reverse complement strand
GTGGTGGGCCAGCATCTACAACCTGGTGGCGATTCCGGCCGCCGCATTCGGGCTGCTCAATCCATGGATGGCCGGCGTCGGCATGTCGCTGTCGTCGGCGGTGGTGGTCATCAACGCGCTGCGCCTGCGGCGCGCGGGAGCGTAAATGGAAGCCCTGTACCTGCTCATTCCCCTCAGCCTGCTGGTGGTCGGAGCCGCCGTCTGGATCTTCCTCGGCGCGGCCGACAGCGGCCAGTTCGACGACCTCGACGGCCCGGCGCTGCGCGTCCTCCACGATGACGACACGGGTTCCCAATAGCAACTCATCCGGGCGATTTTGATTCACATCAAGGATTTTTGAGCCCCAGAAATCTAACCTCCAGTCTGTCATCAATTTAATAGCAATCCAGGAGAAGCATTTTGGACACAGGTCCGAATTACAACTACACGGTCGTGCGGCAGTTCACGATCGCCACCGTGGTCTGGGGCGTCATCGGCATGCTGATGGGCGTGGTTATCGCCGCCCAGCTGGCCTGGCCGGCGCTGAACTTCGACACGCCATGGCTGACCTACGGCCGCCTGCGTCCGCTGCACACCAACGCCGTGATTTTCGCATTCGGCATCTGCGGCCTGTTCGCCACCTCGTATTACGTTGTGCAGCGTACCTGCCAGGTACGGCTGTTTTCCGACAAGCTGGCCTCGTTTACGTTCTGGGGCTGGCAGGCCGTGCTGGTCGCGGCGACCATCTCGCTGCCGATGGGCTTCACGCGCGGCAAGGAATACGCCGAGCTGGAGTGGCCAATCGCCATCCTGATCACCGTGGTCTGGGTGGCATATGCCGTGGTCTTTTTCGGCACGCTCCTCAAGCGCAAGGTCAAGCACATCTACGTCGCCAACTGGTTCTTCGGCGCTTACATCCTGGCCGTCGCCGTGCTGCACATCGTCAACGGCGCCGTGATCCCGGTGTCGGCGATGAAGTCGTACTCGGTCTACTCGGGCGTGCAGGATGCGATGATCCAGTGGTGGTACGGCCATAACGCGGTCGGCTTCATCCTGACCGCCGGCTACCTCGGCATGGTCTACTACTTCATCCCGAAGCAGGCCGAGCGCCCGGTGTATTCGTACCGCCTGTCGATCGTGCACTTCTGGGCGCTGATCTTCACCTACATGTGGGCCGGTCCGCACCACCTGCATTACACCGCGCTGCCCGACTGGACCCAGTCGATCGGCATGGTGTTCTCGCTGATCCTGCTGGCGCCGTCGTGGGGCGGCATGATCAACGGGATCATGACGCTGTCGGGCGCCTGGCACAAGCTGCGCTCGGACCCGATCCTGAAGTTCCTGATCGTCTCACTGTCGTTCTACGGCATGGCCACCTTCGAAGGCCCGATGATGTCGATCAAGACCATCAACTCGCTGTCGCACTACACCGACTGGGGCATCGCCCACGTCCACGCCGGCGCGCTCGGCTGGGTAGGCTTCATCACGATGGGTTCGATCTACTACCTGATCCCGCGCCTGGCCGGCAAGAGCGCCATGCACAGCACCCGCCTGATCGACGTCCACTTCTGGGTCGCGACCATCGGCATCGTTTTGTACATCGCCTCGATGTGGATCGCCGGCGTCATGCAGGGCCTGATGTGGCGCGCGGTGAACCCGGACGGCACCCTGACCTACACCTTCGTCGAAGGCGTCAAGGCCACCTATCCGTACTACGTGATCCGGTTCGGCGGCGGCCTGCTGTACCTGTCGGGCATGCTCATCATGGCTTACAACACCTGGATGACGATGCGCGACACCGTCAGCGTCGACGCCCGCATCCCCGCGCTCAACCCAATTCACGCTTAAGAACTGCAGGAGCTTTTTTATGAAATTTTCCCACGAGTGGATCGAGAAGAATCCCTGGCTGCTGATCGGACTGGTAGTACTGGTCATTTCCATCGGCGGCCTGGTGGAGATCGTCCCGCTGTTCTTCCAGAAGTCCACCACCGAGCCGGTGGCCGGCCTGAAGCCTTACTCGGCGCTGCGCCTGGTCGGGCGCGACGTCTACATCCGCGAAGGCTGCTACAACTGCCACTCGCAGATGATCCGTCCGTTCCGCGCCGAGACCGAGCGCTATGGCCACTATTCGGTGGCCGGCGAATTCGTCTACGACTATCCGTTCCAGTGGGGCTCGAAGCGCACCGGCCCGGACCTGGCCCGCGTCGGCGGGCGCTACAGCGACGAGTGGCACCGCGCCCACCTCGACA
The DNA here is from genome assembly GCA_036402435.1 of Telluria sp. GTDB lineage: Bacteria > Pseudomonadota > Gammaproteobacteria > Burkholderiales > Burkholderiaceae_D > Telluria_A. Next base: position 7,934 of record DASWSX010000282.1, on the reverse strand, counting down.
ATCCGCGCGACCTGGTGCCCGAATCGAACATGCCTTCCTACCCGTGGCTTGGCACGGCGGCCCTGGTGCCGTCCGAAGTGACGGCCAAGATGCGCGCGATGAAGGCGCTCGGCGTGCCGTACACGGATGAAGAAATCGCGGCCGGCCCGGCCCAGCTGGTGGACAAGACCGAACAGGACGCGCTGATCGCCTACCTGCAGGGCCTCGGCACCCAGATCAAGACAAGGAACTGACATGGCACTCGAACAGATTTTTGACAACGCAAGCAGCGTGATGACCGTCATCAGCTTTACCACCTTCCTCGGCATCTTGCTGTGGACCTTCGTGCTGAACCGGGGCAGTGATTTCGCGTCGCAGGCGGAACTGCCGTTCGCCGACGCCGAAGCCGATGCGATGCACGCGCGGGAGAACGGGCATGGCTGATTTTACGCACGGGTTCTGGGACCTGTACATCTCGCTCATCACGATCCTGTCGATCATCGGCTGCGGCATCTTGCTGTGGTCGCAGTCGGTGCACAAGGTCAAGGCGGGCGAGGGCAAAGACGACGGCACCACCGGCCATGTCTGGGACGACGACCTGAAGGAGCTGAACACCCCGATGCCGCGCTGGTGGATGTGGCTGTTCTATATCACCATCGTGTTCGCGCTGGCGTACCTGGTGCTGTACCCGGGCCTTGGCAGCTACGCCGGCAAGCTGGGATGGCAGTCGAGCGGCGCGTACAAGGAGGAGCTGGCGAAGGCGCAAGCCGAATACGGCCCGCTGTTTGCGAAGTACGCGCAGCAGGACCTGCACGCGGTGGCGGCCGACCCGCAGGCCCGCGCCATCGGCGAGCGCCTGTTCCTGACCTACTGCGCGCAGTGCCACGGCTCGGATGCGCGCGGCAGCAAGGGCTTTCCCAACCTGACCGACGGCGACTGGCTGTACGGCGGCGACCCGTCCGTCATCAAGGCCACCATCATGCAGGGGCGCGCCGGCCAGATGCCGCCGATGGGCGCGGCCGTCGGTTCCGAAAAGGACATCGAGAACGTCGCACACTACGTCAAGAGCCTGTCCGGCTCCACCGCCGACCCGATCAAGACCGCCTTCGGCAAGAGCAAGTTCGCCTCCTGCGTGGCCTGCCACGGCGCTGGCGGCACCGGCAACCAGGCGCTGGGCGCGCCCAACCTGGCCGACAAGGTGTGGCTGTACGGCGGCAGCGCCGAGACCATCATGGAAACCATCCGCAAGGGCAGGGCCAACAGCATGCCGCCGTTTAGCGACTTCCTCGGCGAGCCGAAGGTGCACGTGCTGGCCGCGTATGTCTGGAGCCTGTCGAACGAGGCCGGCGCGGGCAAGAAGGAACTGGCGCAAAAATGAAAGACGCTGCACCGACCGAACATGTGATCAAGATGTACGCGGCGCGCGAGGAGATCTACCCGCGCGAAGCGAAGGGCCGCTATGCCACCTTGCGCTGGGCCTGCGTCTGGCTCACGCAGCTGGTGTTCTACGGCCTGCCGTGGCTGCAGTGGAATGGCCGCCAGGCGGTGCTGTTCGACCTCGGCGCGCGCAAGTTCCACATCTTCGGGCTGGTGCTGTGGCCGCAGGACTTCATCTACCTGGCAGCGCTGCTGATCATCTCCGCCTACGGACTGTTCCTGGTTACCGCGGTCGCCGGGCGCGTGTGGTGCGGCTTCGCGTGCCCGCAGACGGTGTACACCGAAGTGTTCATGTGGATCGAGCGCAAGGTCGAAGGCGCGCGCAGCGCCCGCATCCGGCTCGACCGCCAGCCGTGGAACATCGACAAGCTGACCAGGAAGACGGTCAAGCACCTGGCCTGGGGCGCGGTCGCGCTGTGGACCGGCATCAGCTTCGTCGGCTACTTCACGCCGATCCGCGAGCTGCTCGGCTCCCTGGCCGCGTTCACGCTCGGCCCGTGGGAAGCGTTCTGGGTGCTGTTCTATTCGTTTGCCACCTACGGCAATGCCGGCTGGCTGCGCGAGCAGGTGTGCAAGTACATGTGCCCGTATGCGCGCTTCCAGAGCGCGATGTTCGACAAGGACACGCTGATCGTCACCTATGACACCGAGCGCGGCGAACCGCGCGGGGCGCAGGTCAAAGGCGCCGCGGCAAAGGCGACCGGCGACTGCATCGACTGCAGCATGTGCGTGCAGGTGTGCCCGACCGGGATCGACATCCGCAACGGCCTGCAGTACGAGTGCATCGGCTGCGCCGCCTGTATCGACGCCTGCAACTCGGTGATGGACAAGGTCGGGCTGCCGCCTGGCCTGATCCGCTATTCGACCGAGCAGGCGATGGCAAAACGCTGGTCGCCGCGCGAGATCACCGCGCGCGTGCTGCGTCCGCGCGTGCTGATCTACACCGGGCTGCTCGCGCTGATCGTTGCCGGGTTCTCGGCGTCGCTGGCGCTGCGCACCCCGCTGAAGATGGACGTGATCCGCGACCGCGGCGCGATGGGCCGCGAAGTGGAGGACGGCATGATCGAAAACGTCTACCGCCTGCAGGTGATGAACACGTCCGAACGCGCGCACACCTTCCGCATCGGCGTATCTGGCATCGACAGCATCCGGCTGGAGACACCGGCCGAGGTGCGGATCGAGGGCGCCAGCACGCGCGCGGTGCCGGTGCTGGTGCGGATCGATCATGCCACCGGCAAGCCCGGCTCGAACCCGATCGCATTCGACCTGCAGGCGCTCGACCAGCCCGGCCTGCGGGTCGACGAGAAGGCCGTGTTCATCGTGCCGAAATAGATTTCAGGAGACTTTCATGCAGCGACCCGTTCACCCCAACATGCCCCCGGTGCCGACCCGCCCGTGGTACGCCCACCGCTGGCCCTGGCTGCTGATGCTCGGCCCGTTCCTGGTACTGGTTGCCGGCGCCATCACCGGCTACCTGGCCGTCACGCGCGAGGATGCGGTGGTGGTCGACGACTACTACAAGAAAGGCAAGGCGATCAACCAGGACCTGCGGCGCGACCGCGTAGCCACCAGCATGCAGCTGGCCTTCACGGCGCGCCACGATGCCGCCAGCGGCACCCTGTCGGGCGTGCTGACCAGCGCCGGCAAGCCAGTGACGGCGCCATTCCGGATCCATCTGGCGCACTCGACCCAGCCGCACAAGGACATGGTGATCGAAGCGCTGCCGGGTCCGGGCGGGCGTTTCAGCGCCGCGCTGCCCACGCTCGAGCAGGCGCGCTGGCGCGTCGTGGTCGAAGGCGCGCAGGCAGGCTGGCGCCTGGCCGGCGCCTGGCAGTGGCCGGGCCAGCCCACGCTGGAACTGCGCGCCGACCCGCCGGAGGCAAAATGAGGAAGGGGATGCTGAAACTGTCGATGGTGGTGCTGTGGCCGTCATTCCTGGCCGCGGTGCTGGCCGAAGGCCTGTTCTTCTCGATCTTCGACCCGTCGCAGCTGCCCGCCGCTGAGCTGATGAGCCCGATGGCGGTGTATACCGCGGGCTTTTTCGGGTTCTGGTCGCTGGGCGCGCTGGCCAGCATGCTGACGTACTACCTGGCGGCGGTGCCGGGCGAGCACAACCCGCCGATCTGAGCCGGCCCGCTCAGTTCATCGGGCTGCATTGCTCGGTGCCGGCCGCCATCGCCTTCAGGTGCGCTTGCTCGAGCAGCGTGACCTCGCGCTTGTCGACCGCGATCCAGCCCTGCTTCTTGAAGCGCGACAGCAAGCGGCTGACGCTTTCGATGGTCAGGCCGAGGTAGTTGCCGATGTCTTCGCGCGACATGCGCAGCTGGAAGCTGTTGGATGAATACCCGCGCGCAGCGTAGCGCGCCGACAGGTTGATCAGGAATACCGCGAAGCGCTGCTCGGCGCGCATGTTCCCCAGCAGCAGCATGACGTTCTGCTCGCGCGTGATCTCCTGGCTCATGATGCGGTGGAAGTGGCGCAGCAAGGTCGGCACCTCGCCGAACAGCTCTTCCAGGCGCGAGAACGGAATCTCGCACACTTCGCTGTCTTCCAGCGCCACCGCGTCGCACTGGTGGCGGTCGCCGCTGATTGCATCCATGCCAAGCAATTCGCCCGCCATCTGGAACCCAGTGATCTGCTGCTCGCCGGCGGCATTGACCTGGTAGGTCTTGAAGTGCCCGAAGCGGATCGCGTACAGGTTGCGGAACGGCTCGCCCATCTGGTACAGGCGCTCGTCGCGCGCGATCCGGCGCCGCTTGCCGATGACCTCGTCGAGACGGGTAATGTCGGCGTCGTCCAGCCCCATCGGCAGGCACAGCTGGTGCATGCTGCAGCCGGCGCAGCTGGCCTTGAGCGCGCGCAGTGACACGGGTTCTGCAACGAAATTAAGTGGTTGGGGCATGGCAATTTCCTTCTGGCTTATCCCGCATTATAGATGCTGCTTTGCGGGAATGGTCGGGTAATGTGTCCAGCCAGGAGGCAGGGTGCGCGAGTACAACAGTAGCGCACCCAACAGGCGATGCATGAATGATATCAGGAGCGCGGCCTGAAGCGTACGTCTTCGGTCACGATCGGCTCGTCTTTGCGCTTTTTCGGTTTTTTCGGCTTTTTGACCACTTCGCCGGCCGCGTTGGTGGCCGGTACCCGGTGGTCCGGCTCGAAGCCGGGTTCCTCGATGCGTTCCAGCGTTTGCCTTGTCAGTGTCTCGATCGCCGCGAGCTGGCGCACCTCGTCGGCGCACACCAGCGACACGGCTTCGCCCGAAGCCCCCGCGCGGCCGGTGCGGCCGGTGCGGTGGATATAATCCTCGGCCACGATCGGCAGGTCGAAATTGACCACCTGCGGCAGGTCGTCGATGTCGAGCCCGCGCGCGGCGACGTCGGTGGCCACCAGGATTTTTACTTCGCCAGCCTTGAAACGCTCCAGCGCGCGCAGGCGCGCCGGCTGCGGCTTGTCGCCGTGGATCGAATCGGCCGCAATCCCGCGCGCAGCCAGCTGGGTGACCAGCTCCTCGACGCCGTGGCGGGTCTTGACGAACACCAGCACCTGGCCCCAGCGGTTTTTCTTCAGCAGGTGCAGGAACAGCTCCGGCTTGCGCTTCTTGTCGCACGGGACCGCCCACTGGCGGATTTTCTTGACGGTGGTGTTGCGCGGCGACGCCTCCAGCGATACCGGGTCGTCCAGCAGCTTGCCGGCCATGGTGCGGATCGCATCCGAGAAGGTGGCCGAGAACAGCAGGGTCTGGCGCTTCTTCGGCAGCGCCATGAACACGGCGTCGAGCTCGCGCGAAAAGCCCAGGTCGAGCATGCGGTCCGCTTCGTCCAGCACCAGCGTGATCAGTTCATTGAATTTCACCGCGTTCTGGCTGTGCAGGTCGAGCAGGCGGCCCGGCGTGGCCACCATCACGTCGACGCCTTTGCGCAGCTTCATCATCTGCGGGTTGATGCTCACGCCGCCGTAGGCCACCATGGTGCGCAGCGGCAGGCTGGCGCCGTAGGTGCGGAAGCTTTCGTGGACCTGCTCGGCCAGTTCGCGGGTAGGCACCAGCACCAGCGCGCGCACGCAGTTGCTGCCCACCTGCGGGCCCTCCATCGTCAGGCGCTGCAGCAGCGGCAGCGCAAAGCCGGCGGTCTTGCCGGTGCCGGTCTGGGCCGCAGCCATGACGTCGCGCCCGGCCAGCACGGCGGGAATGGCCTGCGCCTGCACCGGGGTGGGCGTGCTGTAGTCCAGCGTTTCGAGGGTGCGCAGCAATGGGTCGATCAGACCGAGCGAAGCAAACGACATGTAGGGATACCTTGCAGCAAAGAAGAACAGGGCGACAGTTTATCCTGTTCTTGCTAGCCGCCGGCAACGACGATGAAATCGCGGGCGTTGAGCATGGTGCCGTCGGCCGCGATTTCGACCAGGTGCATGCCGGTGTCAGACAGGCCCAGGCGCTTGAGCTGGGCCGGCGAAATGCGCAGCAGGTAGGTGCCCGGGAACACGGCCGGCAATACGTAATAGCCGTCCGATGAACTTTTCAGCGTGGCCGCCACCTTGTGTTTGCTGTCGACCAGCTCCAGTTCGAGGTCGCCCATCGGGCGCCGCACGCCGTCGGCCAGCAGGAAGGTGGTCCCGTCGATCTCGCCCGTGACCGACAGCGCGAAGTCGACCTGGCTGACCTTGCCCGGACGGGGCACCACCCGCACGCCCTTGACCTGCGGCTGCCACTGCGGATCCTCGACGGTGTCGGTGTCGAAGCCGATGTCGAGGTGCTGGTAGGAAGGCAGGCGGCTCAGGTAGGCGATGCCGTTGGCGTCGGTGCGCGCCAGGTGGCTGCCGCCGTTGATGGTGAAGCCGGCGTTGCGTACCGGCTCGTCGCCTTCGTCCATCACGCCGTTCAGGTTACGGTCGAGGAATACGCGCAGCGAGGCGGCGCCCGAGGCGGCCATCGGCTGGGCTTCGGTCATTACGCGGCCCTGGCGCGGTTCGATGCCCATCGCCACGAACAGCTGGATCCCGGCGCCATATTCGTGGCGGTTGGTGACGAAGCCGTTCAGGCCGAGGCCGAAGCTGCCGAGGCTCTTGTTGAGCGCGCCGCTGAGGCGGTAGTGCGGGTTGGCGAACGAGCGCGCCAGCCCGAGGTTGGCGACGTAGCCGTGGGCCAGGTAATAGTCGGCCGACAGCGCGGCCGCGCCCAGGTCGGCGTGCGGCGCGACGGTGTATTCCAGCTGGCCATTGAGGCCGATGCCGGCCACGCGGCGGCTGGCCTGCAGCACGCCGTCGGCGTATTTGTTGGCCCCGACTTTTTGCCAGCGCAGCGCATTGCTCACCGCGAAGCCATTGCGGTAGGCCGACAGGCGGCCCTGCAGCTGGGCCGCCTCCCTGCCGGAGGCGAGCGTGTCGCGCCGCGCATGCAGCGAGAGCGGAAGGACCATGCCGGGCGCCATCACGACGCCGTCGACCCGCACTTCATCGCGGCCGCGCACCGGGTCGTTGGACGGCAGGAACACCTCGCTGGCGAACCTGTCGACCCTGGCGTGGCTGGCCGACACCGCCAGGTTGCCGACCCGCGTCTTGACGCCGGCCTGCGCCAGCTTGCCGCCGTCGCCGTCGCTGGCTACTTCGCCGCTGAGGATGAACGACTTCAGGTAGCCGTGCAGCCCGAGCTGGGAATAGCGCTTGTCGACGCCGGCGACGGGCAGGCGCGCCACGGCGCCGGTTGCGGTCATGTGACTGGCCAGGCCCCACTCGAACTGGGCCAGCGAACGCTGGTGCCCGTCGCGGTCACGGTGGCTGCCTACGGTGTAATACAGCTCGCCGGGCGCGACCGCCGACTGCTCCAGCAGGAAACTCTGGCGTTCCACGCGCAGCTGGCCGAGCGGGCCGTGGAACACCAGGCGGAATTCGTTGGTGCCGTAGGACAGCGGCTGGTCGGGGAAATTGTACTTGCCGTCGGCGCCGGATTGCTGGTAGCCGACCAGCGCCTCGTTGTAGTACAGCTCGACGTCCCAGCCCGGCGGCAGGTCGCCTTCGAGCGTGTGCTGGTCGAAGCGGGTTGGCTGGTTCAGCGGGCGGTTGCTCACCATCGCCCCGTTGCCGGTCGAGCTGGTCAGCGAGATGTTCTGGACGCCAGGCACCGCGACGCTGCCCACCAGCGCGGTGCGCGCATGCAGCGGTCCGAGCAAGCCGGCGTCGGGATCGTGGCGCCCGAGCGTGGCGCGCACCTTGCCGCCCGCCTCGGCGCGTCCGCGGGTAGCGAACAACGAGGCCTGCATGCCCAGCAGGTCGCCGGTCAGGTAGGCGCTGTAGTTGCTCTCGGTGTGGCGCTTGCCGTTCGCTTCGGACGCGGAAAAGCCGACCGTCTGGTCGATGAAGGGCACGCCGGCGAGGCGGTAGGGGACTTCGTGGCGCGCAAAACCGGGGTCGCTGTAGCCGCCGCGCGGGTCGGAGCGGCGGCCCCGTTCGCGGCGCTCGAGCCCGGCCTGCATCGGCAGCTTTTCGCGCGGGCGCACCTCGACTGCCAGGCTGGGCAGGTT
>DASWSX010000281.1:0-15150 GCA_036402435.1 Telluria sp. | reverse complement strand
CTGGGCCTGGCTGTTCTCGATCCTGTCCTCGGCCACCTACGGCGTGGTCTTCTTCGGCGCGCGCCTGTATGGCGACACAGCCCTGCAGGTCGTGTTCATCGTGGTGTCGGTGTGGGGCTGGTACCAGTGGCTGTACGGCGGCGCGCGCCACGAGGGTCTGGTTGTCACGCGCCTCGGATCGCCCCAGCGCTGGTATGCGCTGGGCGCCTGGCTGCTTGGCTTCGGGCTGATCGCGCTGTTCCTGCGCACCTGGACCAATACCGACGTGCCGCACATCGACGGCTTCCTGACCGCCGGCAGCCTGGTCGGGCAGCTGCTCCTGTCGCGCAAGAAGGTCGAGAACTGGCACGCCTGGATCGTGGTGGACGTGCTGTATGTCGGGCTGTATGTTTACAAAGGGCTGATGCTGACAGCGATCCTGTACGCGGTGTTCGTCGTCCTCGCGTGGATCGGCCTGCGTACCTGGCGCCGCATCGCGGACGAAGGAGTGAAACAATGAACGGCGTTTTGCGCGTGGCGATACTGGGCGCCGAATCCTCCGGCAAGTCGACGCTGGCCGCGGCGCTGGCGACGCACTACGGGACCGCCTGGGTGCCGGAATACCTGCGCGAATTCGTCGATACGCAGGGACGGGTGCCGCAGGAGCACGAACAGTTCGGCATCGCGCGTACCCAGCGCGAGCGCGAGCACGCGGCCGCGCAGCAGGCCAGCCGGTTCCTGTTTTGCGACACCACGCCGCTGATGACGGCGATTTACAGCCGGTTCTATTGGGGACGTGTTGGGGAAGACCTGGGCGACCTGGAACTGGCGCACGACTACGCGTTCACTTTGGTGACGGCGCCCGACAGCCCGTGGGTGCCGGACGGGCTCCAGCGCGAGTCGGAAGAAGTGCGCCAGGCCGTGCATGAAGAAGTGGTGCGCACGCTGGACGCGCGCGGGATCCGGTTCATGCTGGTGACGGGCAGCCTGCCGGAGCGGGTACTGCAGGTCAACCGCTTCCTGAAAGTCGCGGCGACCTGAAACAGCGGTGGATCAGAAGTCGAACTGCGCCGACAGATGGAACGTGCGCGGCGCGCCCGGCAGCAGATAACCGCCTAATGCCGGCGTCACATCGCGCCAGTAGAACTTGTCCGTGACGTTGTGGACTCCTGCGCGCAGCGTTGTTTTTGTCCCCATCACACGCGTCGCATACGCGGCGCCAAGGTCCAGCGTGTGATAGCCCGGCACGAAGGTGCGGTTTTCGACATCGAACGCCTTGCTGCTCGCGTACTGCCACACGCCGTTGACCTTCATCCCGTCGACGCCCGGTACCGTATATTCAACCCACGTGGTCGACTTCAACTTCGGCACATTGGTCACCCGTTTGCCATCCATACTTTCCTCTCCCGTGCCCGACTGCTCGGTGTCGAGCGCGGCGAGCGACACGCTGTACTGCAGGCTCCGGGTGGCCTTGCCTTGTACGCCAAGCTCAAGCCCGCGGTGCCGCTCTTCGCCCGAGCGCACGAACGTCGACGTGCCGCCGGCGTTCGTTTGCGTGAACTCCAGCCCTCTGGTGATCTGGAACAGCGCCGCCGATACGGTCATGTCGCTGTTCATCGCGCCCTTGATCCCCAGCTCGACCTGTTTGGACCGGCTCGGATCGAGCGCGCGGCCGAAGTTGGTCGTCTCGATTGGCGCCACGCCGCCATGTTCCAGGCCATGTGCCATGGAGCCGTACACGGTCCAGTCCTGCGTCGGGTTGTAGACCAGCGCCAGGCTCGGCAGCGTGAAGCTGGTGTCGCTTGGCTCGACCCCGAATTCGGTGCGCCTGACCTGCACGTGCCGCACGCCTGCGTGCAGCTTGAATTTCTGCGACAGCGACAGGATGTCCTGCGCGAACACCGAACGCTCGTTTTCCTTGCGGCGTTCGAACACCGGTCCGGTGCTCGGGTTGCCCGGCGCGGGCGGCACAATCACGTTCTGGTAGATGTTCGACGAGCCGGCATAGTCGTAGACGTAGTCGCCGAAACGGTCGCTGCGGCGGAACAGCGAAGCGCCCACGGTCAGCTCGTGGCCGATCGCGCCGGTGGCGAACTTGCCCTGCAGGAGAGCCTGCGTGCTGAACGGCGACTTCGATTCACCGACGCTCTGGTAGTCGTACACGTCGTAATCGCCGTTCGAGCAGTAGCCCGGATAGAAGCCCTCGCCTTCATTGCTGCAGCCGTAAGGGAAAGCGGTGTAGTCGTCGCGCTGGAACTTGTGCTTGTTGGCCGAGATGGTGGCGCGCCAGTCGTTGGCGAACAGGTATTCGAAGCGCAGGCCGACGTTCGAGTTCTTCGTGTCGACCGGCTTGGTCCATGGCTGGTTATTCAGCAGCGTCTTCGCGGATACCCCGGTCGGCAGCGCCTCGTTGCGGATCAGCTGGTAGCCCGGCGCCGTGATCTGCGACCTGTGCTGGTAGTCCATGTCCAGCTGGAGCAGCGCGTTCGGTGTAATTTGCCAGTCGAACGCGCCGGAGATGAATTCGCGCTCGCCGTCCGCGCCCTTGACGTAGGAACGCAGGCGTTCGCCGGCGGCATTGATGCGGTAGCCGAAGCGCTTGTCATCGCTACGGCCACCCAGGTCGACGGTGCCGTACAGCGTGCCGCGGTCGCGCACCTCTACCGTCGCCGAACGCACCGGCGCATTGGTAGGGCGCTTGACGGCGTAGTTGACGATGCCGCCCGGTGCCGCGATGCCTGCCTGCAGGCCGGCCAGGCCCTTGAGCACTTCGATGCGCTCCTTGTTTTCAAGCGGGATCGGGGCGTCGGCCGGAATCGCCATGCCGTCCTTGCGGTAGCTTGAGTTGTTATCCAGCGGGAAGCCGCGGATCGAGAACTGCTCGGCGTAGCCGACCGCGTTGTACGAGTCGCTGATGCTGGCGTCGAACTTCGCCGCGTCGGTTGTGGTGCGGATGCCGAGGACCTGCATCTGCTCGCGGCTGATCGAGGTAATCGAGCCCGGGGTGTACAGCAGCGGCGCGTCGGAGAAACCGCCGACGCCGGCGCGGTCGGTAGCGATCCACTGTCCCTTGATGACGACTTCAGGGATGGCTTCTTGTGCGTGGGTGTTGATGGCGAACGCTTGCAGGAGTGCCAGCGCGATCGCCGATTGCTTCAGGTTTGGTGTAGACATGTGTGTGCTCGTGTTACGCGCGGCAAGAGCTGCGCGTTGCTTAAAAAAGCCGGAGCCAACGGGGGGAGGCAAACAAAGAGGGGAACAGACTTTGCGCTTTCCTTCGCTGGCATTATCCAGATCAGGTACGAAGGGTATCTCTCACCCGGAACTCGCGTTCCAGGACCCCTAGCGAATGTCAATTTTATCACGAACAAAGCGTTCGTGAAGAGGGTGCTGCGGTCAGAGGCTCATTTCCAGGACTTTGCGCGACACTTCCGCCGTCACGTCGCGGTGTTCCCCGAGTTTTGTCATGCGGTGCGCTTCGAGCGCCTTGATGACCGGCTCAACGCAGTCCGCGCCGAGGCCGTAGTCCGCAAGCCGGGTGCCCACGCCCATCTGTCCGAAGAACTGCTCGGTGCGCGTGATGGCCGCTTCGATGCGGGTGTCTTCGTCGCCGCCGGTCAGGCCCCAGACACGCTCGGCATACTGCAGCAGCTTGGCGCGCTTCTCGTCCTTGCGCGCGCGCAGCATGTTCGGCATGATCACCGCCAGCGTCTGCGCATGGTCGAGGTTATACAGCGCCGTCAGTTCGTGGCCGACCATGTGCGTGGCCCAGTCTTGCGGCACGCCCACGCCGATCAGGCCGTTCAATGCGAGCGTCGCGCACCACATGACGTTGGCGCGCACATCGTAATCGTCCGGATTGGCCAGTGCCTTCGGGCCTTCTTCGACCAGCGTCATGAGCAGGCCTTCGGCGAAGCGGTCCTGCACCTTGGCGTTGACCGGGTAGGTCAGGTACTGCTCCATGATGTGAGCGAACGCGTCGACCACACCGTTGCCGATTTGGCGCACCGGCAGCGTGAAGGTCTTGGACGGGTCCAGGATCGAGAATTGCGGGAACACCTTGCGGCTCATGAAGGAGCGCTTTTCCTGGGTGGACTTGCGCGTCACGACGCCGCCGCTGTTCATCTCCGAGCCGGTCGCCGGCAGCGTCAGCACGGTGCCGAAGGGTAGGGCGTCGATGATATTCGCACTGCGCTTGTCGAAGATCGACCACGGGTCTTCATCGAGCAGCGCGCCGGCCGCAACGAACTTGGTGCCATCGATGACCGAGCCGCCGCCGACGGCCAGCAGGAAGTCGATCTTTTCCGCCTTGACTTGCTCGATTGCGCGCATCAGCGTTTCGTAGCTTGGATTGGGTTCGATGCCGCCAAATTCGGTGACGCTGTGCCCGGCCAGCGCCGCCATCACTTCGTCGTACACGCCGTTCTGGCGGATGCTGCCGCCGCCGTACAGCATCATCACGCGGGCGCCGTCCGGCACCAGGGTCGAAAGGGATGCGATCTGGCCCTGGCCGAACAGGATGCGGGTGGGATTGTAGAAGTCGAAGTTAAGCAAGGTACACCTCAATTGAGCGATGGATCAGCCTTCGATTATCGCCCAACGCGCCATTCCTTGCTGCGGCCCGGCTATTTCATGCGGCACTTGCCGGAGGCGATCGCCTTGACGAAAAAAGGTGCCGCGAGCACGCCGCCGAGCGGGATCTTGAGTTTCCCGACCTTGAGTACAGGCGGAGTATGTTTCATCGCATCGGCGCGGTAACAGAACGGGATGGTGGCGTGCTCCGCGTTGTCGGCGAACACTTCGTATTTCGTCTTTGCGGGCCCGGATTTGACGAATTTCTGCGTGTCTTCCAGCGCCTTCCGTTCATCCATCGCCATCTTGATGGCCTTGCCCGTCACGGCTTTGTCAAACGAATTTACGGTTGCGCTGTCGGAGGCTTCGAAAGGATCGGCGGAGTCCGACTCAATAACCAGTTCGTCCGCACGCATTGTTGGAGCTTCCTCGATGACCGCGACAGGAGCAATGGCTGCCTGGATTCTGCGCGCCTCGCGTTGCCGGGCAGGCTTTGACGGCGCCGCTGGTGCGGGAGGTGCTGGCGGTGGCGCTTCGACCACCGGCACCGCCCACACCAGCGCCATGCGCGTCGGGTCGGGCACATGGTCAAGCCGCGGTCGCACCTGCCAGACGAACATCGCGATGAACCCGACGTTCAGCGACAGCGCAAGCAGCAGCCCGGCCAGGCGCGAGCGCGCCGGATACGGCATGACGGCTTACTTCTCGGCCTCCGTCTTCATTTTCGCGAGGCCTTTTTCGAAGTCGCTGCCGATCATCTTGTCCATGCTGGTGAACACGCTCATGATCTTGGTGACGAACATCATCGGGCCGCTCATCGTCCAGTTCACGGTCGTGGAATCGCCCTGCGGCACAAAGGCAAATTCCGTGACGTTCGACGAGGCGATCGGCTCGACGAAATCGAGCTTGACGGTCACTTTCGACGGCAGCTGCTGCCCGGTAATTTCCATGCGGCCCTTGCCGACATCGCTATTGCCTTTCCATTCGTACACAGCACCTGTGCCGCTGGCCGGGCCGCTGAACGTGCGCTGCATCGCCGGGTCGAGGTTTTCCCACGGCGACCAGCTCTGCCAGTTACGGAAGTCGTTCACCAGCGGGATGATTTTTTCCGGCGGCGCCTTGATGGTCGTGCTGCGGGTCACGGTGAAAGTATCTGGTTGCATCATGGCCATGCCGAAGATGACGGCGGCAATGACGAGGATGGCGATAGCGATTTTTTTTAGCATTTTTCCCTCTTATCGTTTTGGCGGGCATGGCGCCCGAGCCGGAAGAGTAGCATGATTGTCTAGCCAGGTTGATACAATCACCTGGCCCTAAAGAGGGAGGTATTCGTATGGCATACGAGCTGTATTACTGGCCTTCGATCCAGGGGCGCGGCGAGTTCGTGCGGCTGGCGCTGGAGGAGGCCGGCGCGCCGTACACCGACGTCGCGCGCGGCGAAGGCGGCATGGAGAAAATGCTGGCGGCGCTGGAGCAGGAGCAGCATCGGAGCTTCGCGCCGCCGTTCCTCAAGTCCGGCACGATGACGATCGGGCAGACCGCGAATATCCTGCTGTTCCTCGGCGCGCGCCATGGCCTGGCGCCGCGTGCGCACGAAGGACGGTTGTGGGCGCACCAGCTCCAGCTGACCATCGCCGACCTGGTCAGCGAGGCGCACGACACCCACCATCCGGTCGGCGTCGCGCTGTTCTACGAAGACCAGAAGAAAGAAGCGAAGCGCCGGGCGGCGGAATTCATCGCGCGGCGCATCCCCAAGTTCCTCGGCTACTTTGAAGGGCTGCTGGCGCAGCCGGGGCGGCGCGGCAGCTTCCTGCTCGGCGCGCGCCTGTCGTACGTGGACCTGTCAATGTTCCAGGTAATCGATGGTTTGCGCTACGCCTTTCCCAAGGCGATGGCGCGCATCGAACCTGGCTACCCGGCGCTACGCAAACTGCACGAACGGGTGGCGGGCCGCGCCAACATCGCGCGCTATCTCGCATCGCCGCGCCGGATCCCGTTCAACGAGGAGGGCATCTTCCGCCACTACCCCGAACTGGACGAGCCGCCTGCCTAATGCGCCGCAGCCGCGTGCACGCCAACGGCCTTCGGGCTGATGCCGTCGCGCCGGTCGAGCCATCCGGCCAGCGTGGTCAGGCCAAGCGCGCCGGTGACCACAAGGGCGCCGATCCACGGCGTGGCCATCAGGCCGAAGTGTGTGACGATCAGGCCCCCGCCCCACGCGCCCATGGCGATGCCGACGTTAAAGGCGGCGATGTTCAGGCCCGAGGCCACGTCCACCGCATGCGGCGCGTCGCGCTCGGCGCGCTGCACGACATACACCTGCAGGCCGGGCACGTTGCCAAAGGCGACCGCTCCCCATGCCAGCACGGTGGCTACCACCAGCCATGGATTCGCAGCGGTGAAGGTCAGGACGAGCAGCACCAGCGCAAGCAGCGCGAACACCACCTGCAGGGCGCGGATCGGGCCGTGCTTGTCCGCCAGCTTGCCGCCCCAGATGTTCCCGGCCGCGACCGACACGCCGTACACCAGCATCACCAGGCCGACGCTCGATGGCGCGAAGCCGGCGACTTCCTGCAGGATCGGCGCGAGGTAGGTAAAGGCGATGAACGAGCCGCCGTAGCCCAGCGCCGTGATGGCGTACACCAGCAGCAAGCGCGGCTTCTTCAGCACCGCCAGCTGCGCCATCACGCTCGATGGCTTGCTGTTCGGGATATTGGACGGCACCAGCAGCCAGCTGCCGGCAATCGCCACCACGCCAAGCAGCGAGACCGCGAGGAAGGTCGACTGCCAGCCGAACGTCTGTCCGATGAAGGTGCCCAGGGGGACGCCGGTGACCAGGGCCACCGTCAACCCGGTGAACATCAGCGCGATCGCGCTGGCCGCTTTCTCGCGCGGCACCAGGCCGGTGGCGATGGTCGACCCGATCGAGAAGAACACGCCGTGCGCCAGGCCGGTCAGCACGCGCGCGGCCATCAGCGCGCCGTAGCCGGGCGCTATCCAAGCCAGCAGGTTACCGGCGGTGAACAGCACCATCAGGCCAAGCAGCAGCTGCTTGCGCGGCACGCGGCCGGTGAGGGCGGTCAGCACCGGCGCTCCGACGGCGACGCCCAGCGCGTACAGGCTCACCAGCAGGCCGGCGGAAGGAACGGACACGCCGAGGCTGGCGGCGATGGTGGGAATCAGGCCGACAATCACGAATTCGGTGGTTCCGATGGCAAAAGCGCTGAGTGTGAGCGCCCATAGTGCGAGTGGCATTTGTTTCTCCTGTGAATAGGTAAGCGATGCGGCAGTGTGCCCGGATCGCGTCCACAGAAAAATGGGTTGCCGTACAATATACTTTTGACTGGGAGTCACGAATGCTGAGTGTAGATGCGCTGATTGCTTTCGCCGCGGTGATAGATGGCGGGTCGTTTTCCGCTGCCGCCCGCAAGCTGGGGCAGACGCCGTCGGGCGTCAGCAGGACCATAGCGCGGCTTGAGGCGCAGCTCGGCACGACCCTGATCCAGCGCACCACGCGCCGGCTCGACCTGACCGAAGAGGGCGCGTGGCTCTTGGGGCGCGCACGCAAGGTGATCGCCGACCTGGAGGACGCCGAGGCGCAGGTGGCGGCGCGCCGCTCGCAGCCGTCCGGCCTGGTGCGCGTGAATGCGGCCACGCCGGTGCTCGACCATCTGCTCGCGCCGCTGGTCGCCGGCTTCCTCGACGCCTATCCGCTGATCCGCCTGGAGCTGGCCAGCGGCGAAACCGTCATCGACCTGATCGAGGAGCGGGCCGACCTGGCGATCCGCATCGGCACGCTGGCCGACTCGACCCTGAACGCGCGCCAGCTCGGGCAGAGCCGGCTGCGGCTGCTCGCTTCACCTTCTTATATAGAGCGCCATGGCGCTCCGGCATCGGTGGAGCAGCTCGCGTCACACCGCCTGCTGGGATTCACGGCGCCGGCGTCGCTGAACATCTGGCCGCTGGCACATGGCGGCGCCGAAGGGTTGGCCGTGTCGCCCGCCGTCACCGCGTCCAGTGGCGAGACGCTGCGCCACCTGGCGCTGGCCGGCGCGGGCGTCGCCTGCCTGGCCGACTTCCTGACCGCCGGCGATGTACGGCGCGGCGCGCTGGTGCCGGTGCTGGAGAACGCCGCGCTGTCGTGGTCCCAGCCGGTCTGGGCGGTGTTTTACAAGCAGGGGGCGCTTGCGCCGCGGGTAAGCGCCCTGGTCGAATTCCTGGCACAGCGCCTCGGTGGCGTGCTTGATCCTGTACTGCGGGCAGCGCTGTAGCCACGGAAAACTTTACACATCGACCGAACTGTTGAGTTTCGTCAATGCTAAGCGATTGATTCGAAAGCTTATTTCTCCACTGGCGCGGATATTGCTTGAGCTCGCTATGATAGCAAAATGATCATACGAGGACCCAACATGAAATCAATATTTAAAGTGCTGTTCGTTTTGTGCGCGGCATTCACTTCCAGCGCCCAGGCCGACGTGATTGACTTCGAAGATGTTCCCGAGGGAACAATTTCCACCGACGTCGTCAGTAATGGCTTCCGCTTCCTGGCCAACCGCAACGGTGCAATTTACTTCACCAATGGCGTCGCTTGCGACCCCGTGTGCGCGTCGAACGGCACGCGGACAATGCTCGCACCCGGACCGCTTCTGGGCGGCCTTGGCTTTGCCGACCAGGTCGCGGTCATGCGCGCCGGTGGCGGCGAGTTCATCCTGTCGAGCCTGGAGGCCGCCGAGGTGTTCTCGTTCCCCCAGACCCAGGATTCGGCCGCGCGCATCGACTTCGTCGGACTGCTCGGCGGCCTGGTGGTGGCGAGCGGTTCGCTCGAGCTCGACCTGATCGTCGATGGCCCGGGCGGCGTCAATGACTTCCAGCGTTTCTTCCTGCCCGGCGCCACCGTCGACACGTATATTTTCACAGGCGAGGGCGGCGTGAGCGGCAATGATGGTTTCACCCTCGATAACCTGGTCGTCGAGTTCGACGACGGGCAGTCGGAAGTGCCAGAGCCTGGCACGCTGGCGCTTGGCCTCCTGGGCGCGCTGGGCTTCGCCGCGGGCCGCAAGCGCCGCAGCAGCGGCAAGGCTGCATAGGCCGCGCTTGCCCTCGCACTGCCCAGCGATCATACTGGGCGCCCGAACTATCCTGCCGCGCCCAATGATCCCAGCCGCACTCGCGCTTGCCGCGTTAATGTCGATGCCTGCCCACGCGCAGGATGCCTTGCCAGGCCAGCGCGCGCCCAGCACACAAGAAACCGAATCGTTCAAGGCGTTCTACCAGGCTGCGTCCCCGCAGCCTTCAACGCTGGCGCCTGTATTCGAGATCACCCGCGCTCCCGGACAGCGCGAGTGGAAGGTCGCCGCGAAGGTCGACAGCGCGCCATACCGCGCCGCTGGCGCCCTTTGCCGCATGACGCAAACGGCGTATGCGTACAATCCGCGCGCGCGCGCCAATGCGCGCTGGAGCACCGGCGGCCAGCGCAGCTTTGCCTGGATCGACCGTGGCCGCTGCGCCAAGCCGATGCACCTGGTTGAGCTCATGCAGCGCATTCCCGACGCCGAACTGGCGCCCCTGATCCAGCAGCACGCCGTCCTGCTGCAAAAGGCGCGCCTGCTGTTCTCGGGGAATACCAGCTGCGCGCCGCACCGGTCGCTGCGCTACAGGCTGGCCGCGATCGACGTCAGCGCGCCTCCGCACGGAAGGGAACAGCTGCATGCCCTGGTTTTCAACAGCGAACCCGCCCAGGCAGAGGCGCGGGTATGGATCAGGAAGCGCGGGGCCGAGCTCAATGCATGGGACGTGGCGTGCGGTGACGCCGGCGCCGCCCATGGCATACTTGAACGGCAAGGCGCACCGCGCCCCATCCAGCGTTGAAAGGAGCCACCATGGGCAAGGCATACGAAACCACACAGCCGGACCGCAGCGCAGTCGACGCGCTGCCCGGCACCGTCGCACTCGAATTCGGGACCGGCTGGTGCGGCTACTGCCGCGCGGCCGAGCAGCACATCACGTCGGCGCTGTCAGCGCATCCTGGCGTCCAGCATATCAAGGTCGAAGATGGCCCGGGCCGTGCGCTCGGACGCTCGTTCCGCGTCAAGCTGTGGCCGACCGTCGTCGTGCTAAGGGACGGCAAAGAAATGGCGCGCGTGGTGCGTCCGGACGACGCCAACGAGGTACGCCAGGCGCTCGAACAGGCTGGCCAAGAATAAGTCGTTGACACGGCGCTGGCCCAGCCCTATCGTGCTCCTCACTTTAACAAGAGGAGCCGCCATGAAAATCCTGGGAACCGCCGCCATGCTGGGCGCAATCGCCGCCACCGTTCCGGTACACGCACAGGCCGACGCCAGGGCGGAATTCTTCTCCAGGCTTGCCGCGGCCTGCGGCGCCACGTTCGAAGGCGCGTCCGTGTTCCCGCGCGACGCGGGCGACGCATTCGCCGGCAAGAAGCTGGTGGCGAAGGTCGCATCGTGCACCGCCGACGAAATCCGCGTGCCGTTCCTCGTCGGCGCCGACCGCTCGCGCACCTGGGTATTCACAAAGTCCGCGGCCGGCGTCGAACTCAAACACGACCATCGCCATGAAGACGGCACGCCGGACGCCCAGACCATGTACGGCGGCATGGCGAACGACAAGGGAAGCGCGAGCGTGCAGTCCTTCGAAGCGGACGCCTACACGGCCAAACTGATCCCGGCGGCCGCCACCAATGTCTGGACGGTGACGCTTGCGCCTGACGGCAAATCGATGTCGTACTACCTTGAGCGCGACGGCAAGCCGCGCTTCAAGGCAGAACTGGCGCGCGCGAAGGACTAGGCAGGCGGCCTGGCCGCGACCATCTGCACTTCGACGCTGAAGCCGAAGTGCAGTTCCGGTACCGGCACCACGGCGCGCGCCGGCTTGTGGGCGCCGAACACGCGCGCATAGATGGCGTTAAAAGCCGGCCATTGCGCGATCCCCACCAGGTACACGGTGCACTGGACGACGTCGTTGAAGCCGCATCCGGCCGCCTGCAGGATCTTCTCGCACTGGGCGAATACCGATTCGCACTGGTCTTCGAATGTATCGATGGTCGGGTCGACCACGCCGTGCTGGGGCAGAATGCCTGACACGAAAACGAGGCCATTCGCTTCTACCGCCTGCGAGTAATGTCCTGCCGGCTCGGGCAGGCCGCGTGCCTGTATCAGCTTCATGCTGCCACCACGTAGCGGGCGAACGCCGCCAGATCGACGTTGCCGCCGCTGATGATAATCCCCACCTTCTTGCCCTCGACGGGCAGCGCGCCGTGCAGCGCTGCCGCCGCGCCCAGGCAGCCGGTCGGCTCGACGATCATTTTCATGCGTTCGGCGAAGAACAGCATGGTGCTCACCAGTTGCGCGTCCGAGACCGTCACGATATCGTCGACGTGGCGCTTGATCACCTCAAAATTATGGTCGCCGATGTGGGTCACCTTGGCGCCGTCGGCGATGGTGTCGGGCACGGCGATGTGAACGACTTCACCTTTGCGCAGCGACTGCTGGCCATCGTTGCCCAGCTCCGGCTCGACGCCGATCACCTTGCACGACGGCGACAGCGCCGCAGCCGCCAGCGCGGACCCGGCCAGCAGGCCGCCGCCGCCCAGGCAGACCAGCAGCACGTCCAGCCCTCCGGCTTCCTCGAACAATTCCTTGGCCGCCGTGCCCTGGCCGCAGATCACGTCAGGGTGGTCGTACGGCGGGATCAGGGTCATGCCGCGTTCCTTTGCCAGGCGCTGGCCGATTTCTTCGCGGTTTTCCTTGTAGCGGTCGTAGATGATCACTTCGCCGCCATAAGCCTTGGTGGCCTGGATCTTCAGTTCCGGTGCGTCGTGCGGCATCAGGATCGCCGAGCGGATGCCGAGCAGGCGGGCCGACAGCGCGATCGCCTGCGCGTGATTGCCCGACGAGAAGGTGAGCACGCCGGCACGGCGCTGGTCTTCGGTGAAGCGCGAGATGGCGTTGTAGGCGCCGCGGAACTTGAAGGCGCCCATGCGCTGGAAGTTCTCGCACTTGAAGAACAGCCTGGCGCCGGTGCGTTCGTCGGCGGTGCGCGAGGTCAGTACAGGCGTGCGGTGGGCTGCGCCGCGAATGCGCTCTGCGGCTTGTTCGATGTCTGCGTAGGTCAGCATGGCGATGGAAAGTTGGGAATGATCCCGACAGTATACGCCAGTGCTGTTATTGCGCCGCCGGCATGACGATCTGGATGTTCAGGCCTCCGCCTTCGCGGTTGCTGACGATGAGCTCCGCATTGTGGCGCAACACCACGCGCTCGACGATTGCCAGTCCCAGCCCGGCGCCGTTGGCCTGGCCGCGCGCACTGTCCATCCGCGTGAAGGGCTTGAGCAGCTGGCCGATCTGGTCGGCGGGTACGCCCGCGCCGTGGTCCTGCACTTCGATGACGACGCGCTTGTCGAAACCGGTCGTCCTGACATGGCAGGCGATGTCGATTTCGGTGACGCCGGTGCCCGGCGTCTGGCCGTAGCGGCGGGCGTTTTCAATCAGGTTGTTGATCACGCGGCGCAGGTCGGTCGCATTGCCGCTTACAAGCACGTCCTGTTCGATGTCGGTGCTGACCTTCATGCCGGGCATGCGCTCGGCGGCGCGCGCGCTGTCTTCCAGCAGGCCGCTGATGTCGATCGGGACGAACGTGGCCGCTTCGGTCGGCTTGGCGTAATCGAGGAACTGGCCGATGATCGCGTCCATTTGCGCGATGTCCGACTGCATGCCTTCGCGCGCCTCGGTGCCCAGCTGCGCCATCTCCAGTTCGAGCTGCATGCGCGCCAGCGGCGTGCGCAGGTCGTGCGAGATACCCGCCAGAATCACGGCGCGGTCCGATTCCACCTGCTGCAGGTCGTCGACCATCTGGTTGAAACTGCGGTTCGCCTCGATGATCTCCTTCGAGCCTTTTTCCGGCAGCGGGGCAGGGCGCTTGCCCTGCGCGATATCGCGCGCCGCCGCAGTCAGGCGCGCCAGGGGTAGGTTGACCAGGCTTGAGATCAGCGCCGCGCCAAGCAGCGACAGCACGCCGACCACGGTGGCCCAGCCGAGCCACTGGACGCCGGTAAGGCCCGTCAGGCGCTCGCGTTCTAGCATCAGCCAGTACTTGTCGTCGGCGATGTTAAAGCTGATCCAGAAGCCCGGCACGCCGTTCACGCGGCTGGAGAACTGGGTGTCGGCGCCCAGCTTTTCGCGCACGATGCGCGCGATATCGGGCATCAGCGGATTGGCCGGCGGCGGATCGACCTCGTCGGAATCCTCGAGCGTGAAGATGCGGATGCCTTCGTTCGAGACCAGTTCGAACAGCAGTTCGCGGCGCAGCTCGGGCGCGGAGTGGGTCAGGGCGGCGTGGGTGATGGTGACAACCGAGATCACCAGCTGCGCGGTCTGTTCGACCTTGGCGTCGCGCTGGATCGCGCTGATCATGCCGATCCACGATGCCATCGACAACGTGGTGAGTATGCTCAGCAGGAGGAAGGTGCGCCAGAACAGGCCGCTCCTGAACCAGCCCATGCGCGGCGTGCGCGGCGGCGTCGCGTTACTGAGCACCACTAGCGCGGCTGGCCTTCAGGGATGAACACGTAGCCGAGGCCCCATACGGTCTGGATGTAAAGCGGACTGGACGGATCGGGTTCGATCAGCTTGCGAAGGCGCGAAATCTGCACGTCCAGGCTGCGGTCGAACACCTCGTATTCGCGGCCGCGCGCCAGTTCCATCAGCTTCTCGCGCGACAGCGGCTGGCGCGCGTGGCGGGCGAACACCTTGAGCACCGAGAATTCGCCGGTCGTCAGCGGCACGGTGTCGCCGTTTTTCTTCAGTGTGCGTGTGCCCAGGTCGAGCACGAACTGGCCGAACTCGAAAGTCTGCGGAGTTTCCGACGGCGCGCCGGGGATTTCGTCCGGGCCCTTGCGGCGCAGGACCGCGCCGATGCGGGCCACCAGTTCACGCGGGTTGAAAGGCTTGGGCAGGTAATCGTCGGCGCCCATCTCGAGGCCGACGATGCGGTCGACATCTTCGCCTTTTGCGGTCAGCATGATGATCGGGGTCTGGTCGCCGGCGCCGCGCAGGCGGCGGCAGATCGACAGGCCGTCTTCGCCGGGCAGCATCAGGTCGAGTACCAAAAGGTCATAGCGTTCGCGCAGCCACAGCTTGTTCATCGCCGTCGCGCTCTCCGCGGTGACCACCGAAAAGCCCTGCTCGGTGAGATAGCGGCGCAGCAGGTCGCGCAGGCGGACGTCGTCGTCCACTACCATAATTTTGGCGGAGTGGCCACCTGTGGCTGTGGCCGTTGTATTGTTGCCTGCGCTGGATGTCGGTTGTGCGTTCATATGGCTGTCAAATTTGTCATAATCATGTCGCTATGGTAACGTCATATCGGTTCACACATGCGAACTGTGTGTGGGGCATTACAAAGTGTTACAAACCTTACCCAATTCGGCTTACACCCCTCTGCGATTGGCCATACACTGGCCTCAAGCGAAATGTAGCTTATCTGTTTAAATGGCATCGCGGAAGAGGAACATATGAATAACGTGCACAACAAAATCGACGCGGCAGCAGGCGCCCAATTTTTCGGCCGGTGTTCGTTCGTCCGCAA
>DASWSX010000280.1:0-2769 GCA_036402435.1 Telluria sp. | reverse complement strand
GCGCGCCTGCGACCAGGACGGCAAGCGCGCCTTGCTGGTGGTCGACGAAGCCCAGAACCTGACCCCGCGCGCGGTCGAGGAACTGCGCATGCTGTCGAACTTCCAGACCGACGAAAAATCGCTGCTGCAGACCTTCCTGCTCGGCCAGCCCGAATTCCGCACCACCTTGCACAGCGCCGGCATGCAGCAGCTGCGCCAGCGCGTCACGGCCAGCTACCACCTCGGCCCGATGGATGCCGAGGAGACCCGCGCCTACATCGAGCATCGCCTGCACACCGTCGGCTGGCGCGACGACCCGACCTTCAGCGACAACGCCTACGCGGCGATCCACGAATACTCGGGCGGCATCCCGCGCAAGGTGAATGCCCTGTGCGACCGCCTGCTGCTGATGGGCTACCTGGAAGAGCTGCACTCGCTCAAGGAAAAGGACGTCGAGGAAGTCGTCAGCGACATCCAGTCGGAATACCAGCTGCCCCCAGGCGCGGTACAGCATGACGGCGTCAATGGCGACGAGCGTCATGCGCAATCACCGAACCTGGACAACCCTGGTTACATGGATGAGCGCATGATGAAGATGGAAAAATCCATGGCGTCGGTGCTGTCGATCCTGAAAAAGATCGTCAGCTCGCTGCCGGCACCAACGCAAGCACCGGACAATAATCAAGATGAACGACCGACTCCACCCTGAAGCCGCTGTTGCGGCGACCGAGATCCGCAACGCCATGACGATCGACGTCGAGGACTACTTCCAGGTCTCGGCGTTCGCGGAAGTGATCGACCGTGACAGCTGGGCCGGACGCGAATGCCGGGTCGAGCGCAACGTCGAACGCATCCTCGCCCTGCTGGCAAAAGAGGAGGTGCACGCCACCTTCTTCACGCTGGGCTGGATCGCCGAACGCTATCCGCAGGTTGTGCGCGACATCGTCGCCGGCGGCCACGAACTGGCCAGCCACGGCTACGGCCACCTGCGCGCGTCCGACCAGACCCGCGCCGAGTTCACCGACGACGTCGTGCGCAGCAAGGCGCTGCTGGAAGACATCGGCGGCGTGCAGGTCCTGGGCTACCGCGCCCCGAGCTTCTCGATCGGCACCGCCAACCTGTGGGCGCTCGACGTGCTGCAGGAAGCCGGCTACCGCTACAGCTCGAGCATCTACCCGATTCAGCACGACCACTACGGCATGCCCGACGCGCCGCGCTTCGCGTTCTACCCGAACGGCCCGGACGGACTGCTGGAAATCCCGATCACCACCGTGCAGGTCATGCAGCGCAAGCTGCCGGCCGGCGGCGGCGGCTACTTCCGCCTGCTGCCGTACGCGCTGTCGCGCTGGATGATGGAACGGGTCAATCAGGTCGACCAGCAAAGCGCGATCTTCTATTTCCACCCGTGGGAAATCGACCCTGGCCAGCCGCGTCCGTCCGGCGCCAGCATGAAGAGCCGCTTCCGCCACTACGTCAACCTGGACCGCATGGAAGGGCGCATCGCCCAGCTGACGCGCGATTTCAAGTGGGACCGGATGGACCGTATTTTTTTAGGTAAGTAATGAGCTCTATCATCGAAGCAGTACAAGAGAAAAAGGCCGCCGCCGCGGCCATCGCCGGCCGCCCGGCCGTCCACCTGCTGCAGGCGAAGGACATGGCGCGCTGGGACGCGTTCGTGGCCAGCTGCCCTGAAGCGACCTTCTTCCACCGCGCCGGCTGGCAGACGGTGATCGAACGCACGTACGGCCACAAGACGTGGTTCTACTACGTCGAACAGGACGGCAAGATCGTCGGCGTGCTGCCGTTGGCCGAGATCAAGAGCCGGATGTTCGGCCACTCGCTCGGCTCCCTGCCGTTTTGCGTGCTGGGCGGCGTCGCCGCCACTTCGGAAGCGGCCCGTCCGCTGCTGGACGACGCCGCCGACAAGCTGGCCCGCTCGCTCGGCGTCGGCCACCTCGAATACCGCAACCTGGTGCCCCAGCATGCGGGCAACCCGGACTGGTACCTGAAGGAGCTGTACGTCACCTTCCGCAAGGAGATCAGCGCCGACGACGAAGAGAACATGAACGCCATCCCGCGCAAGCAGCGCGCGATGGTGCGCAAGGGGATCAAGCTTGGCCTGACCGGCGAGATCGACCAGGACGTCGACCGCTTCTTCATCGCGTACTCGACCAGCGTGCACCGCCTGGGCACCCCAGTGTTCCCGAAGAAGTACTTCAAGGTCATCAAGGAAGTGTTCGGCGACGAGTGCGAGATTCGTACCATCGTGCGCGGCAAGGAGATCATCGCCGGCGTATTGAGCTTCTACTTCCGCGATGAAGTGCTGCCGTACTACGGCGGCGGCATGCCGGCCGCGCGCGAATGCGCCGGCAACGATTTCATGTACTGGAACCTGATGCAGGCGGCGGCCGCGCGCGGCGTGCGAATCTTCGACTTCGGCCGCAGCAAGCTCGGTACCGGGGCCTTCGACTTCAAGAAGAACTGGGGCTTCGAGCCGACCCCGCTGGCTTACGAATATCGCCTGTACGGCTCGACCGAACTGCCGGACAATAATCCGCTGAACCCGAAGTACCAGCTGTTCATCAAGATGTGGCGCAAGATGCCGATCGGCCTGGCCAATATACTTGGTCCGTACATCGTCAGGAACCTGGGGTAAGCCGTGGAAGACCTGCTCCTGCTGATCCACCGGATGCCTTATCCGCCCAACAAGGGCGACAAGATCCGCTCGTATCACCTGCTCAAGCACCTGTCGCAGAACTACCGCGTGCACCTGGCCACCTTCATCGACGA
>DASWSX010000279.1:0-9959 GCA_036402435.1 Telluria sp. | reverse complement strand
CGAGATTGGCTTCGAGGGGGCCGTGCATGCCCAACATGCCAAGCCACAGCTCACTCGACGCAGGGTAGGCGCCAAGTCCCATCAGCGTCAGCGTGCATGGGGCGTGCTTGCGCTGGACCAGTTGCGTGAAGGTGGCGCAGGCCGCACAGCCCTGTATAAAATCCCGGCCATCCGGCACAGCAAATCGAGCTTCGTGCTTCGGACATTAAAGAAAGTCGAAACCCCGCTGGACTGATAAACGTGTCACTGGTCATCGGCCGGATAGGTAATGCAGCATTCGTCCACGCTGGCAAACGGCGTAAGGGTATGCTTCCTGCGCGCCTTGGGTCCCATGATGTGTTCGACCCGCAGGCCGCGAATGAGCAGTGCATCGGCGATCAGCGAGCGGTGGCATCGCCACGGGACCGCCTCGGCGCACATCAATGCGCATTTGTCCTGGCTCGCGATCGCCTTCAGGCGCTCCACTTCGTCCTGGAATCCGGCGGTTTGCATATAGTCCGCATAACCCCGGAACGACACGTTACGCCAGCCTATGTTGGGGGAATCGGGCCGTGCGCGGCGCAATCCGCCCAGCCCCGGTATGTGGGTGTATGAAATTCCAGCCGCTTCCAGCGATGCTGGCAGCAGATCCTGGCCGAAATGCGGATTGTGGCGCGAGCGCGGCACTGTCCTGACGTCGATCACCCGGTCGATGCCATGACTCCGAAGCAAATCAATAAAGGTCTCGAGCGGCTGGTTCGAATGGCCGATGGTGCACACGAGCGGCGCCTTTTCGTCCGCCGCACTTGCCAGCTTCAGCGCCGGCTCGCGCTTGACTGGCCGCGCAATGGTGACCGCCACCGGATCGCTCGCTGGAAAGGTCTCGCGCAAGGCTTCGTCCAGCGCCTGCTCGATATGCTCATCGTCAACCACGGTTACCTCCCTGCTCTGGCCGGGACCGGCGTTTATCAAAGAAGTACCAACCATACCACCGCTGGACGGAAAAGCCGAACGTGCGGGAACGCCACGCGCGCTGGCGTCATCTTCAAGCGCCGGACGCGGCTTCCAAATAGCCGCAAACTATTACAATGTGACAAACTTCAATCCGAGAGGAATCCAATGACAGACTATGTTCTTCCCCCGCCAGTAACGCCGTCGATCGGCGTTGCAGGCAGCAGCGCGCGATTCCCAATCCGCCGCGTGTTCTGCGTCGGACGCAATTACGCCGCGCACGCACGAGAAATGGGCAATGACCCAACGCGCGAGGAGCCATTCTTCTTCATGAAGCCGGCCGACGCCGTCGTGCCTGCCGAAGGCGTGGTGCCCTTTCCTTCCGCCACCAACGACATGCACCATGAAGTGGAAATGGTCGTCGCCCTCGCCGGCGGCGGCACCGACATCGCGCCGGGCGACGCGCTCGGGCTGGTGTGGGGCTACGGTGTGGGACTGGACCTGACCCGGCGCGATATCCAGGCCGTGGCCAAGGACATGCGCCGGCCGTGGGACTTTGCCAAGGGCTTCGATGCTTCGGCGCCGTGCAGCGCGCTGCATCCTGCCGGCGAGGTCGGCCATCCGCACGATGCGCGCATCTGGCTCGAGGTCAACGGCGCCCTCACGCAGGACGGCACGCTTCAGGAAATGATCTGGCCGGTGCCGGACATCATCGCCCATATTTCACGCTTTGTCGCGCTGGCGCCGGGCGACCTGATCTTCACCGGCACGCCAGCCGGGGTCGGGCCCTTGCAGCCCGGTGACCGCGTCAAGGGTGCGGTGGATGGGGTGGCGAGTTTCGAGTTCAGCCTGGCGCACAAATAAAACGTGAAAATGGTACCGGTCTACAAAAGGGCCGGTGCATCGACTGAACCGACCGGGATTAACTGGTGGCAAGTGAGGCTTAGCGAACGGAACAGTGTCGCGGAAGGAGAGAAAATAAGGCAACGTTAATCAACTGCCTTCAATCCGATGCCGATAGAGCGCCTGACCATTGCCACCAATGTACCCACTTCCGTCGATGAAATCTGGACCTGGTCGACGTCAATACGCGGCATCCAGGCAGAGATGTGGCCTATCCTCAAGATCACTTTTCCTAAAGGTTTGAAGCACATCGACAAGGACACGGCGCTCGGCAGACCACTCTGCCGCTGCCATTTCCTCCTGCTTGGCATCTTCCCGATGGACATGTCGAAGCTGACCTTCGTGGAGCTGGAGCCTGGCCACCGCTTCGTCGAACAGTCGCCCCTGTTTTCGATGCGGATGTGGCGGCATGAGCGCGTCGTTACGCGCACCGGCGACGGCGCGACTGTGACGGATAACCTTACCTTCTCGCCGCGCTTCGCACCATCAATTGTTCGGTGGTTCGTCAAGCGCTTCTTCGAGCACCGCCACGCCGTCCTGGCCCGAACCTTTCGTTAACGGGCTCCGCTTCCAGGCAATGTCCACACGTTTGACCTGCATCGCGTCTGTGGTCGATTAACGCTTCAAAATTCAACGGTTAAAGTGGTATGCCCGGCGCCAGTCGGCATCCCAGGCATTGCTTCGCCTTAGCCTAAGAAATGGAAATCTTAAGCAATCTCGGGTTGGGTTTCGCCACCGCGTTCACACTCGGCAACCTGATGTATTGCCTGATCGGTGTCTTTGTCGGCACCGCTGTCGGCGTACTGCCTGGTCTGGGACCCATCGCGACCATCGCGATGCTGCTGCCGACCACCTTCGGCCTGCCGCCGATCTCCGCGCTGATCATGCTCGCGGGGATTTACTACGGCGCCCAGTATGGCGGATCGACCACGGCCATTCTGGTTAACCTGCCGGGCGAGTCATCCTCGGTCGTGACGGCCATCGACGGCTACCAGATGGCGCGTAACGGGGATGCCGGCAAGGCGCTCGCTACCGCCGCGCTCGCGTCGTTTTTCGCCGGCACCGCGGCCATCGTACTGCTGGCCGCATTCGCGCCGCCGCTTGCCGACCTGGCGCTGCGCTTCGGGCCGGCTGAATACTTCTCGTTGATGGTGCTGGGCCTGGTGGCATCGGTGGTGCTGGCCAGCGGCTCGCTGCTCAATGCGATCGGCATGGTTCTGCTTGGGCTGCTGCTCGGGCTGGTCGGCACCGACGTCAACTCCGGCGCCCAGCGTTACACGTTCGGCTTGCCGCAACTGGCCGACGGCATCAACTTCGTCATCGTTGCAATGGGCATGTTCGGCGTCGGCGAGATCGTCCGCAACCTCGAAAGCGACCAGACGCGCAACCTGGTGATGAAGAAAGTTTCGGGCCTCATGCTGACCAAGGAGGATTTCAGGCGCATCATCGCGCCGGTCGTGCGCGGTACCGTCTTCGGCGCCGCCCTCGGGATCCTGCCTGGCGGGGGCGCAATGCTCGCATCGTTTGCCGCCTACTCGATCGAAAAAAAGGTTTCCAAAAACCCGGCCCAGTTTGGCAAAGGCGCCATCGAAGGCGTCGCGGCGCCAGAGGCGGCCAACAACGCTGGCGCCCAGACCTCCTTCATTCCGATGCTAACCCTCGGCATCCCCTCCAATCCCGTGATGGCGCTGATGATCGGCGCCCTGATTATCCAGGGCATCCAGCCCGGGCCGGCGGTGATGACCGAGCAGCCCTCGCTGTTCTGGGGCCTGATCGTATCGATGTGGTTCGGCAACCTGTTCCTGGTGGTCCTGAACCTGCCGATGATCGGGCTGTGGGTCAGGATGATCATGGTGCCTTACCATCGCCTGTATCCGGCCGTGCTGATGTTCTGCGCGATCGGCGTGTTCAGCCTGAACAACGCGGAATTCGACGTCTGGCTGATGGCCTTGTTTGGTTTGTTCGGCTATATCTGCGCCAAGCTCGGGGCCGAACCGGCGCCGATGCTGCTGGGCTATATCATCGGACCGATGATGGAGGAATACCTTCGCCGCGCGCTGCTGCTGTCGCAAAGCGACCCGCTGGTGTTCGTGCAGCGCCCAATCAGTGCGACCATGCTGGGCCTGGCGGTGGCTGCGATGGTTGCGGTGATGCTGCCGGCGTTAAAAAGGAAGCGCGAAGAAGCATTCCATCCGGAATAAAGAAAAGGGCGCCGAAGCGCCCTTTTCTTCCCTGCCCCGGATTAATGGGTCAGGCGGTTCCAACCATGACGGATCGCTTCCTTGAACTCATCCCAGGTCGATTCCCCGGTCGAAGCAGAGCGCGACTCCCACCCTTTACGAACGTCCATCTCGACATCGTTCCAGGGTTGGCCACGGTACATGTTCGCGACTTCACGGCCATAGCTGTAGGCGGGCGTGTAGTCGTCATAGTCCCTGCCGCTTGCGCTGTACGTGCTGTCCCAGTGCCTGCGGTTATAGCTGTCGTCATCCGTGTCCGACTGGTCCGCGGAGTACGGCGAATATACCCGGCTGCTGCCGCGCTGAACTTCACGCCTTGCGGAACCGAGTCCCATCGCTGCGCTGCCGGGGCCGGCGCTGCCAGAATTGCCCATCGCGCTGCCGCCGCTCATGCCGGTGTCACGCTGAAGCGAACCGGTCAGGCTTTCGCCCTGCGTGCTGCCGAAACGACCGGTCGACAGCTCTTCGCCCGCCCCCATCGATTCCTGATACGTCTGGCCCATTGGCCGCTCGTCGTTCAGCGACTGCTGCGCGAACAGGTTGCGGTCGCCCTGGAAGTGCAAGGTCGTGGCTTCCGATTGCTGCCTTGCGCCAGCGCTGCCCATGCGCATCGCCCCTGCGCTGGCTGCGGGAGCCCCGCCCCACTCGGCCGCCTTCTCGTCGATATCGACCGGGCCGAAGCGTTCGACGATGTCAGCCGCGCGCTCGACGCCCGGCTCGTCGACCGCAGTGACGGTGACGACATAGTGTCCTTTGCTGACCGCAGTAGAGTACTTGTGCGAATACACATCGTCATCGCTGCCGAACAGGTCGCTGAAGAAATGCTTGATGCTGGCGCCGATTCCTTCGTCCTCAGTACGCTCGGTGGTGGTGTCGCCGATGCCGCTGCTGTCTTCCGCCAGGCGCACATCGGATTGGGAAAAGCCGGACAGGAGCAACTCGTCCATGGCGCTTTGGGCATCGTTGCGGTTGTCGAATACAGCGAACAGGGTATGTTGCATGATCAATCCTCTCATTGGTGAACTGCGAAGTGCAACTGCAAAGAAATAGCGTTTATACAATTGAGAATAGCGCAGTTCATCCGCGATCCGCGCACTGTTGACGGTGGTCAACAGGCTGCCTCATCCGGACGAGAACGGCACATCTCGCTGGCTAATGCACGGACGAAAAAAAACCCGCCGAAGCGGGTTTTTAAAATAGAAAACGCTGAGGAAATCTCCTCCTACCCAGACCCTGGCAGGATGGTTACGCTAACTGGATGCAGCCGCAACATTGGCCCGCGCCTTGTGCAATTTCTTGTAGCTGTCGATCAGGCGATGGTGCCTGTCCAGGCCCTCCAGCTTCATACTCGTCGGCGTCAACCCGAAGAAGCGCACGCTGCCATCCACTGTGCCGAGCACCGCATCCATGCGAGCGTTGCCATACATCCGGCGGAAGTTGGCCACGTAATCGTCCAGTTCCAGCTCATCGTCGAGGATCACCTCCAGCACGACATTCATGGCCTGATAAAACAGCCGGCGCTCGACGGTGTTGTCGTTGTACTGCAAGAACGCGCCTACCAGCTCGTGCGCCTCGTCAAATTGCTGCAAGGCCAAATGAATGAGCAGCTTCAGCTCGTGAACTGTCAGCTGTCCCCAGTCCGTATTCTCGTCGAACTCGATACCGATCAATGTCGCGATGTCGGAGTATTCGTCCAGCTCGTTGTTTTCCAAACGATCGAGCAGTGCTGCCAGGCGGTCATCATCCAGGCGATGCAGGTTCAAAATATCGTCGCGGAACAAGAGCGCCTTGTTTGTGTTATCCCAGACCAGGTCTTCTACGGGATAAATCTCGGAATAACCGGGCACCAGAATCCGGCAGGCTACCGCGCCAAGTTGGTCATACACCGCCGTATAGACCTCTTTGCCCATATCGTCGAGGATGCCGAGCAGGGTCGCGGCTTCTTCGGCATTGGAGTTTTTGCCTTCCGCAGAAAAATCCCATTCAACGAAATCGAAATCCGCTTTGGCGCTGAAAAAGCGCCACGACACCACACCGCTCGAGTCAATGAAGTGCTCAACAAAGTTGTATGGTTCAGTTACGGCTTCACTTGCAAAGGTGGGCTGAGGTAAATCGTTCAGTCCTTCGAAACTCCGCCCCTGCAGCAGTTCGGTCAGGCTCCGCTCCAGCGCCACCTCGAAACTCGGGTGCGCGCCGAACGAAGCAAAGACCCCTCCGGTCTTCGGGTTCATCAAGGTAACGCACATCACCGGGTAGGTGCCGCCTAGCGACGCATCCTTTACCAGCACCGGGAAGCCCTGCTCTTCCAGCCCCTGAATCCCGGCCAGAATGCCTGGGTATTTCGCCAGCACGTCGTGCGGTACATCGGGCAATGCGAGCTCACCTTCCAGGATTTCACGCTTGACCGCCCGTTCGAAAATCTCGGACAAGCATTGCACCTGCGCTTCGGCCAGCGTGTTACCAGCGCTCATGCCATTGCTGACGTAGAGGTTTTCCACGAGGTTAGCCGGGAAATAGGTAAGCTCGCCGTCCGACTGCCGCACGAATGGCAACGAACAGATACCGCGCTGCACATTGCCGGAGTTGGTGTCGACCAGATGCGAACCGCGCAACTCGCCATCAGGATCATAAATTCCCAGGCAGTACTCATCGAGAATTTCAGTCGGCAGCGCATCATCAGGGCCAGGCTGGAACCAGCGCTCGTCCGGATAATGTACGAAGGCCGCGTTGGCGATGTCCTCGCCCCAGAAGGCACCAGCGTAGAAATGATTGCAATTGAGGCGCTCGATATACTCCCCGAGCGCTGAAGCCAACGCGCTTTCCTTTGTCGCTCCCTTGCCATTGGTAAAACACATCGGCGAGTGCGCGTCGCGGATGTGCAGCGACCACACATTCGGAACGATGTTGCGCCACGACGCGATTTCAATCTTGATGCCCCAGCTTGCCAACATTTCCGACATATTGGCGATGGTTTGCTCGAGCGGCAGATCCTTGCCTGGGATATAAGTGCTCGAACTACCAGGCTGCAAGGTCAGCAACGCCTGCGCATCGGCATCCAGGTTCGCGACCTCTTCGATCACGAACTCGGGCCCGGCTTGCACCACTTTCTTCACCGTGCAGCGGTCGATCGAGCGCAAGATTCCCTGACGGTCCTTGTCTGAGATATCGGCCGGCAGCTCGACCTGGATCTTGAAAATCTGCTGGTAGCGGTTTTCCGGATCAACAATATTATTCTGCGACAGGCGAATATTTTCGGTCGAAATATTCCGGGTGTCACAGTACAGCTTCACGAAGTAAGCCGCACACAAGGCCGACGAGGCCAGGAAATAGTCGAACGGACCAGGCGCCGAGCCATCGCCCTTGTAGCGAATGGGCTGGTCGGCGATCACCGTGAAGTCGTCGAACTTCGCTTCGAGACGTAGCTTGTCGAGAAAGTTGACTTTGATTTCCATAATTCAATTCCAAATTAGTGCTAAAAAATGCTTCGGCCAAGGGCTGGCGTAACTGGACAGTTGATCGTTCAAAAAAATAGAGCCCTGTGAGAACAGGGCTCCATCGTCGATCAAAAAGACAAAATTGTCAGCGTGGGAAGTCTCACTCACACTCGATGATAAACGGCTCATCCAAGTCGTTGAGAAAGGCAGAAACCACGCTCCGAACAGCTCGTCGATAGCGCGCAGCATACCATGTCGTTGCGTGAGCGCGCCTCGATGGCGGCGACCGGGCCTTTCCTGCCCTTGCGGTCAAGCGGGTTCCACCTACCGGGCAAGTTTGCGGTAAGGTACGCTATCGGCACTGACCCATCAGCCGTGATCCCCGTTACGGCCCGGCATTGCCTACATCTTTAACTTCTTTTGGCGAAAAATTGAAATGACGTCTTCGACAGAGCTTGATACCGGCCTTCCCCTCGACATGGTTATCTTTGGCGGCATGGGCGACCTCGCGATGCGCAAACTGCTTCCTGCGCTCTACATGGCCTTCCTCCACGACAACCTGCCGGCTTCGACCCGGATCCTGTCGACCGGACGCCAGGAACTCGATCGCGAGGCCTACCTCGCACATGTCGAAGCGTATTCGCGTTCCTTCATCGCCAGCGCCAACTTCAACGAGCGGACATGGGACGGCTTCCTGCAACTGCTGGAGTACGTCCGGCTGGACGTACAGGCGGCGCCAGACTTCGGCGCCCTGGCACAAGCATCGCGCGCCGGCGCTCAGCGCGTCTTCTACCTGTCCACGGCGCCGTCACTCTTCATCACCATCTGCGACAAGCTCTCCGAGGCCGGGCTGGTCGACCGGAATGCCCGAGTCGTCCTGGAGAAGCCTCTGGGCCGCGACCTGGCGTCAGCGGTCGACATCAACGAGGCGGTCGGCAAGCATTTCGCCGAGTCGCAGATCTACCGCATCGACCATTACCTGGGCAAAGAAACGGTGCAGAACCTGATGGTGCTGCGCTTCGGGAACTCGATCCTCGAACCCCTGTGGCGTGCGCCGAACATCTCCAGCGTGCAGATTACCGTCGCTGAAGAAGTGGGCGTCGGCAGCCGCGCGGGCTTCTACGACAGCACTGGCGCGATGCGCGACATGGTGCAGAATCACCTGCTGCAGCTGCTGTGCATCGTCGCCATGGAGCCGCCGACGTCACTGACCCCGGATGCAGTGCGCGACGAAAAGCTGAAGGTGCTGCGTTCGCTGCGCCGCTTCGGCCTGGCCGATATCGCGCGCGACACGGTGCGCGGGCAGTACATCCGCGGCGTGAGCGGTAACCAGGAGGTGCCGGGTTACCTCGATGAGCCCAACGTCCCGTCCGGGTCCAGCACCGAGACCTTTGTCGCGCTGCGCGCCCACGTCGACACCTGGCGCTGGTCGAAGGTGCCGTTCTACCTTCGTACCGGCAAGCGCATGCAGCGCCGCTCGTCCAAGATTGTGATCGAGTTCGCCAACCCGCCGTTCCCGCTGTTCCCGGAAACCCCGGGCGGCGTCGCCAACCGGCTGGTGATCGAACTGCAACCCGAGGAAGCGATCAAGCTGCAGATCATGGCCAAGCAACCGGGCAGTGGCATGCAAATGCAGCAGGTCGAGCTGAACCTGGACTTGCACTCGGCCTTCCAGCAACGCCGCGCCGAAGCCTATGAACGGCTGCTGATCGACGTAGTGCGCGGACGCCTGACGCACTTCATGCGCCGCGACGAGCTGGAAGCGGCCTGGGAGTGGGCCGATCCGATCATCAACGGCTGGGGCGTGCTGGCCGAGAAGCCGCATCCCTATGCGGCCGGATCGTGGGGGCCGACCGGGTCGTTCGCATTGCTGGCGCGGGATGGATTCAGCTGGATCGAGTAGAAACGCGCTTCTGCATGCCTGAGCCTGCCATACAAAGAAAAAGCCCCTGAAATCAGGGGCTTTTCGTCACTTCAGCTACCAGAGCTTGCCAGCTCGTGCCGAGTCAGGAATCATTCCCACTCAATAGTCGCAGGCGGCTTGCCAGAAATATCGTAGACCACGCGGTTAATCCCGCGCACTTCGTTAATGATCCGGTTCGACACCTTGCCGAGCAAGCTGTGCGGCAGGTGCGCCCATTGCGCCGTCATGAAGTCGAGCGTTTGCACCGCGCGCAGCGCAACCACGTACTCGTAGGTACGCCCATCGCCCATCACGCCTACCGATTTCACCGGCAGGAACACTGCAAACGCCTGGCTGGTCGCCTCGTACCAGTTCTTCGGCGCTTCGCCTGCATCGATACTTTCCAGCGCAGGAATATCGCACGGCGTCTTGCGCAGTTCTTCGATGAAGATCGCATCGGCGCGGCGCAGCAGGTCGGCAAATTCCTTCTTCACTTCGCCGAGGATGCGCACGCCCAGGCCCGGACCCGGGAATGGATGGCGGTACACC
>DASWSX010000278.1:0-10015 GCA_036402435.1 Telluria sp. | reverse complement strand
GGCGGTGATCGTCACCTCGGCCACGGTCGTCTTGTACGGCAAAGCACTGTGGGACCCGGTCGACCTGGCCAGCCGCATGACGGGCATCGCCG
The DNA here is from genome assembly GCA_036402435.1 of Telluria sp. GTDB lineage: Bacteria > Pseudomonadota > Gammaproteobacteria > Burkholderiales > Burkholderiaceae_D > Telluria_A. Next base: position 9,923 of record DASWSX010000278.1, on the reverse strand, counting down.
TGCTGATCGCGCTGATCGTGCTGCTGGTCGATACCGTCAGCGTCAACCTCGCAGCCAACCTGGTGGGGCCGGCATACGACTTCTCCGCGCTCTCGCCAAAAAACATCTCGTACCGCATGGGTGGCTACATAACCGCGGGCATAGCGCTCGTGATGATGCCGTGGAAAATCCTGGAAACCACCCAGGGCTACATCTTCACATGGCTGATCGGCTATTCGGCGCTGCTCGGGCCGATCGCCGGCATTCTGATCATCGACTACTACTTCATCCGCAAGACCACATTGAATGTGGACGACCTGTACCGCGACAGCGGTGCCTACACGTACCGCAACGGTTGGAACATGGCCGCCATCATCGCCTTCGTACTGGGCGTGCTGCCGAATATCCCGGGCTTCCTGAACGCGGCTTTCCCGGCATCGTTCCCTGAAGTGGGCGACATCTTCAAAACGATCTACACCTACGCCTGGTTTGTAGGCGTGGCGATTGCCGCCGTCGTCTACGGCGTGCTGATGAACGGACGCACGCAGCCAGCGCTGCGCCCGGCAACCCATTCCTAGAACGGCTTTACGGAGAAGTACATGACGACCATTATCCGAGGCGGTACCGTAGTGAACGCCGACCGCGCCTTCCGCGCCGACGTGCTGTGCTTCGGCGACAAGATCGTCGCGGTGGGCGAGAACCTCGAAGCGCCGCCGCATGCGACCGTCATCGACGCCTCCGGCCAGTTCGTGATGCCGGGCGGGATCGACACCCACACGCACATGCAGTTGCCGTTCATGGGCACCGTCACGGCGGACGACTTCTTCACCGGCACCGCTGCCGGACTGGCAGGCGGCACCACCACGATCATGGACTTCGTCATCCCGGACCCTAAGCAGTCGCTGCTCGAGGCGTATCACACATGGCGCGGCTGGGCCCGAAAATCGGCAGGCGACTACACGTTCCACGTGGCCGTCACCTGGTGGGACGACACGGTGCACGCCGATATGGGCACACTGGTGCGCGACCACGGCGTAAACAGCTTCAAGCACTTCATGGCGTACAAGAACGCCATCATGGCCGACGACGAAACACTGGTAAAGAGCTTCACGCGCGCGCTTGAACTGGGTGCGATACCGACCGTTCATGCCGAGAACGGCGAGCTGGTATTTCAGCTGCAGCAGGACCTGCTCCGCAAGGGCATTACCGGCCCGTCGGCGCACCCCCTGTCACGCCCGCCCGAGGTAGAGGCGGAAGCGGCCAACCGCGCCATCGCGATTGCCAACGTGCTTGGCACGCCGGTCTACATCGTGCACGTGTCGTGCGCCGAATCGCTCGAAGCCATTACACGCGCTCGCGCCAAGGGCCAGCGCGTGTATGGCGAGGCGCTGGCCGGGCACCTGGTCATCGACGACAGCGTCTATTACAGCAGCGACCTCGAATTTGCGCGCGGCCATGTCATGAGCCCACCGTTCCGCGGCAAGCACCACCAGGCCGCGCTTTGGCAGGGCCTCCAGGGCGGCAACCTGCACACGACCGCGACCGACCACTGCACCTTCTGCGCCGAGCAGAAGGCGGCCGGCGCCGACAACTTCACCAAGATTCCGAACGGCTGCGGCGGCGTCGAAGACCGCATGTCGGTCGTGTGGGATGCCGGTGTCGGGACCGGCAAGTTGACGCCATCGGAATTCGTGCGCGTCACTTCCACCAACGCTGCCCAGATTTTTAATATGTACCCGCGCAAGGGGCTGATCGCGGTAGGGGCCGACGCCGACATCGTGGTGTGGGACCCGGAAGGCACGCGCACGATTTCAGCCAAAAACCAGTTCGCCAAGGGCGGCTTCAACGTGTTCGAAGGACGAACGGTTCAGGGTATTCCGACCTGCACGCTCTCCGCCGGCAAGGTCGTGTTTTCGAACGGCGAGCTGCGCGCCGTTGAAGGCGCGGGCCGCCACATCGACCGTCCGGCGTTCGCGCCGCTCATGGCATAACAATGGAGCTGAACATGAACGACCTGCGTATCAATGGCGACCGCCTGTGGGCATCCCTGATGGAGCTGGCGCAAATCGGCGCGACTCCGAAGGGCGGCGTCAAGCGCCTGGCGCTGACTGACCTCGACAAGCAGGGCCGCGACCTGGTCGTGGGCTGGGCGAAGCAAGCCGGCCTGTCGGTCACCGTCGACCAGATCGGCAACGTGTTCATGCGGCGCGAGGGCAGCAACCCTTCGCTGCCTCCGGTGATGACCGGCTCCCATATCGATACGCAGCCGACTGGCGGCAAGTTCGACGGCAACTACGGCGTGCTGGCCGGCCTTGAGGTCGTCCGAACCCTGAACGACAGCGGCATCGTCACCGAAGCGCCGATCGAAGTCGCGTTCTGGACCAACGAGGAAGGATCGCGCTTCGTGCCGGTGATGATGGGTTCGGGGGTATTCTGCGGTGCGTTCAGCCTCGATACGGCCTATGCGGCGGTCGACACCGAAGGCAAGAGCGTGCGCGACGAGCTGGCGCGCATCGGCTACATGGGCGAACAGGTACCGGGCCAGCATCCGATCGGCGCCTACTTCGAGACGCATATCGAACAAGGGCCGGTGCTGGAAGACGCCGGCAAGGTCATCGGCGTGGTGCCGGCCGTGATGGGGCTGTCGTGGTACGACTGCGTCGTCAGCGGCATGGAAGCCCACGCAGGTCCGACGCCGATGGGCCTGCGCAAGGACGCGCTGCAGGTGGCGACGCGCATCATGCAGGAAGTAGTGCAGATCGCGAACCGCTATCCGCCCTATGGCCGCGGCACGGTCGGCATGGTGCAGGTATTCCCGAACAGCCGCAACGTGATCCCGGGCGAGGTCAAATTCAGCATCGACCTGCGCAACGTGAACGACGAACTGCTCAACACGATGCACGAAGAGATGCTGGCGTTCGTCGACAAGACCAGCGCCGACAGCGGACTGTCGATCAAGGTCGAGCGGGTCTCGTACTATCCGCCTTGCCCGTTCCATCCCGACTGTGTGGGCGCGGTGCGCGCCGCTACCGAAAAGCTGGGTTATTCGACGATGGACGTGGTGTCCGGCGCGGGGCACGATGCCATCTACGCCGCGCGCGTGGCCCCATCGGGCATGATCTTCGTGCCGTGCAAGGACGGTATCAGCCACAATGAGATCGAGGATGCCCAGCCTGATCATCTCGAGGCCGGCTGCAACGTGCTGATGCATGCAATGCTTGAACGGGCTCGGGTTGTGCCGATCTGAAACTTTTAGTTTGGAAACTTCGTCGGCGGTATCCTACTAACAGTTAAGCTTGTTTCTTATACGTGCGCGGTCTCCGCCTTGTTACGCTGTCTCTTTAACAAGGAGAACTCAATGCGCGCACTCACCTACCACGGCAGCCATGACGTCCGTGTGGATACAGTCCCCGACCCTATCCTGCAAGATCCGGATGACGCCATCCTGAAGATCACCGCAACCGCGATCTGCGGTTCTGACCTGCATATGTACCGCGGGAAGATCCCGGCGATGAAGGGCGGCGATATCCTTGGCCACGAATTCATGGGCGAGGTGGTGGACGTGGGGCCGAACGTCACCAAGCTGCAAAAGGGCGACCGCGTGGTGGTGCCTTTCGTGATCGCGTGCGGCACCTGCTTCTTTTGCGACTTGCAGGCTTACTCCGCGTGCGAGACCACCAATCCGGACCGTGGTTCGATCATGAACAAGAAAAGCCTGCGTTCCGGCGCGGCGCTGTTCGGGTTCAGCCACCTGTATGGCGGCATTCCGGGCGGGCAGGCCGAGTACGTGCGCGTGCCGAAGGCGAACGTCGGCCCGATCAAGATCCCGACCACGCTGGCCGACGAGCAGGTGCTGTTCCTCAGCGATATCCTGCCGACCGGGCACCAGGCGGTTGTCAACACGGGCGTGGGCAAGGGCGGAAGCCTGGCCATTTTTGGCGCCGGTCCGGTAGGCCAGATGGCTGCGGCGAGCGCGCGCATGCTTGGCGTCGAGAAGATCTTCATGGTCGATCACCACAACTTCCGCCTCGAGTTCGCGCGCCAGACGTATGGCGTCATCCCGATTAATTTCGACGATGTCGATGCGGCCGAGTTCATCATCGAGAATACCAATAACCGCGGCGTGGACGGCGTTGTCGATGCGGTCGGCTTCGAGGCCAAGGGCAGCACCATTGAAACCGTCCTTACCAACATCAAGATGGAAGGCAGCAGCGGCAAGGCCCTGCGCCAGTGTATCGCGGCGTGCCGGCGCGGTGGCACGATCAGCGTGCCCGGACTGTATGCAGGCTTCATCCACGGCTTCCTGTTCGGGGATATCTTCGAGAAGGGCTTGACGGTGAAGGCGGGGCAGACGCACGTGCAGAAGTTTATGCCGGAGCTGCTGACCGCGATCGAAGAGGGCAGGCTGCATCCGAACGCGATCATTTCCCACCGTCTCAAGCTGGAGCAGGCGGCGGAAGGCTACAAGATGTTCGACAAGAAGGAAGACGATTGCCGGAAGGTCGTCCTGACGCCGTAGTGCAACGCATGGCGGATGCGCTGGCGCGCGTCCGCCGGTTTACTCCTGCTCGGGGATAGGCTTGACGACCAGGAAGTGATACGCCATCGCGCCGAGGAAGGCAATGCCCGCCCCGGTCAGCAACGCCGGCACGAAAGACCAGGTCTGGGCGATATAGCCGGTGAGGATCGGCGCAAGCGCTCCGCCGAGGAACCCGCCAAAATTCTGTATCGCGCCCAGCGAGGCGATGCGACTTGGCGGCGCCGCCACCGTGGCCAGCGACCACGAACACGCCGACGAGGCATTCGCCAAAAAGATAACGATCGAGATGCAGGCGACAGCAGCGACATTGCTCTCGACCAGTGCGGCCGGAATCGTGAAGACCACCATGCCCAGCATCGCGACCACGACCGCGTTGCGGCGCGCTGCGACCGGCGAGGCGGCTCCACGGGTGACGCGGTCGGACGCCCACCCGGCCAGCAGGGCGCCGGCGAAGCCGCAGAAGAACGGAATGGAAGCGGCGATGCCGGCATATGCCAGGTCCATGTTCCGCTCGGTACGCAGGTAGCCCGGCAGCCAGGTCAGGTAGACCCAGTTCAGGTAAACGGATCCGAAAAAGCCCAGCATCATGCCCCACGTCGCGCGGTACCGGAACAGCGCGCACCAGGCGGCAAAGCTGACTTTTGGCGTGGCCTTGCTGGCTTCACCTTCTTCCAGGTACGCCCGCTCGACATCGGTCATTTGCGCGCGGACCGGATCGCGGTACAACGCTACCCAGACTACCGCAGCCACCAATCCCATCGCGCCGGTGACGAAGAAAGCCCAGTGCCAGCTGGTCGCAAGGATCAACGGCGACAGGAGGAGCGGTGCGAGCGCGACCCCCAGCGGCGAGGCCGAATTGTAGATGCCCGTCGGCGTGCCGCGCGAACGTAACGGGAACCAGTTGCTGACGACCCGTGCCGCGGCGGGAAACTGCGGCGCCTCGCCGATGCCAAGCGCGATGCGCGCGATGAAGAACCAGCCGAAGGTCGAGGCGAGTCCGCCCGCGGCCTGTGCCAGCGACCAGACCACCAGGCCGATACCGAGCAGCCAGCGCGGCCCCACCTTGTCGACCAGCGCACCTACCGGAAGCTGGCACAGCGCGTAGCTCCACGAGAATGCAGATAGCAGCAGGCCCATTTGCCCGAGCGAGAGGCCGAGGTCGGCGCGGATGTACTCGTTGGCCACGGCCAGCGTGGCGCGATCGAGGTAGTTGATCACCCCGCACACCACCAGAAGCACGAGTGCGAGGGTTTGACTGCGGCGAATTCGCGGAGGGGTGGTTCGGTCAGCTAAAATGGTCATCAGTGTTTTAGTTCGATTTAAAAGCGCGTAAAAAATCCAGTAATACCTGGCCGGTCACCTCGGCGTCGTCGGCGGTCATGGTCTCGAGCCGGTTATGGCTGATACCCCCATTCCCGCAGCGCGTGAACAACATGGCCACATCGGTGATCTTCGCCATCGCCATCGCATCGTGCCCGGCACCGGACGGAAGGTCGTAGCGCGGCACTCCGGCGCGTTGAACGGCTGCCCCCAGCTGGTCCATCATCCACGGCGCGCAGGGCGCGGCGGGCGCCGATACCACCTGCCTGATCTCCGGCTCAACCTGGCGGCGGCCGCAGATCGCAGCAATCCCGTCGAGGACATCCTGCACCGCCGCCAGCCGCATCTCGTCGCTCGCGGCGCGGATGTCGAGCGACAGCTTGCAGTGCCCCGGAATCACATTCACGGAGCCGTTAGGCACCTCCAGCTGGCCTACAGTCCCGACCAGCGAATCGCCCTGGCTGCAGCGCGCCTCGACCATCAGCACGATCTCCGCTGCCGCAGCGGCAGCATCCTTGCGCATGTTCATCGGGGTCGTGCCGGCGTGGCTGGCCAGTCCTGTCAGGCCGACCAGGTAGCGCGAGCTTCCCGCAATGGCTGTCACAACGCCGACCGGCAACCCTTTCTCGAGCAGTACCGGGCCTTGTTCGATATGAACCTCGACAAAGCCCAGCAGGTTCGCAGGGTCGCGTGCAATCGCAGCGATGGCGTTCACATCGTGTCCAGCCTCGGAGAGGGCCTGGCGCATTGTGATGCCGTCTGCGTCAACCTGGTCCAGTTGCGCCATATCGAAGCGTCCGGCGATCGCGTTACTGCCCAGGAAGGTGCTCTTGAAGCGCACGCCTTCTTCTTCGGCGAAGCCGACGATCTCAAGGTGGAAGGGCAGGCGTTCGCCGCGCGCGTGCAGGTGGCGAACGATCGCGATCGGCAGCAGGATGCCGAGGCGCCCGTCGTACTTGCCGCCGTCGCGCACGGTGTCGTAGTGCGATCCGGTCATCAGCGTCTTCGCGGCAGGGTCGGCAGCCTCGTAGCGACCGACCACGTTACCGACGGCGTCGATATGCGCACTCATGCCGGCTTCGCGCATCCAGTCCGCGATCTGGGCTGCGGTGCGGCGATGGGGCGGCGTCATGTACGAGCAGGTGAGGCCGTCGCCGGCTTCGCTCCATGCGCCGATAATCTCGGACCACGCCATCACGGTCGGGCCAAAGTCATGTTCGATCTTGAGCAGCTCGTTGAGTCGGATCTCGGCAATGCGGTGGATCTGGCGCAGGCTTTCGGCCATCTCGTCGGCGCGCTGGTTCTTCAGGCGGCGGCTGAAGGTTTCGATCACCTGCTCGCGCGTCAGTCCGTGTCCGGTCGGCCCTTTGACCGCGAGGATGAACGGGAAGCCAAACTTGGCGTTGTAGCCGGCGTTTAGCCTGTGAAGCGTCGCGTACTCCTCGGCGCTGCACAGATTCAGGCCTGACCTGGCTTGTTCGCCCATCGACTCGGCAGTCAGTTCGCCCGCAATCGCAGCCTTGCCGGCCAGCTCGGGGTGGGCGCGGATCAGGCTAAGTTGCTCGTCGATGCTGGCGCTTGCTACCACGCCTTGCAGCGCGAGCTTTAGCGCGGACGCCGTGGCGAAGGGCCGCTGTGCGGCGGCGCGCCCGGGGATCCATGGCGAATGTTCATAGATGCCGCGCAGGGTATCGACGAAGGCCTGCGCGTCGCAGCTGTTCAGTTCTGGAAGTGTAGTCATGATCTCGATATCCGGAGTTACTTTTGAATCAGCGCCTTGGCCGCTGCACTGATCTGGTCGCGCAGCCACTTGTGTTCGGGCGCCTGGTGCACCCGTTCGTGCCACAGCTGGTAGAAGCGCATCGGCGGGAACTTGACCGGCACCGTGAACGTCTTGAGCGGCAGCGTGCGTTCGTAGAAGCGGATGAACTGGCGGCCGGTGGTCAGCACAAGGTCGGTCTGCGTGAGCATGTACGGGATCAGCCCGAAGTAGGCCGATTCCACGGCGACGTTGCGGCGCAGGCCCTCGCGGTCGAGGAAGGCGTCGATCACGCCGCGGTGGCCCGGCATCATCTGCGAGGGCGCAACGTGCGGAAGGCTAAGGTAGTCTTCCACCGTCATCGCGTCGCTCGCCGTGCGCCGGGCATAGGGCGTGTCCGCGCGCATGGTGCAGATGATCGGGTCTTCAAACAGCTTGGACATATGAAGGTGCGCCGGCGGTTCGTCCCAGTTCGCGATGACGAGGTCCATGTCGCCGTCCGACAGCATGCGGATGTAATCGACGCCCGGTCCCATGCTGTGGATGACGACGCGGCTGTTGGGCGAGTCGCGCCGCAGCGCCGCGACCACGTTGGGCAGGAACTGGCTGTCGAGGTAATCGGGCGCGGCGATATTGAAGGTGCGCGCTTCCTGTTCCGGTATAAAGGGAGACTTCTTGATGAACAGGTTCTCGGTTTCGTCGAGAATGCGCTTGGCCGGCTTGAGCAGGCTTTCGCCGTGCTGCGTCGGCACCATGCCGCGCGCGCCGCGCACCAGCAGCGGATCGCCGGTCAGCTCGCGCAGCTTGCGCAGCGACGCCGAGATCGACGGCTGCGGCTGGTTGAGCTTGAGCGCCACCCGCGAAACGTTCTTTTCGACCAGCAGCAGGTACAGGATGCGGATCAGGTGCAAATCAAGGTGCTGGGGAAGGCTGGCCATGGGAGAGCGTATATCGAATCGGTTATGTCGAATATACGCGATATTTCATGTGGTCGAAACCAAAAACGTTTATCTTCTGTAAATTCGCCGTACCATTGTCGTCGTTCCCGCAACAAGGAAAACCATGGAAGTTTTCGGACACCTGCTCCCCTACGGCCTCGACTGGATCAACCTGCTGATCCGCTGGCTGCACGTCATCACCGGCATCGCATGGATTGGCGCATCGTTCTATTTCGTCTGGCTCGATAACACGATCCGCCCGCCGGCGCCGGGTTCCGAGCTGGCCAACAAGGGCGTGTCGGGCGAGCTGTGGGCGGTGCACGGCGGCGGCTTCTACAACCCGCAAAAATACCTGGTGGCGCCAAGCGAACTGCCCAAGGAGCTGCACTGGTTTAAGTGGGAGGCCTATTCGACCTGGCTGTCCGGATTCGCGCTGCTGACGATCGTCTACTACTTCAACGCGCAAGCCATGATGGTCGATACCGCCGTAGCCAACCTCACCAGCTGGCAGGCGATCGGCATCGGCCTTGGCAGCATTGTGCTCGGATGGACCGTGTATGACCTGCTGTGCCGCTCGAAGCTCGGCCAGCACGACCTGGCGTTCGGCGCGGTGATCTTCGTGCTGCTGGTGGCCAGCGCGTACGTGCTGACGCAGTACCTGAGCGGGCGCGCTGCGTACATCCACGTCGGCGCCATGATCGGCACCATGATGGTCGGGAACGTGCTGATGCTGATTATCCCGGGCCAGCGCAAGATGGTGAACGCGATGATGGCGGGGCAGAAGCCCGACCCGGTCCACGGCCTGAAGGCCAAGCAGCGCAGCGTCCATAACAACTACTTCACGTTGCCGGTGCTGTTCATCATGATCAGCAATCACTACGCGATGACCTACCGCCACGAGCATGCATGGGCGGTGCTGGGCGTGATCATGGCGGCGGGCGTGTTGATCCGCCACTTCTTCAACCTGCGCCACAAGGGCCGTGTCGAGTGGAAGTATCCGGTTGCCGGCGTGGCGCTGCTGCTGGTGCTGGCTGTCGCGATAGCTCCCAAGGCGCCTGCCGCGCGCGATGCTGCGCCTGATCCGGCCGCGCAGTTCGCGGCGGTCCAGCAGATCATGGCGCAGCGCTGCGTGTCGTGCCACTCGGCCGCGCCTACGCAGCCCGGCTTCGCCACCGCGCCGGCCGGGATCATGCTGCATGACGCGGCGCTAATCCGCCAGAACGCAGCCAAGATTTACGAACAGTCGGTGCAGCTGAAGGCTATGCCGATCGGGAACCTCACCAATATGACGGACGCCGAGCGGGCGCAGGTCGCCGCGTGGTTTGAAGCCGGCGCCAGATAGGAAACGACATGACGACACAAGAACAACTCACTAGCTGGATCGACC